>CAZMOS010000089.1:0-14977 GCA_964567945.1 uncultured Lentimicrobiaceae bacterium
TATTCGAGTAGTTTACATCAAGAATAAATTGATAAATATTCTTGATTGATTATTTTCTTCCAAATATATTAGATAGTTCCATTATTTATTTATTCCCGTTAGGAGAACCAACCATGCATAATTTATTAAAAATTTAATTTTTAATAATTTTTGGTCAAATCTAAATAGACTTTGATAATGGGTTTTAAAAAACTTCAAGTGAGACAAGGGGGATAAAAAATGAAAAACATCCAGAGATGAATTCTGAAATTCATCTCTGACATTAGATATTTCTGACAAAGTAAAATGATTCCATGGGTAAGATTGATAATTATGCTTAATAAGCTTTAGGTATGCTCTACCTATTCTTGTAATAGGGTTACTTTTTAAATTTTCAACCATTATTATGCAACCATCATTTTTTAATACTCTTCTGCATTCTTTTAATATCGACTCATGTTCAATGTATTGAAAAACACTACAGGAAAAGATTGCATCAAAAGAATTATCTTCAAAGGGAAGAGTAGATACAATTTTATGACAATAAAAATTAATGTTCGGATATTCTAATTTTGCTTTCGAAATCCGTTCATAGTCACTATCCATACCTGTAACACAAAAACCGATTTTATTAAATACAATTGATTTATGACCATAACCGCACCCCAAGTCGAGCAAAGACCCGCTACAGTTGTTATTTTGTATAAATTTGCTTATGTATGGGATGATAGCAGCAAAATAAGTTTTACTTCCCCAGCCTACAAGATTCTTATTCCATATCTCATTTAATTCTGAGTCTGAGTATTTATTTGGTTTATCCATTTTTTTGAATTTAAATTGGCTTTTTTATATGCAGAATAAAAGTAAACATATTCATCAGTATTTTCCGGATATTGGAAACTTTTGTTGTAGATATCAATAGCGAAAGTAACCTGTCCGGACTTTTTCAGCTATTTTAAACTAATTCATTATAAAAAATATTTGGCTTTTTATCAATATATTGAGTATTTTTACGCAGTATATTGAGTAAAATGAAAATAATGTTTAAACGCGCACAATATCAGGATATTAAAAAACGAATTGATGAGCCGAGAAAGTTTATCCAGGTAATATTAGGTCCCAGGCAGGTAGGTAAAACCACATTGATCAAACAACTGCTTCAGGAAATTGAAATTTTTTATCACTATGCCTCGGCAGATGCAGTGGCAGCAGGAAGCGCCTGGATTGGTCAACAATGGGAAATTGCAAGGGCCCTTAAAAAGAAACATGATGCAGAAGAGTTTCTTTTGGTAATTGACGAAATTCAAAAAATAACGGATTGGAGTGAACAGGTCAAAGCTTTGTGGGACGGCGACAGTTTCCACAATATCAATATTAAAGTCATTTTGCTGGGTTCGGCGAGTTTGTTGCTCCAGAAAGGTTTAAGTGAATCCCTTACAGGAAGATACGAGGTTACAAGAATGATGCACTGGTCACTTTCCGAAATGAAAAATGCATTTGGGTTTACTCCTGAACAGTATGTCTGGTTTGGTGGCTACCCGGGGGCAGCCGGTTTGATTGAAGATGAAAACAGATGGAAACAATATGTGCTGGATTCCCTGATTGAGCCGACCATAATGAAAGATGTTTTAATGCTTGCGCCTGTTCGTAAACCGGCCCTTTTGAAGAGCATGTTTGAATTGGCCTGTAGCTATTCAGGACAAATCGTATCATTAAATAAAATACTCGGACAATTACAGGATGCAGGGAACACAACCACCTTGTCCTATTATCTGGATTTGTTAAATGAAGCAGCGCTGGTAGGCGGGATCAAGAATTTATACAGGGAAACGGTTCGACGTAGAAATTCCATTCCCAAGTATCAGGTTTATAACACAGCATTGATGACCGCCCAGAAAAACAGTACGTTCAAAGAAATACTTTTTAAACCGGAAGAATGGGGCAGACATGTGGAATCGGCAATAGGAGCACATTTATTAAATCATTCCCGTTCAGGTTACTTCGTTGTATATTACTGGAGACATCAAAATCACGAAATAGATTTTGTTATTAAAAAAGGTACTCAGCTCATTGGGCTGGAAATAAAAAGCGGGCCGAAAAAACTAGCTAAAGGCTCACGTGAATTTCAAAAAGTTTTTCCGGAGAGCAAACCTATGCTCATTGGCGAATCAGGATTGCCCTGGCAGGATTTTTTACTGATCAATCCCGCCGATTTATTTTAATACCGATTATGTACAAACTTTAAACCCAAATTCCGTGGAGCTTACCATCATCGCCGATAACCGCGAGATCAGCTCCGGCATCCCGGATATTCTTGCGGCAAACAGTGTAACTGTTGTTATGCAGCAACTGGTTACGGGCGATTATATGATTGACAATGACATTGTCATCGAGCGGAAAACAAGTACCGACTTTGTGCAATCCATCATAAACGGACGGTTGTTCGGTCAATGTGCCCGGTTAAGAAAATCAGGTGCAGCACCTTTGATCATTGTGGAAGGAAACCCTTTTAAAACGAATCATAAAATAAGTGCCGAAGCCATAAAGGGCGCCCTGTTGTCAGTGAGCCTGTCGTGGCAGATACCGGTTATCCGGTCATCGGGAAAAGAAGATACGGCACGGCTGATCATGATGGCTTCACAGCAAAATCTGCACCCGACCGGCCTGCTCCGCAAAAAAGGCATCAAACCCAAAAAACTTCAACGGCAACAGGATTTTCTTTTACAAAGTCTGCCGGGTATCGGGCCTGAACTGGCAAACCGCCTTCTGCTGCATTTCAAAACCATTGAGCAAATCGTCATAGCTGACGTGAAGGCATTAAAAAAAGTGGAGGGCATCGGAAAAAGCAAAGCGGAGGCGATTCATGCTTTTTTCAGGTTTTCTAGCTGAAAAATTTGAATATAATAAATTCTGATGCCCTTTATTGTCTGGGCAATTTTTTGTTTTTATAAAATTATATAGTGAAAAATGATCATTAAATATTCTGTTATATCCGGCGGGATGTATTTCACGGGTTTTTTAAAAAGATGTTGAATTTTAATTATTTATGAAAATCATTTTCCAGTCGTTTTTCATATCAACAACATTCCAACCGTCTTGGCGTGCCTGATCCAGTCCTTTGTCAAGATGCCCTATTTTTGAGTGTCGGCCGTAGGCCCATTCCCTTATGGAATCGGTATGATGAATATACAGCTTCAAGGTTTTGTAATTATTTGATGCAGTCCATTGCATCATGGCCAGGTCACCGTCCGAATTGCCACCACAAAAAACGGGCTTCTTTCCAATACTTTTCTGAATATTCACAACTTTATTTCCCTTGTCATTATAAAATGACATTTCAGCAAGTCTGTTTATCGCAGGATTACCATTATTATATTCATATTTGCTTTTAAATGTAGTTCCCAGAATTTGCTCATCCGGTATTCCGTAAATATCACAAATTATGGGTCGCATAAACTCAAGGCTTCCTCCTGAAACGATATAATTTTTAAAGCCATTTGCTTTCAGGTATTGCAACAATTCCAGCATTGGTTTATAAATAAAATCGGTATATGGTTTATTGTCAACAGGATGCCGTGCTGTTTTTATCCAACGGGTTACGATAAGGTGAAATTCGCTCACAGTCATTCCGGTGTGTGTGGCAAGAAGAACTTTCCCGATACCTTCTTTCCCGCTACCTAAAAGGGCTTCCGGTCTCTTTTCAAGGATTGATTTAAAAGGTTCCTCATTTTTCCAGCCGGGATGATCAGGGGCTAACTCTTTCAGTCTGTCCACGGCAAAGAAAAACTGAAAATACATGGGTTGTTCGCTCCACATCGTCCCGTCATTGTCAAATACGGCTATTCGTTCTTTGACGGGAATAAAATCCATACCGTTTTCATCGGTAACAGCATTTACAAAACTGATAATATCTGCTTTGTTTTTGCCTTCATTCCAGGATGGCAGAGGGTCTGATTTTATTTCATTCCCATTTAGCCGGTTTACGCTTCCTGTATTATCTTCTGTATTTGACGTACAGGAAAGAAAAACACCAATCAGGAAACCTAATCCTAATAAATTCGTTATTAATGCTTTCTTCATATTGTTTATTTTAAAAAGACCGGACAAAAAATTCTGTCCGGTCTTTAACATTATCTTTTAATGTTCACCCGGAGAAGACAGTTGTTCCATCACCTTATCCAGGCTAAAGCTTGCCGCTTTCATTCGTGGTGGATATTCTTTGAAAGACATTAAAAACTTTCCGACAATATCCTGTGCGGGAACCAACAAAAAAACATGATCCAATAACCAGTCATAATAAGTATTTGATGTAATTTGTGCAAATTCATAAGGGTCTCTTCTCAAATTAAAAATCAAAGGAACCCTTAAAGGAGTGAACGGATTAGACCACACAAGCATTGTACCGGGGGCCCGCTGTTCCATAAAAATAAGCTTCCAGTTATCATATCTTATTGCTGTTAAGTCACCGTCATCAGAAAAATAAAAAATCTCATGCCTTCTGCCTTTTTCTTCTTTCCCGGTCAGGTACGGTAGCATATTATATCCGTCCAAATGAACTTTATAAGTTTTGTCACCGATTTTATATCCATTTAAGAGTTTTTCCTTGATATCATCTTGTCCGGCGGCGGCAAGCAGAGTTGGCATCCAATCCATACCCGAAAAAATTTCATTAGATACGGAACCTGCTTCGATATGGCCCGGCCAGCGAACCATTGAAGGCGTTCTCCAGCCACCTTCCCAATTTGAGTTTTTTTCTCCCCGGAACGGATTTATGCCGGCATCAGGCCATGTGTTTTTGTGGGGGCCATTATCTGTTCCGTATTGCACGATGGTATTTTCAGTAATTCCCAACTCATCCAGAAGATCAAGCAATTGACCGACATGCATATCGTGTTCAACCATGCCGTCGGCATATTCATCTTGTCCCGATATACCTCTGTGTTCAGCTTTTACGTGAGTCCGGAAGTGCATACGTGTACCATTCCACCAGACAAAAAACGGATCTCCGGATTTAACAGCTTCTCTGATGAATTTTTTAGCTGCTTCAATGGTTTCATCATCAATGGTTTCCATTCTTTTTTTGGTAAGTGGACCCGTATCTTCAATTTTGCCACCGGCATAAGAATGTATAACACCCCGCGGGCCATATTTCTTTGCAAAATCCGGGTATTTTTTGGGATCGGGATAATCCGGCAACTCAGGTTCTTCTTCGGCATTCAGATGATAAAGGTTGCCAAAGAATTCATCGAAACCGTGATTCGTAGGCAGGTGTTCGTCCCTGTCTCCGAGATGGTTTTTGCCGAACTGACCGGTTCGATAACCTAACGGTTTTAACAGTTCTGCAATAGTAGGATCCTCTTCGGAAATTCCTTCCTTAGCTCCTGGCAAGCCCACTTTGCTTAATCCTGTGCGAAAAACACTTTGCCCCAGAATAAAAGACGAGCGGCCGGCAGTGCAACTTTGCTCAGAATAATAATCGGTGAACATCATGCCTTCTTTTACAAGCCGGTCAATGTTCGGCGTTTTATAACCCACCAGCCCGAAAGTATAGGCGCTGATGTTGGATTGACCAATATCATCACCCCAGATTACCAGGATATTGGGTTTGTTAATTTTTTGAGCCATCAGCATAAAGGGAATGACAACAAGTGTAATAATGAAAACTTTTTTCATGATAAAAATTTTAGTGATAAAAAAATGAGTAGTGGCGATAGTTTTATTTAAAATCTATACCGGTTCAAAAGTACAATTAATAATACTTCTAAACTAAAATGTTTTAGAAATAAGACTCAGACCATTGTCCGGGAGAAAGCGGCCCTGTTAGGATTTCGGAACCCAAAAATAAGTATATCTGGATTTCGGATAATTATGAACAATACAATTAGTTTATTTTGTAAATAAACGGCAATCTTGCCTGTATTCCATCCATTTTCTTAAGTGATTGCATCTGATCATAATAAGTCTTGTATTCGCCCAGTTCATTGCCGATGATGTATGTTTTGGCATCACCTTGCAAATCTTCCAGGAGTTGCCGATAAAACGGTTTACGTACGGGATATTCGCGTATCCTGTAATTTTCACCCAGTTCAGCTTTTTCGGCAGCATAGGCAATGGCATCTTCCAGTCCGCCCATCTGGTCAACAAGACCTAACTTCACTGCATCCGTACCAGCCCAGACACGGCCCCGTGCAATGCCGTCCACATATTCCTGTCCCAGCTTCCGGTTGGTAGCTACCAGGTTTACAAACTTGTTATAGATTTTTGTGATCTCCTGGTTAATTTTTTCATACTGGTAATCGTTTAACGGTTTTGTCACGTCAATAAAATCAGCATTTTTATTCGTCTTTACGTTGTCGAAAGTAATTCCCAGCTTTTTATTAAACAGTCCCTTGAAATTCGGAATAATGCCAAACACGCCTATTGAACCGGTGATGGTTGTGGGTTCCGCAAAAATGTAATCTGCATTTACCGATATCCAATAACCTCCCGAAGCAGCCAGATCACCCATCGAAACAATAACCGGTTTTTCTTTTTTGGCAAGCTCCACTTCGCGGCGGATAACTTCCGAAGCCAGTGCATCGCCACCGGGGGAATTTACCCTGAAAACGATGGCTTTAACTTTATCATTCTCGCGGGCCTGCCGCAATGCTTTGGCCATTGTTTCAGAACCAATGGTATTGGGTTCGCTTTTACCTTGTATAATATTCCCCTGTGCATAAACAACAGCAATCCTGTTTCTTGTACTCTTTTCCGCTTTCTTATTTTTTACACGCCTGTATTTTCCAAAGGTGATGCTTCTCAATTCAGAATCACCCACCCTTCCTGTTTTTTCTTTCAGCTTTTCCAATATTTCATCTTCATACAATAGCCCGTCAATAAAATGAAGTTCAACAGCTTTTTCTCCAGATACCAAATCAAGGTTGTCCGCAGCTGTGTTAATGTCTTCCAGGCTGATGCCCCGGCTTTTTGAAATATCCAGAATGAGTTTTCCCCAGATTGAATTCAGTAATGTTTCCAGTTGTTCACGGTTGGCCTCGCTCATTTTTTCATAGATCAGGGGCTCAACAGCGCTTTTGTATTTGTTGTCGGGGCCACGGATTACCTGGATATCAATATCCAGCTTGTCAAGCATTCTTTTCAGGAAAACAAGTTGTGCATTCAATCCCTTGAAAAGAATAAGTCCGTCAGGATTCATGTAGATTTCATCCGACAGGCTGGCCAGGTAATAAGCGCTCTGATCATACCCGTTGGCATAACTAATGATGAATTTTCCTGTCTTTTTAAATTCCATCAATTTGGTTCTGATCTCTTCAAGGGTACTGATACCTGCCTGGACTTCTTCCATATTGAGAAAAATTCCGTCAATATCGGGATCGTTTTCCGCTTTTTCAATATTTTTAAGAATAACATTCAAACCAAGCGGACGATTCGGTTGCATGGTTGTAAAATCAAACTGTTCAAAAGGGTTTTCGGACGCACGGTCATAAATGGGCGTTTCCCACTTGATTTGCAGAATGGTATTGGATTTAATTTTAACCGCTTCTTTTTCAGCCATTGAGGCAAGGCCGGCGATCATTCCAAACATGATTACCATTAAAATAATAATAGTAAGCAAAGTGCCTAAAAATGAGGCAAACATAAATTTGATAAATTCTTTCATGGGACTAAAGTTTTGAGAATGAATAATACATACAATATTAATAAATAAATGGGAAAGAGAAAAGAGATTTTAAAAAGTCTTTTGATTAATTTTGCAGTACAAACCTGAAATATGCACACTCCGACCAAAGTTTTCCTGTTAACCGGCAGCAACATTGAGCCACGGATATTCTATTTGCAGGAAGCAGAGAAGATGATCGGAAAACGTGTGGGCGCTGTTTTACAACACTCTGCGATCTACGAGTCGGAACCTTGGGGATTTCAAACGGAAAATAATTTCCTGAACCGTATTCTTGAAATTGAAACTTTTCTCACAGCCCAGCAACTGCTTGAAAAATTGCTGGAGATTGAATCCGGTTTAGGGCGTAAACGACGGGGTAATAGTTATTCATCACGAACAATAGATATTGATATTTTGTATTTCGGAAACAGCAGGATTCAGGAAAAAACACTTGAAGTTCCGCATCCGCGTTTGCACCTGCGCCGGTTTACCCTTCTGCCTCTCGTTGAGATTGCACCTGATTTTGAACATCCTGTTTTTAAAAAGACCAACCGCGAACTCCTGGAATTGTTAAGCGATAATCTGGAAGTTTGGAAATATCAGGAAGTATGCTGAAATACAATTTTATAGCTGTCGAAGGAAACATCGGTGCGGGGAAGACAACCCTGGCAACTCGTATTGCCCATGATTTCAACGCCAAACTGATATTGGAACAATTCGAGGACAACCCGTTTCTGCCGAAGTTTTACAGGGAACCCGATAAATATGCCTTCCCGCTTGAAATGTCTTTTCTTGCTGCACGGTTCCAGCAACTGAAAGATGAACTCGGGTCGGGCGATCTTTTCAAAACATTTACCGTTTCCGATTATTTCATAATCAAATCACTCATTTTTGCAAGAAAAACCCTGGCTGAAGACGAATTCACACTTTATACCCGATTCTTCAATATTATTTACAATCAATTACCCAAGCCGGACCTGTTGGTGTATCTTCACCTTGAAATCCCGAAACTGCAAAGCAATATCCGTATGCGGGGCAGGCCTTACGAAAAGGAAATAAAAGACGAGTACCTCGACAAGATTCAAAGCGGATATTTTGAATTTATCAGGAAGCAACACAACCTGAGAATTCTTATTCTGGACACAAATAATCTGGATTTTGTAAAATATGAGCCCGATTACAAACGAATTATTGAAATATTAAAAAAAGATTACCCGCTTGGTATTCACCGGATTACGTTTTAGGATGAATGCATTAGTCAAAATAACTGAAACCGGCTCCTCCCTAGTGTCAAGTCAAGTAAATTATATCTTTCCCTTTGCACTCCTGACTCCTACCTGTCCGCCTCCGTCAATTGACGGATATGGCAGGCGGAAAGGGGAATGCCTACGCGCGCCGGATCCCCTTTAGGGGATTAAGGCCTGCCTGCGCGTAGCCGCTTCGGCGAAGGCAGGGGTAAGCGTGGCAATAAAAAACGCCATTTTATAATTGACTTGACACTGCTACGTTTAGCTCTGAATCATTGCACGGGCGGCTGGTTATCCCCCTCTTGACCGAAAGGAATCCCCATGGGATGGGGTAGTCAGAGAAGGTCTCGAGGGCTGCATTGATGAAGAGTCCTGAGAAACAAATGGCAGAAACAAAGTCCTGTATTTTATAATCCCAGGACTCTCACGGCGCCACCGTCCGCAATCCAACCCTATGTCGCCTCGGAACTAAACGAGGATTGTCAATAGTCTTTTTTATAAGGTCACGATCTTCACTCTTGAATCTGTCAGGACGAGTCAGTTTGCCTGATCCTAAATTAAAAAAAAAATCCCGTCCGCAAGGACGGGATTTTTCCATGAAAAAAGTTGTTTTTATTCTGATAAACCTACTAAAGCTTTAAATCCGGGATCATTAGCGAATTTGATAAATTCTCTGTCATATTTGGCTTTCTTAACCGTGTCCGGATCCATTTTAAAGGCTTTACCCAGATAATCCAAAGTTTTCTCTTTGTTATCCATGCGGGCAGCAGTGATGGCAAGCAGATAATTTGTTTCTGCATCCTTCGGGTCAACACACTGGAATGTTTTTTCGGCGCCATTATAGTCACCGTTCAACAGTTGAGCGAGTCCCAGGTTAAAGTCACATTCATAACTGCTTAAATTAAATACAGCTTCTGCATAATTACCGTAGTAGATGTTTACAAGTCCCATATTGTAATTAACATCAGCGCCAAGGTCTTTGGCTTTCATGAAACTTTCTTTTGCTTTGGCGTAATCACCTGATAAAGCATAATAAACACCATAGTTATTCCAAAGTTGATAAGCATCGTTCTTACGCTCTTTAGCCTGATCAAGCAAGTCTTTGGCTTCCTGGAGGTTGCCGTCTTCAAGCTCAACTGCAGCCGCATTGACATACCCTCTGAAACATTTCGGATGCAAGTTCATGATATTTGAATAAATGACTCGTTTTGTTCCATTATCATTGGTTAGTGTTGCTGCATAGAACATTTCTTCGAGGCTGAGTCTAGATGGGTCGGATGTTGCCAGATTGGCAATTTCTTCATCTGTCCGTTTAGGTTCGTAAGTATTCACATCTATGATTGCGCGCCTTAATGGAGGCAAAATACTACGTTCCAGTTCGGGATAGATTAGGATCATATTTCTGATCTCTTCTTCCTTTTTGGAAGCTGTGCCGGCAGCATTGATCACATTGATGATTGCGCTCTTATCCTGAATATTGGAACCTTCAACAGCTTTCATGAATCCGTTCCAGTCAGGGCCATTGGCAATTTCGTTAACCTTGATGTCTTCCCAGGCAGGAAGGTTCTCATTCTTTTTGGCTGCCTTTTTGATTTTCTTCTCCATGTATTTAGCAGCAGTTTGAGCCCTTTTCTGCGACAAATTCTGGTTGAATGTTTCTTCGCCTTCGGGTGAAGCCCATCCATTGATGGTAATGTCCTTAACTGCCCAACCTTTGGCCATGTCATTCATAACGCTGTCGCGTGTAGCTACATTTTGACTGTCTTTGTTCAAAGGAAGCCGTAAATCAAGATTTGCCATATTGACCCTGAAGAAAATATTGGCTGTTTTGGTGATAATGGTCTCTTTTTCATAAAAATCAGGTGCGAAGTTTACAAGTTCATTATGGCGTATATATTTTGCCGTATGAACAACTCCGTCAACCAGTTTTCTTGATGCGGACGTATAATATTTTCCTGCTTCGGTGGCCTGTGCACAAGTTTCATAAACCGTACCGTTATATTTATAAAATACCGGTGCTACGTATAATTCGGAAACATCCATAGCGGGATCATAAGGCACTTTTGAAGTATAGGTAAATGAACCACCATTGTCATGGCTTATCAAAACACCGTCGCCTTCGACAGCTTCGCCTTTGAAGTTCATGGTTTCAAACGGAATTTCACCTCCGTCCCATTTCAGGACAGGCGTAAAGCAAACAACGGCATTTTTATCAAAGTATTTCGGCGGGAAGGTGCCTTTTATGGTAACTTCAACGGAATCACCTTTTTCTGTCATAGGATCGGGAGTTACGTTCAACTGCACCTCATCGAAACCTTCAGACATTTTTTTGATCTTGTCGGCACCGAATTTCAGGCGAACCCCCACATTGAAATGAGAGTAAACATCGTTGTAAACCTGCATGGCACCATGTACTACACCGTCAGCCAGGTCGGTATCCATCCAACTGTACACATAGTCGCCGTAGATGTTCACTTTATCGCTAACGTTAAAATTAACCATAACACCGACAGGCACAGTCAAAGCTATTTTACGGCCGTTTATTCCACCGCCTTTACGACTGTCGGGATCATTTTTGTAACCGTAACTGGTAAAGTATTTGTCAGTTTTTAAAGTCCGGGTTTGCTCTTTCCACATTACATTTCCGACACCTGCGTGTATTCCGAAAGTGACCAGACGGTCTTTGTAACCGCCCCACCAGTTGGACAGGTTAACACCAACATTGATATTACCCCCGTAATAATCATTGGAAAACTTCAGGTCGTACGGTCCGTTTTTAATGTTTTTCGGATAAATATTCCTGACTTCTCCGTTAAAAAACCCGCGTTCAAGATTGATGTATGTGTTCCAAACTTTTGTCCATTGACGTCCAAAACCCAACGCTCCGTTTATACTCATGTGCTGAAAATCGGGAGCAAAATTGTATCTTGATACGTCGGCATGAGAAAAGCTGGGGCCGACTTCACCCTGGATAAACCAGTAAGGGGAAAAGGAATCAACATCCTTTTTTGCTTTTTGTTCTTTTGTTGTTGTTTCACCCTGGGCAATGGTACTTAAAGGCAAAACAACCACGAGACTTGCAATTAAGACCCGTGTTAAGATTGAGTAAACTTTTTTCATGGTTTTTAGTTTTATAAAACAACTTTTATTCAAACAAATGTATTAAAAATTTAAGATAAAACAACATTTTTTTTATCACTATGAACGATAGACTGTTAATTGTGCAAACATAAGCAGAATTATTCAGGATTTCAACACGGGAAAAAGAAATTAAACACCCCGGTGATTCTGAAAAAAAAACAGGTTTATATCCTGTTCATTTTCAGCAACAAATCCCACAAGATAATCCCGCAGCTAACGGCAACATTAAAAGAATGCTTCGTCCCATACTGTGGGATTTCAATGCAATAATCGGCCAATTTCAGTACTTCATCACTTACACCTTTTACTTCATTACCTAAAATGACAGCAATTTTATCTGTGGAGGATATCTTAAAATCTCTCAGATTTATGCTGTTGTCCGTTTGTTCCAGAACCAAAACCTGAAAACCGTCTGTTTTTAATCTTTCAACTGCATCAGTCGTATTTATAAAATATTTCCAGTCCACCGATTCGGTGGCACCGAGTGCTGTTTTTTGAATTTCACGATGCGGAGGGCTGGCAGTAATACCGCAAAGATATATTTCCTGTAATCTGAATGCGTCTGCCGTACGGAATAGTGACCCGATATTGCTCAAACTGCGAATATTATCAAGGACCAGAATAACAGGATTTTTTTCGGCCTTTTTGTAATCCTCAACGTTCAGGCGGTTCAGTTCACTGTTTTTTAATTTTCGCACAAGCCATAATTTTACACAAAGGTAAAAAGATGGCAAAAACAATGCATCTGTTTGTTACTTTTGCATGAAAGTAATTTTGATTTGGGCCAGAAAGAAAAATATGCCGAAACTCCGTTGATGAAACAGTACAACAGCATCAAAGCCAAATATCCTGATGCGTTGCTGTTGTTCAGGGTTGGCGATTTTTACGAAACTTTCGGTGAAGATGCGACAAAAGCTGCAAGCGTTCTGGGTATCGTTCTCACAAAACGCCGTAATGGTGCTGCTTCTTATGTAAATCTAGCAGGATTTCCACACCATTCCCTCGATACCTATTTGCCCAAGCTTGTAAAGGCAGGGTACCGCGTAGCTATCTGTGATCAGCTTGAAGACCCCAAACTGGCCAAAAAAATTGTGAAACGTGGCGTGACCGAACTGGTCACTCCGGGGGTTTCCATGAATGACAATGTGCTGGAACAAAAAGAAAACAATTTCCTGGCAGCCGTTCACCTGACTTCGGGCATCAGTGGCATTTCACTGCTCGACATTTCGACAGGTGAATTTTATCTGGCGGAAGGAAACGAGGAATATATTGATAAAATTCTGCAAACTTTTGTCCCCAGCGAGGTTGTCGTCCAACGAAAATTAAGGGGGGATTTTATCAAACGTTTCGGCGATAAATTTTATCTTTCAGTTTTTGACGATTGGGTTTTTTCCATTGATTTCGCCAGCGAGATACTCATCAATCATTTCAAAACCGCATCATTAAAAGGTTTCGGCGTTGAGGAAATGGAAAACGGCATCGTTGCCGCCGGGGCAGCCATTCACTATCTTTATGAAACCCATCATGACAAGCTGGATCACATATCAAGGTTAAGCCGGATTGATGAAGGCAAATACGTTTGGCTGGACAGGTTTACCATCCGCAATCTTGAATTGATGTCACCAATTACCCCCGGAGGAAAAACCCTGATAGATGTAATTGACCGTACCGACTCGCCCATGGGTGCCCGGCTGATGAAAAAATGGGTAACCATGCCGCTGGTTGACAAACTTGCTATTGATGAACGGCTGGAAGTGGTAGAATATCTGATAAATAACCCGGAAACGGAATCCCGGTTGCACGAATCGTTGAAACAAATTGGGGATGTTGAGCGACTGATCTCAAAGATCGTTGCCCATCGCGTAAATCCGCGTGAATTGTTGCAACTTGAAAAAGCGCTCCGGGAAATTGAAAAAATAAAATCTTTTTGCACCTCTTCATCACAGAAAGAACTGCAAAAGCTGGCCGAACAGTTCAATCCCTGTCTTGTGCTGGCCGACAAACTTAAAAATGAATTGAACCCGGAGGCGCCGCTGAATTTGTCAAAAGGAAAGGTTATTGCCGACGGAGTTTCCGATGAACTGGATGAACTACGCAAAATTGCCTATTCCGGAAAAGATTTCCTGGTTTCAATCCGGGACAGGGAGGCAGATCGGACGGGAATACCTTCTTTAAAAATAGGTTATAATAATGTTTTCGGATATTATCTTGAGGTGACCAATACACACAAGGATAAAGTCCCCCAGGAGTGGCACCGTAAACAAACCCTTACCGGATCGGAAAGGTACATCACCGAAGAATTGAAGGAATACGAACAAAAAATTCTGGGCGCCGAAGAAAAAATACTGGCTCTCGAGCAACAGTTGTTTAACAAAATTGTTCATTACGCTGCAGGTTTTGTAAAACCCGTTCAACTGGATGCCATGCTGCTGGCCCGGCTGGATACGCTGGGATCTTTTGCCCGTATTTCAAAAGAATACAGCTATGTCAAACCCGAACTGAACAACGATTATTTCATAGATATTAAAAACGGAAGGCACCCGGTCATTGAACTGAACCTGCCACCCGGCGAAGCTTACATTGCTAACGATGTTTATCTTGACAACGACAAGCAACAGATCATTATTCTCACCGGTCCCAACATGTCGGGAAAATCAGCCCTGCTGCGTCAAACTGCCCTGATTGTCCTGATGGCCCAAATGGGGTGTTTTGTCCCTGCCGAATCGGCAAAGATCGGTTTAGTGGATAAAGTTTTTACACGTGTGGGTGCATCAGATAATCTGGCTTCCGGAGAGTCCACATTTATGGTGGAAATGAACGAAACCGCCAGTATTTTAAACAATATTTCAAACCGCAGCCTGATCCTGCTGGATGAAATTGGAAGAGGTACCAGCACTTATGACGGCATTTCCATCGCATGGTCTATTGCCGAATACCTCCACGATCATCC
>CAZMOS010000090.1:0-14785 GCA_964567945.1 uncultured Lentimicrobiaceae bacterium
CTCTATATTCTGGATGCTTTTGGAAAAGAAATGTTCCGTAAAACATTTTCAGGAAATAACATGATCAAAATCAATGTTTCCGGTTATGTGCCGGGAATATATTTCTATAAATATGAAAATTCAGAAAACAATATTATTAAAGGTAAATTTATAGTTAACTGACTTTAGGTATGTTACTTATCTATTCATACATTAAAAACCATTTGTCATGAAAAAGTCAATAAAATACTTATCCGTTCTGGCCTTGTCAGCAATCACACTGGCCGGAATTGCAAATTCCCCGAACACTGTTTCCGGCAAGGCCGTTTTGCAATCATCTGATACTTTAACCTTTAATGAATACAACGGGAAAATAGTTGACGCACAGACAGGCGAACCCCTATCGTTTGCAACCATCGCTGTGGAAGGAGAAAACACGGCCACCGTGTCAAACAGCGAAGGGGGGTTCATCTTAAAGGTCAGCAAGAAAAGCAAGGCTCAAAATATTGTCGTATCCTACCTGGGTTATAAAAATCTCATTTTCCCGCTTAAGGATTTCACCAAAAAGAAAAACATCCTTAAACTGGAACTTTCGGTTATCATGCTGAACGAAATTGTTGTTACGCCAGGGCCTGCCTACAACATTATCATGAAAGTCCTGGATAATGTGGAAAAGAATTATCCGGTTGAGCCCAACCAGATGACCGGGTTTTACCGCGAATCCATCAAAAAAAGAAACAACTACGTTTCGCTTGCAGAAGCCATCGTGAAGATTTACAAAGCGCCTTATAAAGGCCTGCAAAACGATCAGGTAAGAATACTGAAAGGGAGAAAAGGCACAAACATCAAAAAAATGGACACGCTCCTGTTCAAGCTTCAGGGCGGGCCGAATACGGGGTTATTGCTTGACCTTGTCAAGAACCCGGAAATATTGTTAAACCGCGAGATACTTCAGGATTACAATTTTAAACTGAGCGGAGAGACCATGTTGGACGGAAAACTGAATTATATCATTTCCTTCTCTCCGAAATATACCAAAGCTGTTCTGTATTCGGGTAAATTTTATGTTGAAGTCAACCATTATGCGCTTACGGCTGCCGATTTTAATCTGAACCTGGCAGATCAGGAAGCTGCAAGCGAACTGTTTATCAGGAAAAAACCTGCCGGAGTTACCGTAACCCCCGTGTTTACACATTATATTGTAAAATACAGGGAGCAGGACGGTAAATGGTATTTCAACTATGCCAAGGGAGAAGTAAAGTTCAAAGTAAAATGGAAAAAGAGAATGTTCTCCACCAATTACACAACCCTGCAGGAAATTGCCATCACCGACCGGAGCACGAAAAATGTTACGCGGTTCAAGACTTCCAAAAGGTTCAAGTCCAACCAGATCTTTGCTGAAACCGTTGCTGCTTTCACTGACGAAAATTACTGGGGCAAATACAATTACATCGAACCCGACCAGTCCATCGAAATGGCCATTAAGAAGTTCAAACGGATTCTGGGAAGATAAAAAAACCTTGCCGGTTTATGGTTTGATTCTTTCAGAACCGGCATTTGCTTTTTTCCGCCATCGGTAAATAATCCAACTGTAAATGGCAATATTGATCACGATGACAAAAACGCCGAGAATGAACTGCAATTGCCGGGTTAACTCATCAGGATAAATAACCGGGATGAGGTAATGTTCAATAAACCCGCCGGAATAACCTGCCTCTCCCCCGGCCTGCCGCAGTTGGTTTTCCCACGGAGTCAACGGGCATATCCAGCCCTTGAATTCTATCAGAGCTCCCCAGACTGCAGCAGGAATATGAAAGTAAATAATCCATCTCCACTTCAATACCAGAAAGCCACCAAATATCACAAACAGGATGAACAGCAGGTGAATAATCGTTACTATGTCCGCTAAAAATGAATAGATCAAAATAAATCCGTTTTACTCATCGTAAAATTACTCAAAAGCTGAATTCTAAATCCGGACGAACGTAATTCTTTTCCCGTAACGGGATTGATCATGGGTTTGTGATGCTATTTATTTAGAATGATTCTTTCTGATCAGACATATTTTTTTAATTTTGTCCGTCTTTCATTTTCTAAAACAGTACACATCCTCAATATACCTATGTCGAAAACTGCTCATTTTTTGTTCATCACACTGCTTTCCCTTATCGTTGTGGTGGTGACCGCATTATTGTTTTACAAGGGATTTTCCTATTACGACACACCGCTTGAAGAAAGATTTTATCATCCGGATTACCAGATGTTGCGATCCAGCGGGCCTGTGGGCCACGGGCTCGGCATAATTGGTTCGTTGCTGATGTTCATCGGGGTTGGCATCTACATGCTCCGTAAAAGATGGCGTCCCATTGCGCGTTGGGGGGTGTTGAAACACTGGCTTGAATTCCATATTTTTTTGTGTACCCTCGGCCCCATTATGGTACTTTTCCATACCACCTTTAAATTTGGCGGTCTGGTATCTATCAGCTTCTGGAGCATGGTGGCGGTGTTTGCCAGCGGTGTGATCGGCAGGTTTATTTATATTCAGATACCCCGCAGTATTGAAGGCCGGGAACTGAGTCTGAACGAGGTCAGGGAAATGAAAGGAGACATCGGGAGGATACTGAAAACCGACTTCAAACTAAATGAAGAAAGTTACGATTTGATCGTTGAATCCACTAAAAAAAGGCTTGAGATCAAACATAAAAATACATTTGTACGTTATATAAAGAAGTATTTTGATGACAGGCGCAACTTATGGAATATAAAGTCGGCGCTGAAACAAAACAAATTGGGTCGCGCCGAGAGCAGGAAAATCATCAGGCTGATAAAGAATGAAATTGCACTCAACAGAAAGATTGAACGCCTGACGACCATGCAGAACCTTTTCAAATACTGGCATGTTGCTCATTTGCCTTTTGCCATCATCATGCTGGTTATCATGATTATCCATGTGGCGGTAACTATCGTTCTTGGTTATAAGTGGATTTTTTGAAATGGAATTATTGTTAGAAGAAATAGTTATTTATTCCACGGTATTTATTCTGATACTGGTGGTCATGATTATTTACCTGCGCCGGCAAAGGAAAGCTTCCAGGATTGTCTCCGAAAAAATTGAGCTGGCCAAAAAAGAGGGCACCCACGAGCCCGTATCACTTCATCCGGTGATTGACATCAACCAGTGCATCCAAACCGGCGCCTGTATTGCGGCCTGCCCGGAAAAAGACATCCTCGGCATCAAAGACGGGAAGGCCACGACCATCAATGCCTCACAATGTATCGGCCACGGGGCCTGCTTCCATGCATGTCCCACCGAGGCGATTACCCTTTGTATCGGTACTGAAAAACGTGGCGTGGACTTACCCCATGTCAATTACAATTTCGAGACCAACATTCCCGGTATTTTCATTGCAGGCGAGCTGGGCGGCATGGGCCTTATCAAGAATGCCGTGGAACAGGGCAAACAGGCTGCCGAGAATATTGCCAGGTCGGTTCATAAAAATCATAAGGCAGATTACGATTTACTGATCGTGGGCGCAGGGCCTGCCGGTATCTCTGCTACGCTCACTGCCAGGAAGCATCAACTCAAAAGTATTACCCTTGAACAGGATTCCCTGGGCGGGACGGTTTTTAATTTTCCCAGGTCAAAAATTGTGATGACCGCCCCCATGAACCTCCCGCTTTACGGTAAAGTCAAATTGTACGAAACCAGCAAGGCCGTATTGCTTGAAATATGGAACAAAGCTTTGAGCAAGAATCAGGTAAGCATTGTGGAAAACACAAAAGTAGAATCCATTGTTTCTGAAAACGGGTATTTCAGGGTGGGCACCAACAAAGGAACGGAAATTACGACCCACCGGGTTTTGCTGGCCACCGGCAGGCGTGGCACACCGCGTAAACTGAACATACCGGGCGAAGCCACCGAAAAAGTGGCATACCGCCTGCTGGAACCGGAAGACATTCAGGGGAAAAATATCATGGTGGTTGGCGGTGGCGATTCCGCTGTGGAATCAGCCATGCTGCTTGCCGGACAAAATAATGTGATACTTTCGTATCGCAAAGATACTTTTCAGCGTATAAAACCGAAAAACAAAGAACGGATAGAACAGGCCATACAGGAAGGAAAGCTGGACGTACGGTTCAATACAAACCTGACCAGGATTGAGGAAAAGGAAGTCGTCCTTGCCTCGACACTTGATGGCAGTAAGGAAACACTGAAAAACGACCTGGTTTACATTTTTGCAGGAGGGGAACTACCTACCGGTTTTCTGAAAAAAATCGGTCTGGAAATAACCAAAAAATACGGCGAAACAGTTTTAAAACATAAGTAGAATGAAACGGGCAACCGCTTTTCCATTTCATAAGAATTTTGCAAAACCATCAACCGGTTTGTTCCTGGCGTTGTTATTTCTGGTGTTTGTCAAAAGTGGTTTTGCACAATTGTCGCCGGGAGACCTTTCGCAGGCCCACGCCCACCTGGAAGGACTTTCAAACTGTACCAAATGCCATGAGCTGGGCGAAAAAGTGGCCAACGAAAAGTGCCTTAACTGCCACACGGCGCTCAAAAATCAAATTGACCAAAACAGGGGTTACCATGTTTCTAAAGATATCCGGGGAAAAAACTGTACAATTTGTCACAGTGAACACCACGGCAGGAAATTCAAAATGATCCGCTTTGACAAGGATAATTTCAATCATTCACTTACGGGTTACGACCTCCTGGGCACACATAAAAAGCTGGCTTGTGAAAAATGCCATAAGGTTGAATTTATCGCGGACAATAAATTAAAAAAGAGGAAAGACACTTTCCTCGGGCTGAATACCGGCTGTTTGAATTGCCATACCGATTACCATCAGAAAACGCTTCCATCCGATTGCAAACAGTGCCACGATTTTCAAAAGTTCAAGCCCGCCATAAAATTCAACCACGCCAACACAAAATTTCCTTTGAAGGGAAAACACGCAGAAACGGAGTGCAGCAAATGTCACAAAACAATTACTAAAAACGGTGTGGAATTCAGGGAGTTTGCCGGAATTGCTTTTGCCTCGTGTACAAACTGTCATAAAGATGTACACAACAGCAAGTTTGGCCTGAATTGCACCAAATGCCACAGTGAACAATCCTTCCATGTCATTAAATCGTTGTCTTCCTTCGACCATGACAAAACCAATTTCAAGCTGGAAAACAAACACAGGTCGGTGGACTGTAAAAAGTGTCATAAAACGAAGTTTACCGGTCATTTAAACCACAACCGTTGCACCGATTGCCATGCTGATTATCACAAGGGACAGTTTAAAGAACAAGGGCTGGCATCCGATTGTTCCGACTGCCACAGCACGACCGGGTTTGACACTTTTACTTTTAGCGTTGAACAGCATAACAAAACCGGTTTTAAACTGGAAGGCGCTCATCTGGCAACACCTTGTTTTGTATGTCATAAAAAGGGAGACAAGTGGGATTTCAGCCACAAAGGCAATGCCTGCACCCAGTGCCACGATAACATCCATCGTACCTTCATGGATGAGAAATACTTCCCCGAAGGGGATTGTAAAAAATGTCACACCGTAAATACGTGGACGGCAATAACTTTCGATCATTCAAAAACCGGTTTTGAACTGCTGGGCAAGCACCGTGACCAAAGTTGCCACACCTGCCATTTTAAAACCCTGGCCAACGGAACGACCACACAAAGGTTTGCCGTGCTGAGCGGAAAATGCACTGAATGTCATAAAGACGAACACTACAAACAGTTTGAAGTCAACGGCGTTACCGATTGCACAAAGTGTCACGGCTTCAGCGACTGGAATGCCGGTAAATTTGATCACAACAATACACGCTTTCCGCTTGACGGTAAACATAAAAATGTTGCCTGCTCCGGTTGCCATAAAAAGAAACAGAAAAGCCCGAATACTTTTGTTTTGTATAAACTAAATGAATTCAAATGCGAGAACTGTCATTATTAATATTACTTTTTGCATCCCTGTTTTTCCCTTCCTCCGACTCACCGCACGGAAAGGATATGAAGATCAGTTGTAGTGAATGTCACAACCAGGAAAGCTGGAAAATCAACAGGAACAATATTTCTTTCGACCACAACACCACACACTTCCCCCTGCAGGGGCAACACAGGGAAGTGAGCTGCAAATCCTGCCACCCCACTCTTGTTTTTTCGGAAGCCAAACCCCAGTGTATGAGCTGCCACACCGACATCCACGAACAAACCGTGGGTTTCGACTGTGAACGTTGCCACACAACCAATTCGTGGATCGTTGAAGACATCACCGAAATACACCAGCACAGCCGTTTCCCTTTGCTGGGCGGCCACATCACGGCAGATTGTTACGATTGCCACCTGACAGCTTCGCTCTTGCGCTTCGATCCGCTGGGAGTGGAATGTGTGGATTGTCACCTTGACAATTACCAGGCTACAACTGCTCCCAATCACGTGGAAGCCAATTATTCCACCGATTGTGAACAATGCCATAAAATGGATGCTTTTTCATGGACGGGTGCCGATTTTGCGCACACTATTTTCCCCCTTACACAGGGCCATGCTATAAATGACTGTTCCCGGTGCCACAAAGATCCAAATGATTATTCAAATATTTCTTCGGAGTGCATTTCCTGCCACGAAACCAATTACAATGCAACCACAAACCCTAACCACCAACAGTTAGGCTTTTCAACAAATTGTATAGAATGTCACACAACAAACCCCGGCTGGAGGCCTGCGGAATTTAAAGAGCATGACAACCTTTTTCCCATCTATTCAGGGAAACATGGCGGTGAGTGGAATACTTGTTCCGATTGTCACACCAACCCCGACAACTATTCATTGTTTACCTGCACAACTTCACAGTGCCACGAAAAAAACGATACGGATGGTGAACACGACGAGGTTGGCGGTTACGTTTATGAAAGTGTGGCTTGCCTGGAATGCCACCCGGACGGCTCAGGCGAAGGAGGATTTAATCACAGCATTTCCTCATTTCCATTAACCGGAGCCCATATTAATGCCGACTGTGCCGCCTGTCATGCTGAAGGGTATTCAGGTACGCCCACACTTTGTTCAGCCTGCCATACAGATGATTATACAAAAACCACCAATCCCAACCATGTGAATATCGGGCTTTCGGACAACTGTGATGATTGTCACACAACAGACCCGGGCTGGCAACCGGCATCTTTTGATGTCCATAATGATTTCTTTGTACTGTCGGGCGCCCATGCCAACAACGCCAACAATTGTGCAGAGTGTCATAACGGAGATTACAACAACACACCCAATACCTGTGTAGGTTGTCATCAGGAAGATTACAACCAGACCACCAACCCGCCCCACGCTTCAGCACAATTCTCCACCGATTGCCAGCTTTGCCATTCGGAATCAGTCTGGTCGCCTTCAACCTTCGACCACGACGGACAATATTTTCCTATATACAGCGGAAAACACAATGGTGAATGGACGCTTTGCTCCGATTGTCACACTGTGGCAAGCGACTATTCCCTTTTCAGTTGCATTGACTGCCATGAACACAACAAAGCCGATACCGACAAAGAACACGATGAGGTGAGCCATTACGTTTACAACAGTGTTGCCTGCCTGGATTGCCATCCTACAGGCGATGAAAACTTCAGTAATTCACATAACCCATTTAAAATCAGGTAATGAAATATCTTGTACTCATCAGTCTGTTTATTTTTCCCGGCTATTATCTTAACGGTCAGGCCACAGCAGGTAAAGAAGAAGGAAGGGTGTCGTACATCACAACGCAACATGTATATGTGAAATTTAAATCAACAGATGGTATCGCGGTCGGCGACACGCTTTTTGTGGAGCGCGACGGCAAGATGATACTTGCTTTACAGGTCACCGGTTTGTCGTCTATTTCGTGCGTATGCCTGCCTCTTTCAAACATTAAATTGAAAACTGATGATGCGGTCGTGGCCATGAAAGCACCAAAAGCAAAGCAAAAGATTGAGAGTATTACGAAAGAAAAAGTGGAGGTGACAACGCCTGTGCCGGTGGTTGTCCCCACAACAGCAGACACTACTAAAACTGTGGAAGCAAAAACGAACAAACAGGAAATAAGAGGTCGGCTTTCGGTTTCTTCGTATTCGAATCTTTCGAACACCCCCGGTAGGAGCAGCCAGCGGATGCGTTACACCTTTTCGTTGAGGGCTGCCAATATTGCCAACTCCAATTTCTCAATCAATACCTATATTTCTTTTGTCCACAGCAATGTCAACTGGAATGATATTAAAAAAAACGTATTCAATGGTTTAAAGGTTTACGACCTGAATATTAAATACCAGCCCGTTAAAAGCCTGAGTATCTGGCTGGGGCGCAGGATCAACCCGAACCTTTCCAGTGTGGGGGCCATTGACGGTTTGCAGGTGGAAAACAATTTCGGGAAAATCCTGATCGGTGGTTTTGCGGGCTCGCGTCCCGACTATCAGGACTACAGTTTTAATTTCAAACTTTTTCAATTCGGACTTTATTTCGGGCATATTTATACCAGTAAAAAAAAGCGTGAAATGCGGACAACGGTAGCTTTTATTGACCAGGAAAACAACTGGAGCACCGACCGCAGGTTCATCTACCTTCAACACAGCAATGCCCTGGCAAAAAACCTGTATTTTTTCGGTACAGCCGAACTTGAACTTTACCAAAAAGTTAACGACACGGCCGGCTCAACATTTAACCTGACCAATCTGTACCTGATGCTGCGTTACCGTGTCATCAAACAATTGTCGTTTTCCGTTTCCTACAGTTCGCGAAAAAACCTCATCTATTACGAAAGTTACAAAGACTTTGTGGAACGACTCCTTGATGAAGGCGCCCTGCAAGGCATCCGCTTTCAGATTACCTACCGGCCCGTGCGGAATTTATCAATAGGTGTAAAGACCTCTTATCGTGCACGAAAGCAAGACCCCGCACCATCGAAAAACCTGTATGCTTTTGTAACTTTCAGCCGTGTACCGGGCATCGGTATTTCAGCTACACTATCGGCAACATTGCTGCAAACTTCTTATCTTTCCGGCGGAATTTACAGTATTAACCTTTCACGCGACCTTTTACACGGAAAACTTTATGCCGGTGCAGGTTACCGTTACGTTGATTATCGCCAGACCTATTACGATACAAACATCAATCAACATGTAACGGATGTAAACCTGAACTGGCGGATCATCCGCCGGCTTTCCCTTTCCGTAGCCTGGGAAGCTATTTTCCAGCAAGCCTATACATACCAGAGAATTTTTGTAAACCTGACCGCACGATTATAAAAAAAGCCACCCGTCATTCAACAGATGGCTTTTTGTGCCCAAGATAGGACTCGAACCTACACGACCGTTCGGTCACTACACCCTGAATGTAGCGCGTCTACCAATTCCGCCACTTGGGCCTTTGCGAGTGATGAGTGATGAATGTTTAATGATGAACGATTGCCATTCAACATTCATCACTCGTCATTCATCGCTCCGCTCGTGCCCAGGACAAGAATCGAACTTGCACTCCCTAGCGGGAACATGGCCCTCAACCATGCGCGTCTACCATTTCCGCCACCTGGGCTTAAAAGCGGGTGCAAAAATAATATTTATTTGGTTTTGGCAATGGATTGTTTGAAGGTTTTTTGATTTAAAATTTACCTCATGAATCCTGTGAATAATTCCTCAAAAAAAATGCCTGACTTTAATTCCCGTTTGCAGAATATTCCTGATTTTTACAAATCATTATTAACATATAAAACAGCATATAATGAAAAGTTTTTTTACCACCTTATTGATTTTTATGTTCATTGGTTCTGTGAACGCCAAAACCTACACCCTCACCTCCCCCGACGGAACCATTGAGGTTAAGGTTACTACCGGAGCCATTACAACCTATTCCGTAACGATGGATGGCGGGACCGTAATTTCTCCTTCTACAATCTCGATGGATTTAGATAACGGCCTGAAAATGGGCGAACAGACCAGGGTCAGAAAGGTGCGCCGCCGGAGTGTTGAAGAAATGCTGTCCCCGGTGATCGCCAGAAAATACAATCATATCCGGGACCGGTTCAATGAGATGACTCTCTTTTTCAAAGGCAGATACAGTCTTACCTTCAGGGCTTACGACGATGGCGTGGCCTGGCGATGGTCCATCGCTTTGCGCGATCCGGTGAAAGTGTCCAATGAGCAGGCCTTGTTCAATTTCCCGGAAGACCATTACATCTGGTTTCCCGAAGAAGAAAGTATGCACTCGCATCAGGAGAGGGAGTACAAATACATTCATTTGTCTGCGATCACACTGTCCCGTTTTTGTTCCACCGGCACGCTGGTGGACCTGGGAAACGGCAAAAAAGTTTTTATTTCCGAAGCCGACCTGTATGATTATCCCGGAATGTTCCTGACAGGCATTAAAGAAAACCCTTACGGCTTAAAAGGCAAATTTGCGGGCTATCCGCTGGAAACCAAGCAAACCAGTGACCGGAATGTGATCGTTACCAAACAGGCACCGTGGCTGGCACAGACATCCGGCAACAGGGCTTTTCCCTGGCGCGTGATGATCATTACCCGTAATGACAAAGACCTTGTGCAGTCGGAGATGATCTGGAAACTCTCATGTCCCCTTGAATTGAAGGATGTTACCTGGATCAGGCCCGGCAAAGTGGCCTGGGACTGGTGGAATGCGCTGAATGTGTATGGTGTGGATTTCAAATCGGGTGTAAATACGGATACTTACAAGTATTTCATTGACTTTGCCCACGATTACGGACTGGAATATATTATCCTTGACGAGGGCTGGTACGAACTGGACGATGTGCTGAAGATCAGGGAAAATGTGGACC
This sequence comes from uncultured Lentimicrobiaceae bacterium, assembly GCA_964567945.1. Lineage (GTDB taxonomy): Bacteria > Bacteroidota > Bacteroidia > Bacteroidales > F082 > JAADID01. Next base: position 10,810 of record CAZMOS010000090.1, read on the forward strand.
TGTCCGAGATCCTCCGCTATGCCAAAAGCAAGGATGTGGGTGTGATCCTGTGGGTTACATGGAAAGCGCTGGACGACCAGCTCGACAAAGCGCTGGAACAGTTTGAGCAATGGGGCGTGAAAGGCATCAAAGTGGATTTTATGCAGCGCGACGATCAGTGGATGGTGGATTATTACTGGCGGATTGCCCGCAAAGCAGCGGAACACCACCTGCTGGTGGATTATCACGGGGCATACAAACCCGCAGGACTGCGCCGTGCCTGGCCCAATGTGATCACCCGCGAGGGTGTGGCCGGCCTGGAACAAAACAAATGGGGAGAAAAAGCCAACCCGGAACACGACGTCACCCTGCCTTTTATCCGTATGGTGGCCGGGCCGATGGATTACACGCCCGGAGCCATGATCAATGCAACCAAAAAGAACTTCCGGGCCGTGTGGGACAAGCCCATGAGCCAGGGAACACGCTGCCACCAACTGGCCATGTATGTGATTTTCGAAAGCCCTTTGCAAATGCTGGCCGACAGCCCTTCAAATTATCTGAAAGAAAAGGATGCGATGGATTTTCTATCACCCGTTCCAACGGTTTGGGACACGACAATTGTTCTGGAGGCCAAAGTATCGGATTACATTGTCATTGCCCGGAAATTTGATAACAAATGGTACCTCGGCGCGATGGGCGACTGGGATGAGCACGACCTTCAGGCTGACCTCGGCTTCCTCCCCGAAGGCGATTACATTCTCAATATCTGGCAGGACGGTATCAATGCCGACAGGTATGCTTCGGATTACAAAAGGATAACCCAAACCGTGAACAACGGTTCAAAGCTGAATATCCACTTGGCTCCGGGCGGCGGCTGGGTGGGTGTGATATCATTGAAACAATAAAAAATGAAAATCAACTTTGCGAAACTTCGCGACCCTTTGCGCAACTTTGCGTAATAGCCCTACCACAGGTACTCCCGCCCACAAGCCCAGTCTTTCGACCTGAAAGGAGGTGGTAACCCCTCCAGTCAACTTTAAAAAGCATACCCGACATCCACTCATTTTTCCTAATTTTACCCAAACTTAAAACTACTGAAAACCATGTTCACAGAAAAAGACCTTCGGCAAATCAAAAGCAAAGGAATAGACCTGCAAACCGTTGAAAAACAAATAGATCATTTCAAAAAAGGTTTTCCGTATATCAATCTGGTTGCCCCGGCTACCAAGGAGAAGGGATTGCACTGTTACTCCGAAACGGAAGCTGCCGGGCTGGCCGCTCATTTTGATGAACATGTTGCAGATTACGAATTGCTTAAATTTGTTCCGGCTTCGGGCGCAGCCAGCAGGATGTTCAAGACGCTGTTTGAATTTATGGAATCCTGGAACGGAACACCCGAAGACCTTGAAAAATACGAAGCCGACAAGTCATTTAATTCACCTTATAATTTCTTCACGAACATATGGAAGTTTGCTTTTTATAATGAGCTGAAAAAAACGCTGGAGGATGCCGGTTACTCACTTGATGATCTGCTGGAGAAAAAGGAATTCAAAAGCATCCTGGAATATTTTCTGACTGGCAAAGGGATGGACTATGCCCAGCTTCCCAAAGGGCTTCTGCTCTTTCACGACTACGAAGACGAACCCCGCCTGGCTGTGGAAGAACACCTTGTGGAAGGAGCTCACTATGCCACCGACAAAAAAGGGATCGCACGCCTCCACCTCACCGTTTCACCCGACCACCAGCAAAAATTTGAAACGGCAGTAGCGGCAAAAAAAGGGAAATATGAAAAGAAACATGAAGTGGTATTCGACATCAGCTTTTCACAGCAAAAACCTTCAACCGACACCATTGCCGTGGATATGAACAACAAACCCTTCCGCGATGAAGACGGAACCATTTTATTCCGTCCTGGAGGCCACGGCGCGCTCATCGAAAATCTCAACGACCTGAACGGTGAGATCGTTTTCATCAAAAACATTGACAACGTGGTTCCCGACCGGCTGAAAGGAGAAACCTACCTGTATAAAAAGGTGATCGGGGGCCTGCTGATGAAACTGCAGGAGAAAAACTTTGAATACCTCGAAATCCTGGAAGACGGGAACGTGAGCAAAGAAGAAAGGCAGAAGATCAGGGATTTTGCCGAAAAGGAACTCAACATATTTTTTCCTGCCGCTTATGACGGTTACAATGACATGGAACAGATTGATTTCCTGTATAACAAGATGAACCGTCCCATGCGGGTATGCGGTATGGTAAAAAACGAGGGAGAGCCCGGTGGGGGGCCATTCTGGATTACGGATGAAGACGACAATCTATCGTTACAAATCGTTGAATCTTCACAAATCAATTTTGATGATCCGGTACAAAAAGAAATTGTCAGCCGGTCAACTCATTTTAATCCCGTTGACCTGGTATGCGGTCTCCGCAATTTCAAAGGGGAACAATTTGATTTGAGAGCGTTTGTTTACCCGGAAACGGGCTTTATCTCCATCAAGTCAAAAAACGGCAAAGACCTGAAAGCCCAGGAACTTCCCGGCCTCTGGAACGGCGCCATGGCCGACTGGATCACTGTGTTTGTGGAAACGCCACTGATCACCTTTAATCCGGTGAAAACCATTAATGACCTGTTAAGACCGCAACATCAGCCGGGGAAGGTGTGAGTTAGGAGTTGAGGTGTTAGGTGTTTATGTAAAATCCTGATAGTCTTTTTTTCATAAAAAGCGAACCAGTTACAAACGTGTATCTTTATCTAAAACAAATCAGTTTCCCGGCCATGAATGGCCGGGTTTATTCTTTCAGATTTCTTTACCTTTGTGATCTCAAAAACGATATGAAAAATGGCAAAACCCAAAATAACCAAAGACATTCTCATTGAAGAGCTTGTGGACAATTATCCTTTTTCCGTCCGCTATCTTATGGAACAGGGAATCCGCTGCATCATGTGCGGGGAGCCCATCTGGGGCACTCTGGAAGAAGCCGCCAAAGAAAAAAACTTCTCGGATGAAGACATTGAACGGTTTGTCACAGAAATGAAAAAAATGGCGGCTGAAAAGAAAGGTGAGGATACGCCGGATGTGAAAATAGATGTGAAAAAGATCAAATGAAAATTTCTAATTGCTAATTGGTCTAATTGACTTAAAAAAATCCGAAATCATAAATCCTAAACATTTGAAAAACGATCTTTTAAGATTTAGAAATTGGGGCATTATTTAGAAATTTGAAATTAGTGCAAATAAACTACCTCGCAGCAGAGCTACGAGGTATTACAAAAGTTTCATCTGTTGGGAATGAATTTCTTTATATTCTTCTTCTTTGCCCTGTGATTTAACATAGGCCTGAATAGTCTTTTCATTTCCGTGACGACTTACTGTATTGACAAAATATCCTTTTGTCCAAAATTCCCCTCCCCATAATTGCTCCTTTACTTCTGGGTGTCGCTTAAATATCTCCTTTGACGTTATGCTTTTTACAGTCTGTATTATTCTTGTGGGGCTCATCATGGGAACGCTTTGTATTAAAAAATGAACATGATCTGAATCTGTGCCGATTTCTATGAACTCAATCTCGTATCGCTTCGATATTTCATCACATATTATTCGCAAACTTTCATCAAGGTCTTCCGTAAATACAACCCTGCGATATTTTGCCGGACACACAAAATGATACATCAAAACCGATACATTATGACTCTTATGTTTATATTCACTCACATATCAAAGATATGTGTTATTTTCGAAGCAGAGCTTCGGGGAACTAACCCCGTAGAGATTAGATAAGTTTGGTTTTTCGGATTTAGAATTTGTGATTTTCTGCCAACCTATTTATCAGTTCCAAACGTCAGACTCTTCCAGGTCCGCCAAAGCGGACTCTGGAAGGTCTTTGATTCCCAATCAACCAACAACACCCATTACAACAACTGCAACCACTGCAACCACTAAACAACCATCGCCTCAAAAAGGATCTCCACAGGATGCAGCGCCGTCCGGTTTGTGCC
>CAZMOS010000091.1:0-14523 GCA_964567945.1 uncultured Lentimicrobiaceae bacterium
GATTTATGTATGTTCCGGGCTTCCAGCATATTTTTCCAATTGACCGGCAAAGATAGTAATTCCGGCTCAGTGCATGTCTCTGCTATACGTAAAAAGCTTCAAAGCGATACGGTTGATATAAAAAGTTTGCTTGTCTTTATTCCAGATATAAAACTTTATTTTTTCTGTTCCCGGCGATAGGACAGGCAACTTGAAACCGATACTTCCTTTGCGCCATTTTCCCGTTTTCTTGTCGGGCAGACGTTTCATGCGAAATGCTTTGTAAAAAAGTCTCTCCCCCTTCTTTGCTGACACATCCACAACGAACAAAGCGCCCAATGCAGCATCGGGAACAGGCTCCAGGTACTCGGAAGAAAAAACCACGTACAGGTTGTTTTTCCCTTTTAGGTCATCCGGCACATGAAATATAAATGACGGGCTGTAAATATGGCGGTTGTCCATTTTCACAACAGGATGTTGCATTCCCCCGGGAACAGAAACATTTGAGGGATTTGACCATCCTTCAGAAAGGGTTCCGGGTTGAAAAGATGTCTCGAAAAAAGGTTCGTCTGATAACCTTCCGTAAAAATATTCATCTTCATCGCCGATAACATGCCGGTACTTAGCGTCTGTTTTCAAAAACACATACCAATAGGCTTCCCTGGTCATGGAATCGGGGTGCAATATACCGACGGCATACTGGTAAGTCTGTAAGAGGTTTAAGAACAGGGTAAACGCAATAAAAACGGTGAGTACTATTTTCAGTGTGTATTTTGTTACACCTGCAAACAGGATGGCCACTACCAGAAAAAACAAGGCGTAAAAATCAACCATTGGGCGCATGCCGAAACTATCACCGTACAGCCAGTTCCACCATGCAGAAAAAAGATAAACCGCGAATACCAGAAAGCTCAAAAAGCTGATCATCTCATATTTCGACCGTTTCCACAAAGTGATTAGCGCCGGGAAAAGAAGCAACATCAGCGGTGTATAAACAAACCATCCTTTGCGGTAGCTGAAAAGGAATTTCAGGATTTCGGGATGCCCCCAGTAAAACCCTTCGTTTTTGTACCCGTAAATCAACGGTTTACCAGTTTGTAACAGATTGATGATGATCTGCGGTGAAACAGCCAAAAGAAACAGCAGTCCGGAAATTATAAAATCCCTGTTGATGACTTTCTGCCGTATGGTTTTCAGGAAAACCTCCGGAGAAGATGCCAGGAAGGGCAAAGCCAGCACAATCACAAAATCCACCGGCCTTACCAGTGTGATCAGCCCCAGCAAAAAGGCTGAGGCATAAAGCGGTTTTTTTTGAAACCGGATAAATAATTTTTTTGAATAATAGAGGAAAAGGGCGACCAGTGAAAACGAATACACATGCGATGCCGACGGGTTGATGAAAGTGTAAAAAAACAGGTTGGTGCTTAAGAACCCGGCCAGTACCATTCCCCAGGCAAAGGTTTCGGAAATATTGTATAATCTTAACAGCCTGACGGTATAAACAATTCCGATCCCGGCCCAGAAAATTCCTGCAAGGGCAACGGCATATTGAAAAAGGATGTTGTACCCGTCAGGCGGCAGTCCGAATATCAGTGATAAAATCCAGGCCAGCAAAAAGAACGGCATTTCAAGCAAGGCGGTACCACACCAGAATTTATTGATCATGATTCCGCCGGCTTTGTGATAATTGTGACCCTGGTAACCGGGCGTACGCAGGGATTTTTCAAAATAGAATACCGGTGTAAAATCTACCGTATGGGAAATAAAAACAGCAGGGAGATAAGCATACAGGCCACTGCCGTCACCGTCAATCACCGTTGTCCTCGGATGTTCAGGGGCAATGAAATTCACCGTATAAAAAACTGTCAGCAAAAAAACCATCAGCAGACCCGTATTCCGTATTTCATTTCCCGGATTCATAACCCTAATTTTAATTATCCGATAAATATACACAAAACACTATTGTTTCTTAAATTTGTGAAGAATATAAAACCGTAAAATTATGTCGAAAAAATTTGATCCGGCAACAGCCATACAAGACCTGAAACAATTCGGAGAATTCGGCGGTGTCAATCCGTCCATTACCGATTCGGCCACTTTTACCTTCATGGACGAAGAAACCATGATTGAAACATTCAAAGGAGAAAGCGAAGGATGTTTTCTTTATTCGCGGCACTGGAACCCGTCCAACAAATACCTGGCCGGGGCCATGGCCGCACTTGAAGGAACGGAATCGGCATGGGTAACTGCTTCGGGAATGGCAGCCATAACAACCACATTACTACAGTTATGCAACTCCGGCGACCACATCATAACGAGCGTGACCACTTACGGTGGCACCTATGCTTTCCTTGCCAACTACCTAAAAAAATTCAATATTGAGGTTACCTTTGTCAATATCACGGACATTGAAAGTGTAAAAAGGGCGTTCAGACCAAACACCAAAGTGCTCTACACGGAAAGTATGACCAACCCCATGCTTCAGATATCCAACATCCCCGAACTGGCAAAGATAACCAACGGGAACGGTGCAAAGCTGGTGGTTGACAACACGTTCACTCCCATGATCATCAGTCCGTTCCAACTGGGCGCCGACATTGTGGTTTACAGCATGACTAAGTTCATCAACGGAAAAAATGATTGTGTGGCGGGTGCCATCTGTACCGATACGGAATTCATTGATGCCATTAGCAATGTAAACGACGGGACGGCCATGTTGCTGGGGCCTGTGCTGGACCCGTTACGTTCTTCAAGCATCCTGAAAAACCTCGGCACTTTGCATATCCGCATGCAAAAACACAGTGAAAATGCCATGTACCTGGCCAAAAGGTTTGAGGAAATTGATTTGAAGTTTATTTATCCCGGCCTGCCGCGCCACCCGCAACATGAACTGATGAAACAGTTGATGAACAAAGAATTCGGTTTCGGCGGAATGATCGCCATTGACCTGGAAACTGCCGAACGCGCTGCTCCTTTCATGGAACTGATGCAGGAAAGAGGCGTGGGTTATCATGCCGTCAGTCTCGGGTATTTTAAAACCCTGTTTTCAAATTCCGGTAAAAGCACCTCGTCGGAAGTTCCCGAGGAAATACAAAAAGAAATGGGGCTTTCACCCGGACTGATCCGTTTCTCCGTCGGCCTTGACCACGACATTGAACGGACATTCGAGCTGATCAGATCATGCCTGGCGGATTTGAAGTATATTTGACAATCTTTGCATATCTTTTAAAAAATTAAAACTCATGAAAAATGGTCCGCATATAAATGTAAATCCCGAAGTCTTGAAATGGGCCAGAGAATCGTTGCCAATTACACGAAATAAGGCAGCCGAACAGACGGGTATTGCCATAAACAGACTAACACTGCTCGAAAACGGTGATAGACAACCCACCCTTGAGGAATTAAAAACGCTGGCAAAGAAATACAAAAGAACAATTGCCACACTTCTTCTCGATAATCCCCCGCAGGAAAAACCATTACCAACTGACCGACGCTCGGTAAACTCGCAAGATTTGGGGCATTTTGATGAAAAAACCATTATGGCTGTACGCAAAGCCCGTGCGTTGGCACAGTCGTATGTTGAATTGTTGCAGGAAATGGGAATGGATATAACACGGTTCAAACAGTCTGCTTCCATTAATGAAGACCCCAAAGTCGTGGCAAAGGCACTTCGTAGTTTCCTTAATCTGGATGAATTGCGGCATGTTGGTAACATCAACATGGCTTTGGAGGGGTACATTGAACGGGTCGAAACACTTGGAGCCGCTGTTTTTCAGTTAAGTTTGACAAAAGATAATCTGCGTGGCTTTTCCATCACGGATGATATAGTTCCTATAATCATTATAAAACGTGGCGGGGAACAACCCTATGCCAAGAACTTCACGCTTTTTCATGAACTTGGGCATCTTTTACTGAATGAAAGCGGTTTATGCGATTTGTCGGAAAAGTCGGGAGTTCTGGTAGAAAAATGGTGTAATGCATTTGCAGCGGAAATGCTTGTGCCCGTGGAAGAATTGTTGCAAATGAAAATAGTGGACCAATACCGTCAAAAAGATGAGAAAATATGGAAAAAGCAGGATTTGCTTTCTTTGGGAGAATTTTTTCATGTTGGACCGTTGGTTATTTTAAGAAGTTTATTGGAAAATAACCTGACTACACCTGAATTCTACAGAGAGAAACATAAGGCATGGAACAAGCCGCAATTCGGCCGTTCTAAATTACCCGAGGGCAGGAACATCGCCAAAGAAATCGTAAAGGAGAAAGGCAGAACTTATGTGTCTCTTGCCTTTTCAGCCTACGACCTGAATCACATTGACTTAAAAGACCTGGCTGATTATTTGGGGGTTAAATTATCCTACATTCCCAGAACACGTGAATTATTAAATGCCTGAAAATGGATTTATTCACTCGGGAAAATACAATTTATGTTATAGATACCAGCGGACTCATAAAGCTCGAATCTACTTTTAAACGTGATAATCCGGTATTTCTGGCTGTCTGGGAAGAAATTGAGGATTTAATTGTTCAGGAATGTTTCAAAACCATAGATTTTGTAGAACAGGAAATCAATGAATATGAAGGGAAACAAGAATTTCTGAAGCAGTGGGTAAAGAAATGGAAAAAGCGACTTGTTGTTCAGACTGATATGGCCAGCTTCATTGCAGCCAGGCCGATAATCAATGAAGAATATAATACCGGTTTCTTCGATGCCAAAAAACTTGCTGACGGGAAAGAAGAGGCTGATCCTTATTTAATCGGTTATTGTAAAGTTTACAAATGTACACTGATAACCAATGAGAGTAAAGAAAAGCACAATCGCATACCGGCTGTTGCTAAAAAGAACGGGGTACATTGCATTGATATTTATGATTTCTTGAAAGAGAGAGGGCTAAAAATGAAAAGAAAAAAAGAAATATAAAGTACTTTGAAAGAATGGCCATCCCAAGTTCTAATTTTTAAACGATATGATAAGATTTAACATAATTACAATTTTTGTCATATTCCTGTTTTCATCAACTAACGCTCAGGTGACCTTTATCCTTGATTCGATACCTGATGACACTCCTGCCGGAGACATCATTTACATTGCCGGCGATTTCAACGGCTGGAATCCCGGAGATCCGCAGTTTGCGCTCGCCATAAATGAAGACAACCTGTGGCAGATCACCCTCGGCCCCAAGCCGGAAGGGACAACTTACCTTTACAAATTCACCCGCGGAAGCTGGGAAACCGTGGAAAAAGGCCCCAATGGAGAAGAAATTGCAAACCGTGTTTTTGTCTTCGGGAACGACAGCACGGTGCACCAGATCGTTTATAACTGGGCAGGCGGTGGTAGCGGAGGCAGTACGGCAGCATGGAATGTGCAGATTATGGACGACAATTTTTATATGCCGCAACTTGACCGCTACCGACGAATATGGCTGTATCTGCCTCCCGATTACGAGGATAGCGGCAAAAGCTACCCTGTTTTATACATGCACGACGGACAAAATCTTTTCGATGCCCAAACCTCTTATGCCGGTGAGTGGGAAGTGGACGAAACACTGAATGACCTTTTAGAACAGGGCTACCGGGTTCCCATCGTTGTGGGCATTGACAACGGCGGAACGCTGCGCATTGACGAACTCACTCCCTGGCACAATCCGCAATACGGCGGCGGCGAAGGAAATAAATACCTGGCTTTCATCGTGGAAACACTCAAACCATACATTGACCAGCATTACAGAACCCTGCCCGACCGGGAAAACACCGGCATTATGGGCAGTTCGCTTGGGGGACTGATCTCTCTGTACGGCGCAGTAAAATATCAGGAGGTGTTCAGCAAATCGGGTGATTTTTCACCGGCATACTGGATCAATAAAGATTCTGTTTTCAATTATGTGAGCAAGGCCGGCAAAAAGTACGACATCCGGTTTTATCAGAATGCCGGCGAACATGAGGGAAATAATTACATCTTAATGATGTACGATATGGAAGAAACATTGAAAGCAGTTGGATTTGAAAACGTAATTTCTAAAACAATTCCCGGCGGACAGCATAATGAACAAACCTGGCGTGATGATTTTGCCAATGCTTACCTGTGGCTGTTTGGTTCGTATGCCTTGAACATCCCGGAAAACCATGCCTTGCAACCCCTGATTCTGCAACCCAATCCGGCTACTGACGAACTTATTTTGAAAGAAGCGGATACCGGCACGGTATCTTACATTACGATATGGAACATCTCTGGAAAAAAAGTACTCGACCTGAAATATATCAAAGGGAACAGAATAGACGTCAGATCACTTTCAAAAGGATTATACATTATCAGGATGGAAAACTGGAAAGGAGTATTTGTGGGGAGATTTGTGAAGAGGTAACAAAGTAGCTATATCCTCTTCCCTGTTTTCGTTACCCAACATAAATAAACCATAAAAAACTGGTAATCAATATAATAATTTTGATTTTAAGTGTCCCATTATAAAAATTAAGAATTTTATACTTTTTATATGGCCGGTTTCCTTCCCAAAAACAGGAAACGGTTGCGTAGCGAGCGGAAGTCAAAGAAGCTTTTCGAAGGGTTCTTCCCTCTCGCTACGCCTTACTTTTCTGCTTGATCAGAAAAGTAAGCAAAAGAAATCAAGAAAATTTGAATCGAAACTTCCCGCTACCCACCCACAATGCCTCCCACAGCAACTCCTTGACACCGCAAATTTTCCTGCCAACCCGCAAGAGACGCTACCAAACCATAAAGCTTTTTCCAAAAAAAGCTTTCGCGGGTGGGAAAGCCAAAACGGCCTGCCTGCCAAAGTGGCTACGGCGAGCAGGCGGGCCAGCGTTAGCGTGAATGATAAAATGCTTACGAATTCGTGCAAGGGCGATGAAATTGTCCGGAGAAAAACCTTTAGGTAGGGATTGCGGGTAAGCGTTTTTATCCGCCTACCTTGCCGTATTCGTTGCATTTTATCAGAGCGGGCGGAAGCATCGTTTTGGTGGCATTTTCTTTTATCTATTTCTTTGTTGCCGGACAAAGAAATAGATATCCCTATGAAAAATGTGAAACTCTATTGAGTGTCACATTGATGAAAGCAAGTGTTCTCTATTGTTCGTGCGAAATTAATTTATCCAGTTCTTTGATGATCTGAAACCTTTTGATGATATCCAAATCTTTATCCACATAAGGAAGAGCTTTTAATTGATCAAATTGTTCAGTCAGATCGGGATAATCTTTTATTAACCATCTCATCCGGTTATCATTCAGAATATAAGATTTGTCTTTTATAAAACGATATGCTATTCCCCGGCGGTAAGGGACAGATGGGTTTTTATAATCCTCTCTTCTCCATCCTCAGTTTTAAATATCCTCCAGATAAATTTTTATCCCCACTAATTCGGATTTACCATCCGCATATCTGTATGTAATTTTAGTAACACCAGTTCCATCATCAAACCTGCATTAATAATAAACCTTAAACCAATCGGCTCCCTGATCATATCCAAGATACTCATAATGTGAATAATTATAACTTATAATTTTTCCGGTGACTTTGAACAATTTACTGAATTCCGAAGAAATTTCTTCTGGTGTCACAATAGCTTTGGCATATTTTCCGAAAACATTGTAAATGCCTGACCAGTTTTCACTGTTAAATCCTATTTTTATATCATACATTGTTTGATTCAGTATATCCCGGGTAAGATCATCAGGTAAAGGTTTTTCAGGTAATTTTTTTTCCGTAACGGCTTCACCCTTTAATGAGATATGGTTTTTTATGGTGAAAGAAATATTTACAACAATCAGAATTAAAACTAATAGCAATACGATCTCAATTCTTTTAATTCTCTTTTCCATTATAAAGTAATTTTTTAAATCAACTTTTGATTCTATTTAATCAAAACAAAAGCAGTGAAGTTGGAACAGTTTATTCCAAAACAAATTGATTATCCCCTCTCCCCCACAAAATAATCTTCCTTGCTGTCGAATAGCACATTGAACGTGGTCAGGCTGCCGTAGATGCGGGTGATGTATTGCTGGATGGCGACTTTTTCCTCGTCATCCAGATTCCTGGATGAATTGATTTTTTGCTCCATCACGCGCACCCTGTCGCGCAGCATCACGATCTTGTGAAAAAAACCGTCAATGGGGATCTCCTTGCTTTGCAAGCCCGTCCTGCCGGGAACAAGGACCAGCTTTCCCCCTTTCCATTTGTCACCGATATGGACAATATGCCGGATGTCGGTCAGGTCGGTGAGCAGCTTGCGGAATACGCGTTCAACTTTCTCAAAACTCAGCAGGTCATCTTCCGAGCCGTGGTAATCGAGCACTTTCAATTTGTCGAATGAACGGGTGACCGTTTTCACCCCATAATCCATAAAGGTGATCTCATATACATCATCATAAACCTGTATGACCACTCCTTTGCCAAAATCGGGATGCTCCACACGTGAACCTATCCCCAATGCCAGTTCTTCCATTATTTTAATGATTTTAAGGTTTTGTCAATTTCAAGTACCTGGGGGATCAGAAAATGTTCCCCGTCGTTTATGATCACAAAATCAGCCTTTTTTACCTTCTCTTCGTCAGACCACTGATTGGCCATGCGTGCCCTGACCACATCAGCATCCACATGATCTCTTTCCATTACCCTTTTCAACCGCAGTTCTTCAGGAGCCGTAACAACGATGACTTTATCGTAGCGGGATATTAAATTGTTCTCGAACAGAATGGCCGATTCATGAATAGTATATTGCTCTTCCCGGTAAAGACCCAGCCATTTTTGATATACCTCATAAACAAGCGGATGGATGATATTGTTTACATTTTTCAGGGCTTTTTCATCATTGAAAATAACATCAGCCAAAGCTTTTGTGTTGATTTCACCTTCCGGCCCAAATATCCGCTCTCCCAGCGTTTGTCTTAAAACATCTTTTACATCCTCACGGTAATACAACAGCCGGGCTTCAATGTCGGCAATAAACACAGGTATATCCAGTGTTTTGAATATCCGGGTGATGATGCTTTTCCCGCTGCCGATATTTCCTGTGAGTGCGACTTTGATCATTGTTCGATTGTTTTGATTCGGGTTGTAATTCCGATAGCGTTTGGAAGGGTAACTGATTTGTTTCCTGACCCCGGTCATAAATGACCGGGCAACTGATTTGTTTCATAATATAATATCAGTCAATCAGTTTCCCCATCCTTCAGGGTGGGACTTTGTTTCACACATCTATTAAAGAATGCCTTTAATAAATACTTCAAATAAACTTTCCACCCTTCCAGTATCCAGCACCTTATAACCTTATTCCTCTAAACACACCATTCATCCACCCTTCCATTCTTCCCAGTCTTCAGTTTCCAGTCTTCAATCTGTAATCTATCACAAATCACCATTCACAAATCACTAATCATTAATCATTTAATAATCAAAAACTCCACATCTGTCGGATTCAACCAGACATTCCTGATGAAATCAGGCTTTTTCTCAAAAACCAGATGGAGTTCCTGCACTTCACGCAGGTTCACACCTTTGGTTTCAGGTACAACATTAAACTGATTTGTCTGTACATTATTAAAATCTTTCTGTGCCACCTTGAAATTCACTTTCACAATGGCCGGAAAAGTTTTGATCTTCAACCTGACCCTGCTTAAATCAATGGGTATCTCGACACTGGATTCGGTAAACTTCTCAACCCTGAACGAAACACTGACGATTTCGGGGTCAAATTGCAGTTTTCCGGGTGCAGGATTTAATATTCCCACATCAATCTTACGGTCGGTGTACACATTTTTCAAAACCAGACGTTGCGTTGAAACCCCGGACAAGGTATCCAGTATGGAAGGAGGGCCGAAAACTTTTACTTTGGAAGGCTTTACCACCGGGTCCTCATAAAGGTCGAACTGGGGTTTAAACTCAAGTGAAAGATTTGGAGAAACCGGAACGACTTTTTCCACCAGCTTTTCAAGCACAAAACGCAATGTGGGCCTTAAAATAATAACATCAGAAGGATTGATGCCGATGGCATCACCGATTTCATCTTTCAACTCTTCGGTATTGATCTGATAAACATTCCCGTCTTTGGCCAACAATCCCATGTTCTTCAGATTGATACTGATGTATTCCATGTTTTCAAACAGGTTAAGCCTGAGAATAGCAAAACCCTTTGCCTTGATGGTTACATCCAATGTACTGTCAATTAGCTGACTAAGGTTCCTCCCTTCAGGGACATTATAGTAGCCGACTTTAAAATGGTAAGTTTCGTTGTAAACAGCCGACAATTTGATCAGCAGCCAAAAGATGGAGGCGATAATGACACAGATAAGAAAAACCAGGTTGTCGCTCTTTCGTTCTCTTTTTTCTTCAGGGGATGAGGGCATGATAAACCTGTTTTTAGACTATGAATTGTGAACCGTAAAGTTACACATTACGACGGAAGAAACCGGTAATACAGCCGAAAAAAAGACAAGCTGCAAATCGGGTTTTATTTATAAAATTGACTAACAATATGTTATGGTTTATTAATTTTAGAACAAAGGAATAATGGAATTGTTTGCCGAAGGTGCACTATCGGCAGAACAGCAGATTGTTTTTTATCCCTTTTTTTCACTAAAATTCCATTCCTTCAACATTCCGTCATTGCTCTTTATGCTTAAAATATACGATACAGAACGTAAAAAGCAGGCAGTGCATTTTAAAATTCACGCGAAAGAGTTATTTGCCGGGTTGGCCGACTCCGGAGGTGTCAGTAACAAGCGCCGACTTTTCCACAGTCAATTTGATCTGGTTTCCCGCCTCAAGAATAACTGTAGTCTCTTTGACCTCGATAACTTTACCGTGAATTCCTCCGATGGTAACAACCTTGTCTCCCTTTTTAAGGGACTCTCTGAATTTTTTCTGTTCTTTATTTTTTCTGGTTTGCGGCCTGATAAAGAAAAAGTAAAAAACGATCAAAATCAGGAAAAGGGGCAACAGGGACATCCATCCGCTGTCTTTTCCCGTTTCGGCCTGTAATAATAAAAAAAGTGTTCTCATAATATAATCTGAATTAATGAATAATCAATTATTTTTCAGGGATTACCACCATCCCTTTAAGGTATAAACGGGTATAATTGGGTTCAGTATTCGTTAACACGGTAATGGTTTTGTTTTGAAAACCTTTTCTATTGTGACTGTCGAAAACCACATCTATTTTAGCGCTGTCGCCCGGCTTGATCGGATAATGCGGGTAACTTGTGGCCGTACAGCCACAGCTTGTGCTCACCTTGGTAATAACCAGATCCTCACGGCCTGCGTTGGTAAAATGAAAAGTATGCTGAACTTTTTCGCCCTGTATGATTTTACCGAAATCATATGTGGTTTCTTTGAACATGATCTGCGGGCGTTCGTAAGGTTTCTTGCCTTTGGTGGCAGATTTTGAGTTTCTGACAACATTTGTTGAAACCTTTTTTTCATTGTTGTTATTGCTGCATGCAACAAAGCTGACAGCAATCAACATGACCATTAATACTTTTAAATTTCTCATTTTATTTAAATTTTTGATTTATTATTTTGATTTACCAAATATGGTAACCGATCCTTTGAAAACATCGTTACTCTTTTCGCCGTAAGCTTTCAACACATAAAAATAAACACCGTCAGGCAGGTTTCCGCCGTCCCAATCGTTTTGATAGTTCGTTGATTTAAATACGATCCTGCCCCACCGGTTAAAAATATACAGTTCGGTTGATTTGTAAAATGTGTTTACGGTTTTGTATCCTCCGCCGTCCGCTGCCATTGATTTCTGCCCGCCCTGGCCGCCTTCGGAGCCGGGTTTGGCTTCGGTAATGACAAAAAAGTCGTTTACGCCATCTCCGTTGGGAGTGAAGACATTGGGTATTAACAAATCAACCGGTTTAATTAATACTGTAGTGTCATAAACCGTATCACAGCCCTGAAAATTAAAAACCGTCAGGTTAACATAATAAGTCCCTTCCTCTGCATAGGTATGGGTGATTTCCTTGAGATTTGAAGTCGTTGAATCGTCTTCAAAAAACCAATAACTGTTGCTGATGGGAATACTGTCTTCCGACAAATTGATAAAAGAAAAATCAATATACGGATTTTGAATATAAGCCGTATCAGGATCAACACTGATTTCAATGTCAGGATTGGGATATCCAACCGACCATGCCGTATCTTTTACCCGGCAACCGAAATTATCTTTGACGGTGATAAAATATTTCTGATAGGCCATCAACCCGATGGCAACGGATGAATCACCCGGTGCGATCTGGATGGGTTTTACATCCCAGAAGTAATGATACTGGCCGGGATCCATATCACCAACGGCAATGGCCTGCAGCTTGGCCGTATTTCCATTGTCCATATCCGAATTTGTACACGTCAGTTGCAATTGTTTGAATTCAATAGTGAATTTGGGGTGTACGGTCACCGTCAGGGACGCAGAACACTCTTCAAAAGTAAGCGTATCCTTAACGGTCAAGGTGATCAATGATTCGTCGTCTATGATGATATATACTTTATTTATACTGTCCGGTAAGATATCTTCCTGCAAGATACCGTCTTTTTTCCACTCGTAAACAACATTTTCATAAAAAGGTGCTGAAAAAATATATTCTTCACCCGCACATACGGGCAGACTTGCGTTAATGGAAATATCACATGTGATCTGCCCGTGAGCGGTTAGCATGCCTGTAAGTGTAAAAAGGATGAGCAGAGTGTTCCTCACTGTATTTTTTAAAAAATTGATCATTGACCGTTTTTATCCCGAAAAAGACCGTGCAAAAGTAAAAATAAATGCGAACAGGCACCTGTTATTTATCAAGTTAAAACCAACCCGAATTTAACATGACCAGCGTGCAGTTTTGCACAGTCTCGATATTATTCTTCCTGGCAAGGTCAATGAACTCCTCATTTTCGGTACCCGGGTTGAAAATGATCCTTTTGGGTTTAAGATTAATCACATAATCATAAAGCTGCGGCTGGCGGCGCGGCCCAACATAAAGTGTGACCGTGTGAATATCATCGAAGTGGGGATTCCCTGTTTGTATCTTCACACCTTCCACTTCCGCTTCACGGGTACCGGTTGAAACTACCGGATAACCATATTCCAAAAGCAGGCGGATGGCTTTATTTGAATATCTGTCAGGTTTGGGACTCCCGCCGATAACAAGGGTTTTTTTATCTTTCATAGATGCACGTCAACATATTTATCTCACAATCCTTTGCAAAAATAATCCTTTCCAGTTAACGGTATAACGGAGGTTTTATTTTGAGGGGGAGGAGGAGAGTGCGGGGTGCGGGTTAACCTTTTAAGTCGAAGAAAGCCAGGCGGGAAGGGACTTGAAAGGTTGAAAGAGGAGGGGGAATGTGTGTTTTGAATATTGAACATTGAGTATTGAATATTGAATATCGAATATCGAATAAAGAATGTTGAAATTGGGGTGCAGGGTACGGGGAGGTGCGGGGCGGTAAACACCTTCCAGAGTACGCCCTGGCGTACCTGGAAGAGTGTGCTTGAGGGTCGGGGGTGCAGGGTGTCCTCCTTCGTCTCGTTCAAAACGAGACTTCGGCGGACAGGCGGGGTGCAGGGTAGTGGGGAATGTTGAAGAAAAAAAATAAGGAATATCGAATAAGGAATATTGAATTTTGAATGTTGAATACGGGGTGCAGGGTGCGGGGCGGCAACACCTTCCAGAGTACGCCCTGGCGTACCTGGAAGAGTGTGTTTGTTGTGCGAGGTGCGAGAGTGCTCTAATCTGACAGGTTTCATCAGGCCTGTACGGAATATCTGTCAGGTTTTTACGAACCTCTGCTTCAAGCGTCAACGCTTGAAGCGGGGTGATAATCATTAACCTATGAAACAGAAAAACAACAACCCTCGTTTAGTTCTGAGGAGCTGGTGAAGGATAGTAGGTTGGCGCGACGAAAGAATCCTGAGGCTATGAAACACGAAATATTCTCTTTCCCATTTGTTGATCAGGACTCTCACGTCAGCCGGCACACATTCCCGCCCGGTTTCCTCAGAGCTAAACGTAAGAAGGGGTGAACTGTTTCAGTTATTTGCATCCATCCGGTCCAGTATCAAGCAACAAGCCAATATGTCACCCAATTCTAATTTTAACTGTCATATTTTCAGTTTGTTAGGTTTGTTTGCCGAATGGTAAGCTTTTTGACGGATAAGGCGCAAAAAGAAAAGGAGGAATAAAAATATGAACTTAAATAAATTCACAATAAAATCACAGGAGGCCGTTCAAAAGGCCCAGGAGATAGCCGCTGCAAACAGCAACCAGGCTATCGAAAGCATCCATCTGTTAAAAGGCATTCTTTTGGCAGATGAGCATGTCATGCCGTTTTTGTTGAAAAAACTGAATGTCAATTATCCGGTTTTTTCACAGTCAGTGTACAAGATCATCGAGTCGCTGCCGAAAGTTTCCGACGGCAATCAGTATCTTTCCAATGCAGCTGCCGATGTGCTGAACAGAGCAACGCCTTCCCTCAACGAATTCGAGGACCGGTTGGTCACCTTTGGGCACCAGATGCCGTCGATGTATGGAGTCATATGACG
>CAZMOS010000092.1:0-14517 GCA_964567945.1 uncultured Lentimicrobiaceae bacterium
CAAATCGGATTATATTTACACGAAAATTAATCATTCACGATGGTTTTTAGACAGGCTGCCGTTGTGCTATTTTTGTTTATTTGTACACTTCTCAAAAAGGGAAAACGGATACAGAAATGACTACTTCACCTATTCATTATGAAGTAGAACAAGAATATGGAAAAGTTAATTGTAGAATTGTAATTGCATGGTTTTAGAGACAGGCAGGAATATATAACAAAGAAATCAACAATGAACGAAAAACTAAGAATACTGATACCTCTTCCTTCTTATGGTTTTGACCCTACGGAAGCAGCAATTCCCTGGAAAATTTTTTCCCGAAATCATCTTCAGATAACGTTTGCTACTCCATCAGGGCAAAAAGCAGATGGTGACAAAATAATAATCACAGGCAAAGGGTTAGGAATCTTTACACAATTATTATCTGACGTATCCCGGCTTAACGGTTGAAGAGGAAGTGATTTCAGCGCTAAAGAGTAAAAAGCAATTTATCCATGGTCCACGTCCCGTTTTCAGAGACTCTTTGAAAAACCTAAAACACGGATTTGCTTTAAGAGATAAAAACTACTTATCGGCAAGATGGCCCGGAGATGTTTACAACCTGGCATTAACTTATATTAAAATGCTGAATGAACAGAGTAATAGGAAATAAAGCAGGATAAACCAAAGACATGGGATTGTCATTCGGAATCAGGAAAACTTTTCCTGTTTCGCCGGAAAAGGCCTGGGGCTTTATATTTTCCGAAAATGGTCTTAAAATCCGGTTATGAACTACTAAATCAAAATTACCGGTTATACTATTGGGTCGTGGAAAACGTGGAAAATAATTGTATTCTGCATCTGAATCAAGGACGGAAAAACTGATGTCTTGCAAAAATCGTATATTTATGGTTTTGTTTGAACATCAAATTCACATACCATGCTAAAGCGACTCGCAATCACCGTATTGTTGCTCAATTTTTGCGCATTTGCGCACGGGCAAACCTTCACTTCGGGTGGAAAAAACGGGTTTATCCATTACGACGATCAATTCACTGAGTTTACCCCTTGCAATAAATTAACTGGTTTGAATCCCTCCGATGACATGTTTAAAGTGGATTTTTGGGTTTCCAATTACTTTCCGGGGAGTATTAAAATTTACGGGGCTGATGTTAACGGAAACAAGTATCACCTCACAACGCTCAAACAATTTAGTACGGCAAGAGTAACTACATACCTGTTCAACGATCTGCTTCTTGAAGACAACAATGGCCGGTGTTTAGGTGTGCTGACCCCCGTTTCCGAAAGTTACCAGGTAGTCTCCGTCCGTGAGGGAAGCAAAAGCAGTTTTCTCCGGAAAACCATTATTGCAGGGAAGATGTGTTACTCCAACGATATCACAAAATGTTCCCTGCTGCCGGTACAGGCGGTCATTGAATGGGAAATGGATAAAATCCGCGTTAGCGAAAACGGAAAAAATATCGCGACGTACAAAGTCGGGATTACGGCATTGCGGAACGAGCCTTCAAAAAACCGCAGACTTTATGGCTTCGACGCGCCCGGCAAGAATTTTATTGATATCTATGAATACACTACAGATATGACTTATCATGGCGATTTTACTTACAATGCAGAATTTGTGGTATATGAAGAAAACGGTTGGATAAGCAGGTATTTTGGGAGGTTTACGGGTACGGCAGCAAGCACTGAAAGCAAGCCCCCGACGAATGGTTACGCCAGCTTTACCTTTGATGACGGCACATCCTACACGGGCAATTGGAGCAATGGCATGCTTAACGGAAAAGGAAAATGCACCTACCCCAACGGTAATGTATATGAAGGGGAATGGAAAAATGACCAAAGATACGGCCAGGGGAAAATGATGTTTTCGAACGGGGATATGTATGAAGGAAAATGGAAGTATGGCGAAAGAAACGGTCAGGGTACCTACACCTGGCCTAACGGAGCTGTTTATACAGGACAATGGGTGGACGACCAAATGAAAGGGAAGGGAAAAATGATTTATGCCGATGGCGGTTTTTATGAAGGCGAGTGGGAAGACAGTAAGCGAAACGGTTTTGGAACTCTGGTCAACAAAGATATCAGGTATGAAGGCAATTGGCGTGATGGTAATGCACAGGGTGAATTTGTCTTATATTATGCCGACGGACGCGTGGCGGAGGCAGTGTTTGAGCAGGGGAAAATAGTAAGCCGCAAGGTTATTAAAGAAACGGCTGATTACGAAGGTATCGGCATCGTCTATAAATACAATCAGGAAAAAGGCTACATCATTATTACACTTGTGGGTGAAAACACACCGGCGGAGGCAGCGGGCCTGATGACCGGGGATATTGTCGTATCGGCAGATGGTGTTTATTTCAATGGAAAGTCATCGGATGAAATTGTATCCATGCTCAAAGGTCCTTCGGGAAGCACGGTCAATCTCGGCTTAAAACGAAACGGCCTGCCGTTCACAATTTCCGTTAAACGAGGAAAAATTGCCGGAGAAAACATGCTGTCGAAGTAAGCACAGATTTATTGAAAAACGAAGATTTTAAAACACTGTCGGCCAATTGCAATGCTGGATCCCCCGGAAAAAGCAGGCAGGTTTTCAAAACGGTCAGTCCGACTCTCTCATCACCTCCTGCCTGAGCCCCAAAAATGATTTATAAGGTGAGTCCACAAGGAAAATATTCACGATCCATGCGGGCATGTTCCCCCCCGGGTCACCGATAAACTGGTGCACAAGCCTGGTTTTTCCACCGGATAGCGGCTCAATCAACCAATAACCTTTTCCGTTGGTCATGCGTACCACCCCCTTTTTTTCAGGTACCACCCCGGAAACCAGTCTGATGGGCATAAAATATCCGCCCGGAATGGTATCCTTCATCACCACCGATCCGGAGACTTCATCCCGGTCGTCAAAAGGCCACGGGACTGACAAACGGGCATAAATGTAAAATGAACTGTCACCTTCATTTTTCATGTATCTGGTTTCTTTTACCCCGGACATCCATTCACTGTATCTGTTGGCATTTATCAGCACTTCAAGAATCCTTTCGGGAGTAGCCTCTATAATGGTTTCCGCTCTATATTCTTTCAGTTTCGATCCTTCGGGGATGCGTGTATATATTTTAATGCCGTCTTTAACTTTTGCCAGTTTCCATCCGTTGTCATCGGTTTCTTGTCCGAAAACTGTAAAAAGCTGAAATAAAATTACAGTGAAGATCAATGGCCTTAACCCACCTGAATAACCCATAAAAAAGTGTTTTCTGATAAACTATTAAACTCCATTCCCCCTGCTTTAGTATCCTCAAGAGGCTTTTCCAAAAAATAAGTGTGATCATTGCAAAAATATTCAGCTTTGTGCAGTTTCCCGTTTTTATTGTGTTAAAATTTTTTAAACGGTTTTTTTGAGTATTTTTAAAAACGGGATTAATATTGAATATGAAAAATTATTATTCGGATTCGTTAAACACGGGCAATTTGCAAAAATGCTATGATGTCGCACCTGAAAGAGTAAAACAATTTCTGGAAGCGGAAATCACCTTTGTGCTGAATAAAATCAATCCTTCCGATGTCGTACTGGATTTGGGATGCGGATACGGCAGGGTTGCGGTAAGGCTGTTGGAAAAAGCAAAAAAAGTGACCGGTATTGATATTTCGGAAGACAATATCCGGTTGGCGGGGGAATTTGCCGGAAACAATGAAAATTGTGAGTTTTACACGATGGATGCCGCAGACTTAAAATTCGACAACGATTCTTTTGATAAGGTTATCTGTGTTCAAAACGGCATTTCGGCGTTCAAGATTGATCCTGTAGTGCTGATAGCAGAATCAATACGTGTTACAAAAAAAGGCGGCACTCTTCTTTTCTCTTCCTACTCGGAAAAATTCTGGGATCACCGGCTTGAGTGGTTTCAAATCCAGGCTGAACAGGGACTGATCGGTGAGATTGATTACGGGCAAACAAAAGAGGGAGTGATCATTTGTAAAGACGGGTCTAAAGCGACAACTTTTTCGGAACAAAAATTCCTCGAACTGGCCTCCGGCTTTGATGTCACAACAACAATTCACACAGTTGACAACTCCAGTGTGTTTTGTGAAATGGTTGTCAGTTAAACCCGGATTCATCATTAGAACGAAGGAACTAAATTCAGGTTTAATTTTCAGAATCAAGCTCGTCATGCAATTTTTTCAGGTATTCCAGCTTCCGGAGATAGTACCTGCGTTTCGACCTGAAGACAAAAAATACCACAATCCCGCCGACCAGCAGTCCGACAGCTACACCGATCAGCATCTCCGTTTTAAGCGCTTCTCCGGTGAATGAGAGGTAGGGATCATAAAAATGAAGGGAGAAAAACGTCATCAAAAACAAAACGGGTAACAGAAAATAAACCAGCTTATTGTGAAGCCACCCGGATAACCATCCGATCCTCACCTCAAGCCATTCTTTCAAAGGTAGGTTGTTTCTGTTGTTTTGCAGCTTGTACCATGACCACAGTGAACTGCCCAACGAAAAAAGTACCAATGCGGCAAGCGTGTAATTATTGACCTGATAAAGGATATCATCAGGTTTGTTGATTGCCGCCATGATGAGAAATACGAGAAACCCGACGCTCACTGTAACGGAGACAGCAAGCGACATATAGAACTTGTTCATGGTCTTCTTTATTTTCCTTTCCAGGATCGAATCCAGTTCTTTTTCAGGTTTTTGTTCAATACCGGAATCAACGTGTTTCCAGATATTGTGTAAGCTATCGGTTGTCATGATCCAAATGATTTAAATGTTGTTTCAATAATTTTTTTGCCCTGTTGATGCGCACGCCCACATTGGATATGGTCAGACCTGTTATCCGGGAGATATCTTCATAACTTTTTTCCTCAAGGTACAAAAGGATGATTGACCTGTCCACGGGATTCAGCCTGTAAATGGCCTGAAGCAGCATTTTTAACTGTTCGTTGGCCGAAAAATCCGCGAAGAAATCTTCGTTGTTTTCCGGTTCAGGCACCTCATCCCGGTACTCCACTTTTGAATTGTTCCTTTTCAACCGTGAAAGCGATGTGTTGATGGACACTGCATAAATCCACGATCCGATACTTTCTTTGTTGCGCAGCGTCGGATACGATTTCCATAACTGATAAACGATTTCCTGAAAATTGTCTTCCCGGTCTTCCCGGTTTCTAAAGTAGATCAGATTGACTTTATGAAGAATCCCCTGGTAACGGGACAATATTTCAAGGAATTCTTCTTTAAAATTTTTCATCTGTATTCTCGTTTCTTACAAAGTATCGTCTGACAGGGATTTATTACAAAAAACCTGAATTTTTTCATTTATCCGGTAAAACAATTGTATTTTCGATAGATAAAGATAACGAAATGCTGACAATTCAACCGGAAGACAACAAAAGCAAAAGTTTCCGGTTTGCTTATGCTAACTTTTAAAAATGATAACGATGGAATTCGGAAAAGTGTTCCCTGAAACCGGGAACCTCACGTCTGGCTTGCTAAACAAAAGTCCTTGGTGATCCACTGGTGATAGAGCCGGCTTTCCCATCAGGTATTTGATTTTTTTTGTTTACTTTTACTCATAATGCTTTTTTAAAGTTATGAGCAAATCTCCTGCTATCTTGTCTTTTCGGAAAGATAGCGGGTATTGTTCAGCAATAACGATCTTTAGCTGCCAGAGATTGAGTTCAACACACTTTTAAAAAAACCCAAATTATTATCTGTTAAAAGGAGGTGTTTTATGAAAAAAGAAAAACCGCAATCCATTCCACCTGCATTTATTGTAAAAACCATGCAGTCTGTTCAGGCAGGAATACTCGATTTTGCCAACCGGCTTTCACCGCCGTTTGTCCAGATACTGAGTATGGCTGGCGGAACGATGGGTTCCCAGGTTCTTTATGCTACCGCTAAACTCGACATTGCCGACCTGCTCAAAGACGGCCCGAAAAGTGTGGATGATCTGGCAAAAGAAACCGAAACAAATCCCGATGCCCTTTACCGGTTGTTAAGAGTGCTTGCCAGTGTCGGTATTTTTAAAGAAACCGCTGACAAATTTTTTAAACTGACAACAGCCGCGGAAACCCTTCAAAAAGACCACCCCTGGTCTGTCATGCCTTTTGCCCTTCTGATTGGCGATCCCATCTGGCGTGAACCCTGGGGAAATATCATGCATTCGTTAAAAACCGGGGAAAATGCTTTCAAACATGTTTTTGGAAAAAACTTTTTCGACTACCTCGATGAGCATCCTGAACAGGCACAGGTTTTTAACGACTGGATGACGAGGGTATCCAATATGAATTGCCCGGTCATTGCTGCGTCATATCCTTTTAATAAATTCAGAAAGGTAGTTGACATCGGGGGAGGTCAGGGGTCGCTGCTGGCACATATCCTGAAAAAATACCCTGATGTGCATGGGGTGCTTTTCGATCTTCCAAAAGTCGTTGAAAGCGCCTCTGAAATTGATGAAAGCATTGCTTCCCGTTGTGAGGTGGTCGGAGGCAGCTTTTTCGATTCTGTTCCCGCAGGAGGCGACCTGTACATCATGCAGCAAATCATCCATGACTGGGAAGATGATTTAGCCGTTCGGATACTTTCAAATTGCAGGGAGGCCATGTCGGACGATGCCAGGATACTTGTTGTTGATGCGGTCATCAAACCGGGGAACGGTCGCGACATGAACAAATTTGTTGATTTGCAGATGCTACTCATCAATAAGGGGGGAAGAGAGCGTACTGCAAAAGAGTTTACAGCACTTTTTCAAACGGCAGGATTGAAGTTGGTGAAAATCATTCCGACGGCATCGATGTTTTCCATTGTTGAAGGACAGAAAAAATAAAACAAGGCCCGATAAAATGACACTTGCGGAATTTTTGAAACGGATCAGGAAAGAGAAATTTCCTTTCACACTGAAAACGCCCGGGAAAAGTGGCCGGGTGGAAGTGCAGGTTGACGCTTTTTTCGAAAAATGGACAGTTGCATTTATGGAAGGGGAATATGCGGAGTATGCAGTTTTTGAGGATGACGGGCTTAAAGCTGTGGAAAATCCTCCCGGAATTGATGATTTGTTCGACAGGCCGGAAAGGTCGTGGCAGAAGGCAGCCGAAGACCTCGGCATCCGGTTTGTCCATCCTTACATGTTCACGGCCGGCGGGAAAAAGCACCGGCTTACGGGACTGCTCCCGCAATTCGGCGGGAAAAAGGGCGCTTTAATCAGCTCACGGAAGGATGCGGAAGAATCCCGTAAAGCCGCAGAAAATTCCGGGGATTTTTTTATATCAGGATTAAATCCCTACCACTACGACAGGTACAACAGGGAACTGTTTATTCAAACCCTGAACGACTGGGGATGGTCCGCGAAAGGTCCACCACCGGAATGGTTCAGTGGCAGGTTATTTTAGGCAATCACAATCAGGCAATTAATACTATGAGTCATGCTGTTTATTTCTACTCGCTTTTATTGCTGTTTTTATGCGGATGCACCATGACACAGGATAAAAATCATAAAGAAGATTCAATGGCCCGGTACTTTGCCTCCCCGGAAGAAGCTGTGCAAACAATCACTGAACTGCTGACGAAAGAAGATTTTAAAACGCTGTCGGCTTACTACGATTTGTCGGGTTCAAATCTCATAATATCCGACCTGGAGTCCGGTGAATTTTTTGTCAGAAGGGAAAAGCCCGCCGTTGCCCATCCGGCAGGTTTTTGGCGTTACAAACATCCCTTTGCACCCGGGTTTAAGTATAACAGCCTCCAACCTACGGACAGAAAGGGGGTGTATCTGGTAGAACTCATCGTTGTCATTGTTCAGGGAGAACGCGCACCCTCGCAGGTTGGCACCTCCGGTTTTTACATGATTCAATCTGCCAATGGCTGGCAGGTGCTGCCTGACCGCTATTCCACAGAGCAAAGTAAACCGGCGATACAAGAATAAATACACCTGACAAACAGATGTGTACTAATTGCATAGAATCGAAATGGAATGATTACAGATAAATAACCCACCCCCAGCCCCTCCGGGGAGGGGAGTTTTGTAATTACATTTGTATCAGGATTTTTTAAAATTGTAAACACATGAAAAAATTAATTGAAAAAACCGAAAACGAAATTCTGGAGCTGACCGGTATTCACGTCCCCAAAGGATTGCTTGAAATAAAAAAGACCGCAGAAACCCTTAAGGTCATTCTTGCCGGACAGGAGATTGGAAGTTTAGAGACGGAAGATGAAGAAGATGAGGAGAATGTAATGGCAGAGATCGAAAATTTGCTGTACGACGAAACAAGAACCATCAGGGAAATTTTGATCGCACACAGGATGGGCGAAATTGAGCAAGACCTGCACGAACCTGTCAGCAATTTTGAAGAATGGGCATTGGAAAAACTAAAGGAACATGGACTGGAGGAATACATTTCCATTGAAGTGACGGATTTCGGTTACGGGGGGCTGCACTGGGAGACGGAGGAAGAATATGTTCATGGGTTTCCTTCTTTTGGCTTAAAAGTGACCAACTTTGATACTATTGATTTTGATTTTCCGATTGACATTGATGATGATCCCGTTCAGCTTGACCTCGGGCAAATTAAAGACGCGTTTCTTGTATATTTATCCGGGATCAGAAATTAAAAAGCCGGTTTTAGCCATCAATACAAACAGTTATGTAATAATACATTATAAAACAAGTAATCAAAAAACACACGAGATATATTTGTTTTTATTTATTTATTTTATGGATATTAGCTGAATAATAATCTGAAAAACACTTCCGTATGAAAAAACGGATAAGTGTTTTCGCCCAAAGAAGAAATACGAACTTTGTAAAAATATTCAGCTTTTTTTCAGCTTCCTGCTTTCATTCCTTTAAAAAGTATTAAACGGAAACATCATAATCCCGCAGTGCATCATTCAGCGAAGTTTTTTTGTCGGTTGATTCTTTGCGTTGCCCGATGATCAGCGCGCAGGAAACCTGGTATTCCCCGGCGGGGAATTTTTTCGGATAGCTGCCCGGAATGACCACCGACCGCGGGGGAACAAAACCCCGGTATTCCACCGGTTCTTTTCCGCTCACGTCAATAATCCGGGTTGATTTCGTAATCACCACGTTGGCTCCCAGAACGGCTTCCCTGCCAACCCTCACTCCTTCCACTACAATGGAGCGCGAACCGATAAAACAGTTGTCCTCGATGATCACCGGAGCGGCCTGCACAGGCTCCAGCACGCCGCCAATACCCACGCCCCCGCTCAAGTGGACGTGCTTGCCTATTTGGGCGCATGAACCCACCGTAGCCCACGTGTCCACCATCGTACCGCCGTCAACATACGCGCCGATGTTGATGTATGAAGGCATCATCACAACCCCTCTGGCAATATAAGCACCGTACCTCGCCAGCGCATGGGGAACCACCCTGACACCCTGCTCAGCATAATTTTTTTTCAGGGGTATTTTATCATGAAATTCAAAAATACCCGTTTCGGTGGTTTCCATTTTCCGGATGGGGAAATAAAGGATCACCGCTTTTTTGATCCAGGTATTCACCTGCCAGTCATCGCCTTTGGGTTCGGCCACACGAAAACGACCTTTGTCCAGCTCTTCGATAACATATTCAATGGCTTCCCTGACCTGCTTGTCCGAAAGGGATTCCCTGTTCTCCCAGGCGTTTTCTATCAGTTCTTTTATCTGTTCCATCTTTAAACTTTGAAAAACTAAAAATAAACAAAAGATAGATTAAAAAAGAAATCTCAATGCCTTTAACAAAAGTTTTATTTTTGCAGCCGCTTTATGGGGAGAATATTAGCAATAGACTACGGACAGAAAAGGGTTGGAATCGCCGTTACGGATGAACTTCAGATCATCGCCGGCGGGCTGACAACCGTTCACGTGAAAGACATCTGGGATTTCCTGAAAAATTATCTGGAAAAAGAAAAAGTGGACTGCATTGTGGTAGGCAAACCCACCGACATGAAAAACAAACCGTCGGATTCCAGCCGGTTTGTGGAACCTTTTGTCAAAAAGCTGAAAAAAACATTTCCCCACATAAAAATTGACCGGTACGATGAACGGTTTACGTCGAGGATTGCACAGGATACTATGCTGGCAGGCGGACTGGGAAAGAAAAAACGGCAGGATAAAGCGCTGGTGGACACCATAAGCGCCACGCTGATCCTGCAATCGTACATGGAATCGTTAAACAGAAAGTAAAACTGAAATTAAAAAAGAATGTTACCCATTACAGTATACGGGCATCCTACATTGAAAAAGAAAGGTGAAGAAATTACGGCTGATTACCCCGGACTCAGACAACTGATTGAAGAGATGTTTGAAACCATGCACGAGGCCAACGGCGTGGGCCTGGCCGCCCAACAGGTCAACCGGGCCATCCGGCTTTTCATTGTGGATGCCACACCTTATGCCGAAGAACATCCTGAAATCAAGGATTTCCGGAGAGTGTTCATTAATGCCAGAATCACCAGAGAACAAGGCGAGGAATGGGACTTTGAAGAAGGTTGCCTCAGTGTGCCGGGCATCAGGGAATATGTCAGGAGAAAGCCTGTTATCTACATGAACTATTACGATGAAGACTGGGTTTATCATGAAAACCAACGTTTCGACGGCGTAGCCGCACGTATCATCCAGCATGAATATGACCATACGGAAGGCATCCTGTTCGTGGAACGTATCCCCCATTTCAAAAAAGTTCTGCTGAAAGGCAAACTCAAAGACATTTCCACAGGAAAAGCCGAAGTGGACTACAAAATGATCCTGCCCAAACAGAAAAGAAAAAGATAATATTGAAATCCCAAATATGAAACCGTCCACCTACTATTTTCGTTTAGTTGTGAGGAGGCTCGTTCCAAAACGAGCCGAGGTGACAATCCCAATCCTATGAATTACCAAAACTTATTTCACCATTTGTTGTTCAGAGAGTTGTAAAAATCAATTATCTATTGAAGATTCCCGACCCGGCGGGAATAAAGCTACCCGCCGGGAAAAAGCCCAGACTGATCTGGCGTGTGCCTGCCCGGCCACACAAACGGGGGCTTGCACCCGCCAGGTCGAAAAGAATAGCCATGATGATAAAAAATCCTTTTTTCCAGCGCGTTAATCCCCTTATTTTTCCGGAATTCTAAATTACGCACCATCCATGTTCTCACTGGATTTTTATCCTGTTCTTTACTACATTTGAAGTCAGATAAAAACATCAGGCAAAATGGAAATCTTTTTAATCTTCAAACAAAGCTTAAGCATCACGCTTTTTGTTTTGTCCATGATGCTGATCATTGATTACCTGAATGTTTTATCGAAAGGTTTATGGAGCCGGAAACTCCAGGACAGCCCCTGGAGACAGATCCTGCTGGGAACGGTACTCGGGATTATTCCCGGTTGCCTGGGCGCTTACACGGCTGTTTCGCTTTACGTGCATAACATTATCGGAACCGGGGCGCTGGTGGCTACCATGATCGCCACATCAGGTGACGAATCTTTTTTTATGTTTTCCATGATTCCCGAGGCTGCCATCCTTATTCATGTCCTGCTTTTTGTAATCGCACTGGCCACGGGATTTATCGTTCAGTATTTCAGCAAAAAACATTCGGACCGGTCGCTTAAGCATTTCGATATCCATCAGGATGAACCCGAATGTGTTTGTTTTGAAAAAAGAGCCTGGATTTACCAGATCAGGCATATCAGCAGGATCAGGATTATCCTTATATTGTTCCTGTTTCTTACAGCCCTCATCGTCATCATTAATTTCAACAACCTGCTGGAGGGCCTCGAACTTCTCGGCACAGGGAAGCACGCAGGTCATGAGCATCCCGAATGGGTCGGGATCACTTTCCTGGCGGTACTGGCCATTTCACTTTTTATCACCCTGACAGTCAGCGACCATTTCCTGAAAGAACACCTGGTTAACCACATACTGAAAAAACACTTTTTAAAAATATTTCTCTGGACTTTCGGTACCTTGCTCGCCCTCTACATTTTAACCCGTTATGTTGACCTGGAGAATGTCATCAGCAGTAATCTTTTTCTCGTACTTATTTTTGCCATACTAATCGGCATCATTCCCGAATCGGGACCGCATCTTATATTTGTCATTTTATTTGCCGCAGGCACTATCCCCTTGAGTATCTTGCTTGCCAGTTCCATTGTCCAGGACGGGCATGGCAGTCTGCCGTTACTGGCCGAATCACAAAAAAGCTTTATTAAAATAAAAGCAATCAATGTCCTTGCAGGTTTCATTATTGGAGGGACAGGTCTTCTGGCAGGTTTTTAATTTTCCCGTAATAAATTTTTTATATTTGCACTTCCTGATACGGCATCTATGGTAAACGAAAACACCATCAGGAGATGGAACGACAAATTCAGCCACGCCTCTCCTGATGAAATACTGCGCTTTTTTATAGATCATTTCAAAGACAGGATCGCCCTGTCAACCAGCCTGGGGCTTGAAGACCAGGTATTGACCGAAATGGCTATCAGGATCAACAGGAACATAAAGATTTTCACGCTGGACACGGGCCGGCTTTTCCCTGAAACTTACGATCTCCTCGACAGAACGATAAATAAATACGGTATTCATATTCAGGTGTTTTTTCCCGATGCCGCCGAAGTTGAAAAAATGGTGTATGAAAAAGGGATAAACCTTTTTTATGAAAATATTGAAAACCGCAAACTGTGTTGTGCAATCCGTAAATTAAAACCTTTATCCCGTGCCCTGAAAGGTCTTGATGCCTGGATAACCGGCCTGAGAAGAGACCAGTCTGAATCAAGAAACAACCTGAAAGTGGTAGAATGGGACAATAACAACGGGTTGGTGAAGATAAACCCCCTGTTGTACTGGAGCGAAGAAGAAGTAAGAGATTACATTGACGCCCATAATATACCTTACAATCCCCTCCATGACAAAGGCTATCCCAGCATTGGCTGTCAGCCGTGTACCCGTGCCGTTGAAACCGGTGAAGAAATCAGGGCCGGACGCTGGTGGTGGGAAAATGCAGAAGCCAAAGAATGCGGGCTGCACAAAAGATAATTATCAAATTCCGGACTACAAAGAAAAAGCAGCAAATAAATTCCTCAATTTATTGTTCATTTGTTTTTTGAAAATTGAACATTGTGATTTCTCTCAACCGTCAGATACTTCGTCTTTCCGTTCCCAACATTGTCAGTAATATCACTGTCCCTTTACTGGGTCTTGTGGATATGGCCATGATGGGACACCTGGACAATCCTGTTTACATCGGAGCCATTGCCCTGGGCGGAGCCATATTCAATGTGATCTACATGAGTTTCGGCTTTCTGCGGATGAGTACAAGCGGTTTTACGGCACAGGCATTCGGTGCCAGCCATAAAAAAGAGATCACAATGATCCTGTATCGTTCGGTGGCTGTAGCTTTTCTTCTTGCACTGCTGCTGATCATTTTGCAATATCCTATCCAGTGGCTTTCTTTTAAATTGCTCGACGGCAGCCGGGAAGTCAAAACGCTGGCACGGCAATATTTTTACATCAGGATATTTGCCGCTCCGGCAACCCTGGGGCTGTACGCCCTGAACGGATGGTTCCTCGGTTTGCAGAATGCCCGGATACCCATGATCATTGCCATTGTGGTCAACTCGCTGAATATCGGTTTCAACTTTCTTTTCATTATCGGCCTGAAAATGACCTCTGACGGGGTGGCCATGGCAAGTGTGCTGGCACAATACAGCGGGCTGATCCTGGCCTTTGTTTTTTTAAAGAAACATTTCAAAGTTTACCTTGTAAAATATGCTTCTGCCGCGATCCTTAAAGCCGATGCCCTGGTGCGGTTTTTCAGGGTTAATACAGATATTTTTATCCGAACCCTGCTTTTGATCCTGGTGCTTACTTTTTTTACCAGCCGCTCCGCACGCATCGGTGATACGATACTTGCCGTCAACAGCCTTCTGTTCCAGTTCTTTTTCATTTTCTCCTATTTCGCCGACGGCTTTGCCTTTGCAGGTGAAGCACTGACCGGCAAAGCCAAGGGTGCAAACGACCGGTTGTTGCTGAAAAAGACAATCCGGCACCTTTTTTACTGGGGTTGGGGTTC
This sequence comes from uncultured Lentimicrobiaceae bacterium, assembly GCA_964567945.1. GTDB lineage: Bacteria > Bacteroidota > Bacteroidia > Bacteroidales > F082 > JAADID01. The sequence goes on from CAZMOS010000092.1 coordinate 14,048, forward strand.
GGCTGTCGTTTTCAGCATGTTATATTTTTCATTGTTGCAAACTCTTTTACGGGTTATGACCAACAACGATTCACTGATATTCACTGCCATGGATTACAAATGGTGGGTTATAATTCTGCCCGTGACAAGCAGCGCCGCATTCATCTGGGATGGCGTTTATATCGGCATCACTGCGGCAAAAGCCATGCGTAACACGATGATTGCAGCCTCGCTACTCGTTTTTGCACCTGCCTACTGGCTCACCATTGATACTTATGGGAATAACGGACTCTGGTTTGCCCTCAACCTGTTTATGGCCAGCCGGGGATTGCTGATGTGGGCTTTGGCAAAGAAGGTTGTGCGGAGTAGTGGATATTGAGGTATAGGTTGCAATGGGCAGACCTTCCAGAGTCCGCGATGGCGGACATGGAAGAGCCTGTCCAAAGTTGGGAAAAATGGAATGGTGGAAGATTATTGGGTTTTATTTGCTT
>CAZMOS010000093.1:0-14164 GCA_964567945.1 uncultured Lentimicrobiaceae bacterium
AAACTGATTATTATTTTGTATAAATCTCATTTTACGAAACCTCTTTTAAAAATGCTTCTGGTTTCGATCTTTTACCTGTATCCTGCTTTGGCTTTATTCCCTCAGGATTCAAATTGGATGGTTTATACCAATGGCGACAGAGTCAACTGCCAGGTTATCCGGGAAAATTATAACTGGGTGGGAACAGACGGGGGAATTGTCAAAATTAACATCTCCACAGGAGAAACCGAATATATGAATACCGGCAATTCAGGACTTCAGCAGAATAATGTCCGGTGTCTTGAGGCGGATAAAAACGGAAATATATGGGTTGGAAACCTCGGTACAACGTTTTGCGGCGGACTGGCAAGTTTTAACGGAAACGACTGGATTTATTACGACCTGCCAAATTACAAAAAGTATAACTCCATAACGGTTGATGATAACGGTGGCGTGTGGGTAAGTACGGATCTTTCAGGTTTGTTCCACAATGACGGTTCCGGATGGGAAGTTTTCAATATGGGTAATTCCCCTTTGCCCACCAATTCCATTGGGAAAGTGCTGCTGGAAAACGACAGTGCCGTTTGGGTAATTGTATATTGGCAGCAATACACTGAAGGAGGGCTGGCAAAGTTTGACGGAAATAACTGGGAAATGGTTGACACAGCAAACTCCGGCATTCCTACCAATAAGGTGTCCTCGATAGATATTGATAAACTGGGAAATAAATGGATCGGCACCTATGAAGGTTTGACCATGTTTGACGGCAGCAGCTGGATTGTTTACAACACTGAAAATTCCGGAATTCCAGATAACATGATTACATCGGTAGTCTGTGATTTGGATAATAATATCTGGGTCGGAACATTTGATTCAGGATTGGCATATTATGACAGTAATTCATGGACCGTTTACAACGATACGAATTCAATATTGCCAAACAACAGAATAAAATCACTGGCCATTGACAATAACAATGCAGTATGGATAATAAACGATCTTGACTATTACCAGGCAGGCCGTATCATTTCGTTTGACGGCACAAAATGGGTTCGGTATGAAACCAATGGCTCCCCGATGCCTAACAATACGCCAACCGGTCTGGCTCTCGATGTTGACAGTTCGGTCTGGCTGGGGACAAACAATGGATTTGCAAATATCAAAGATAATGTATGGACATCGTATTCTACACAGAATACACCGCTTGAAAAAGACGATATCCGGGCGATTGCATGTGAAAAAGACGGAACAAAATGGTTCGGTGCCCTCTTTTACGGACTCATCAAGTATCATAATCAGGAATGGACGGTTTATACTTTGGATAATTCGCCACTGACATCCAGACAGATCAATTGCATTACGATTGATGAAAACAACAATAAATGGATTGGCACGAGTTCGGGAGGTATGGATCATGGCGGACTGATAAAGATCAGCAATTATGATTCCTGGACTATTTATAACTCTTCCAATTCGGATTTGCCTTACGATAAAGTCAGTTGCATAAGTATTGACAAATCTGGTATAATATGGGTCGGTACATGGAGAGGATTGGTTAAAATTGAAAACAACATCTGGACGGTTTTTGACACGATCAATTCCGGTTTACCCGATAGCTGGATATGTTCGCTTGCCGTTGACAGTACAAACACTTTGTGGATAGGGACAAGGTATAAAGGCCTGGTTAAATATGATGGTCAGAGCTGGACTGTTTACAACGATGAAAACTCCGGAATTCCAGATAATTGTGTTTTTGCAATTATAGTTGATACGGATAACAGTCTGTGGTTAGGCACGATGTACGGTGGACTTACTAAATTCGACGGTACGGAGTGGACCTCATTCAACTGTACGAATTCCGGGCTGCCGGGGACTTATACCAGACATATTGTCCTTGACTATAACAATACAAAATGGGTTACCGCTTCCTCCCTTTATTCGGGAGGATTGGCCATGTACAATGAGAACGGACTGACAGGTACAAGTGAAACTGAACAACCGGCCAAAACAAATATAATTTCCGTTTTCCCCAATCCTGCCGACAATTATCTGAATGTCAATATAGATACAGAATACTCCCAGTTCAATATCACGCTAACGGATATCACCGGAAAAGTTATCCGTTTCATATCAACGAAGAAACATCAGAAAACCATAGACGTTTCAGGATTGCCCGCAGGTTTGTATATGATCAGCGTTTCACATAAAAAGAAGATAATAGGGACCGATAAATTCATCAAACTCTGATATCTGATAAAAGAAAACAACCGGGTTATATCTATCATCCTTTCCACGCTATTGCTAAATAACTTCCCGTGATTTTTTACTTATCGCCATCTTGCCTATCTTTGCGTAGGACGATTGATATAACACTATTTCGTTACACCCAGTTTGAGAAAGAAAAATATTTTGACAATTCAATTTTTGTACGTATATTTGTACATTATTATGTACTAAATTTTATAATTATGTTAACAGCAACAATTTCAGACTTTAGAAAAAATGTCAAAAAATATCTTGATTCAGTGACTGAGAATTTCGAAACACTGATTATCAATCGTGGCAAAGGTTCTGGCGTAGTCATTATTTCACTGGAGGAGTATAATTCTTTGACTGCAACACAACACGAATTATCATCCAAAAAGAATGAATCCAGGCTTGATTCGGCAATTGAAAAATTAAAAAAAGGTTCATCGTTTCAAAAAGACATTATTGAATTATGAAATACATTTTTGTCGATGAATCCTGGGAAGATTACTTATACTGGCAAAAAACCAACAAAAAGTATGTCAAGAAAATAAATGATCTGCTAAAAGACATTTCTCGAACACCGTTTTCCGGGTTAGGGAAACCCGAACCATTAAAGTTTAAATACAAAGGATTTTGGTCTCGTAGGATTGATGGCGAACACAGGCTTATTTATGCAGTGAAGGATGATGAAATATTAATTGCAAAATGTAGATTTCATTATGATTAAAGATAAAAAGGGGCAAACAATTAATTCTCAATAACTTAATCGGAGCTTGAGCTATTTGGACGAGGTGTTGTATGCAAGCTTGGAGATTAACATATAAAATTAATTTAATCTGATAATTATGAAAACTGCAATACTTATTTTGACAATTTTTTGCATTTCATTTACCGGGTGTAAAAAGAATGATTCAGAAAAAACAAAATCCAATCTATTGACCGCACAAGTATGGTTTCATGACTATGAAATGGTAGATAATAACAAGAATCAAAAACCAGATGATGAAAAAGGAAACCAAAAAAATATATCATTTGATTTTAAAAGTGATGGTACATTGATTTATACTAACGACGGAAACATAAAACAACTTAATTGGGCTTTTGAAAATAACGAATCTTCAATAAAAATAATTGGAATTATGGACGACTCTATAATTCCTCCGGTGAATGAACAATTGATTTCCGTTTTCCAGTTAGATGAGAATAATCTGATTTTTTACTATATGTCAACCGCAAACAACCCGGAAACGGGAACATTTGAGATTTATAAACATTAAAAATTGAGCCAGCCCACACAAATCAAGTGCCCTTTCCAGCCATAACTGGCCAAGTGCTGGTTGTTAGCAACCATCAAAAAAATACGACAATGGAAGCAGAAACATTCTTTCCGGAAATAATTACGAAACACAACAGTGCTGATATCCCGGTTGATGGAGTTGAATCACACTTGATACAAGCCGGGCAGCAACAATTCATATTTATGGAATTCGACAAATATGTAGAAGTGCCGGAACATTCGCACAATGCACAATGGGGAGTGGTGCTTGACGGTGAGATGGAATTAACCATCGCAGGTCAGCCGGTAATTTTAAGAAAAGGAGACACATACTACATTGACAAGGACGTGAGACATTCTGCTAAAATTAAAAAGGGGTATAAGGATCTGACACTATTTGACCAGGCGGACAGGTATAAAATTAAATAATTTTAGAATGATAGTTAAATCAACAGAAACAAAAAAAAGAAAATTCAGGCAAGGCAATTACCGACTGCAAAATTGTTGACACATTTTATCCTTTAAGAGAGGACTACATGTAAAGATAGTTCAGGAATCATAAGATATGATTAGGCATCAGGCCAACAAGTTCTTTTTATTAAACATAATAAACGGCTGCCAACATTAGACATATAACCAAATAAATAAACAATATGAAGAGACTGTTATTTCTGATCGGCAAACACTCATGAATTAAAAAAATACACCATAGATTTTAATAATTTGATAAGAAAATAACTACCGCTAATAATCAATCATCCTTTTCGTCCTTAGCCGGACAGGCGGTGTTTGTTGGGGGCAACCGCAAAATGACAACTCATTCAGGTTTAAAAATTATAAAACGGGTATATTCAACAAACAGATAACTCCAAATGCTGATGAGTTTATCAGGTGCTTTTTATTGCATGGGCTGCAATGCGGATAATATAAAATCAGGTATTTCGGAATACTGGCTTTGTGCAACACCAAAACAAAAACGGAAATATGTTTTGACCTGGCCGGAGGGTAGGGCTTTCTTCCCGTGATTTTTAATTATCGCCAGCTTGCATATCTTTGCGTAGGACGATTGATATAACACTATTATGTTGTGCGTCATTTTAAAAAATATCAAAATTTTATGTAACAATATAGATAATAAAACGGTCATACATAAAACGTAATAAAATAAAAATATGAATTTATTCAATTATTATAAAAAAGCAGTAATCTATCCATCAATATTTATACTGTTTTTTTGTATCATATATGCGATCATTGATAATTATCAAAGCGGATGGCTAACAGCCAAATCAGTAATTGTAATGTCAATTTTATCTACATTTATCTTTTCTCTCTTGATATGCGTACTTTCCTTAACAATTTTTCTTAATAAACTTGAAAAGATAAATAAGCATTTGATTTGGAATATATTGACTTGGTTTCTTCTGCCTGTTGCATATATTACAATAATTTTGATTCATGATATAGAAAACAGGATTAAATATGAATTTGGGTTCGGAAATGATTTTCTTTACCTTTTAATAATGACTGTTCCGTTTGTTATAGGTTTATGTTGGACTTTTATAAAGTATAGACAAAAAATAATTACTGCCAATTGAAAGATAATTAAGGAATTAACACATGAATAATTCTAATAAGGTAAAATTAAATCCCAGAAAAGTATTCTGGAAATGTGGGGCTTGTTCTCATGCAATGTTTCATCTGCTTAATTATGAGTTTGATAATCCCAAAGAAGTCGAGGAGCGGGCATCCGACCTGTTAGCGGGAGGAATTGCCGGGAAGGGTTATCAGTGTGGAATGCTGTGGGGAGGTGCTTTGGCTGTTGGTGTGGAATCGTTTCGCAGATACAATGATCACAATCAAGCAATTACTACAGCAATTACAGCGGCTCAACACCTTGTGGAATCATTTACTAAAAGAACAAAAACCGTCAACTGCCGTGATATATCTGGAGTTGATTGGGAAAACAAACTTGATTTTGCTATATATCTAGTTAAGACCATTATGCGGGGTTTTATATATAGCCCCTGCTTCAATCTTATAGTAAAATGGACACCTGAAGCCATTCAGGCTGCAAATCGGGGGTTGTCGGAAAAGCCAGTCCAACATAACCAACCTTGTATAAGTTGTGCTTCTGAAGTTGTTAAAAAAATAGGCGCAAGTGACGAAGAGGCTGTTATGGTTGCAGGTTTTGCCGGAGGTATTGGTTTGAGTGGTAATGCCTGCGGAGCATTAAGTGCGGTAATATGGTTGAAGATGCTCGATTGGCATAAAAAACACCCTGGGAAAACCCCAGCTTTTTTTGATAATCAGGAAGCCAAAAAAATATTAAGAGCATTTTATATCGAAACCGATTCCGAAATGATCTGTAATAAGATTTGCGGTCAGCGCTTTAAGACGATTGATGAGCATTCGCAATATATAAGAAACGGTGGTTGTGAAAAACTGATTGATACTCTTGTAAAATTATAACATTGAAACTCCGGAATAGTTTATAGATATGTTTAGTAATTTTTTCCGTTTTAGAAAAAGCGTTTATCTTGACAATAATGCTACTACATCTGTTAGCACCCGTGTTCGCAGGACTATGAGCCGGATAATGAAATACTATTGGGGCAATCCTTCATCGGCTTATAGTATGGGTAGAATGTCGGCTCAAATTATGGAAAAGGCACGTCAACAAGTTGCTGATGCTATTCATGCTCATCCACACGAGGTTTATTTTACCGGTTGTGCTACCGAATCAAACAACACCGTGTTAAAATCGTTGAGCAATCATTTCTATCCCAAAAAGAAAAAGATTATTTCTACACCGATAGAACATCCTTCGATAATTAATGTATTAGAATTTTTAAAAACACAGGGAATTATTGTTCAATGTTGCTCCGTTGATACTTGTGGACGTATATCTCTTCCAGAATTAGAACAGCTTATTGACGAGGATACCTTTTTGATTTGCTGTATCTTAGCAAACAATGAGATTGGCACTATCCAGAATGTTAAAGAAATTTCAAAAATCGCAAAGGCACATAATGTCCTTGTCCTGTCAGATTGTGTTCAGGCATTCGGCAAGATGCCCCTTAACGTAAAAGAATTGGATGTCGATTATGCCTCGTTTTCGGCACATAAGCTTTATGGTCCAAAGGGTGTTGGGGCATTATATGCAAAAATAAGTAGTCCGCTTGAACCTTTTATACATGGTGGACATCAGGAAGAAGGTATGCGTGCCGGTACCGAAGCAGTTCATAATATTGCTGGATTTGGAACAGCTTGTCAGGATGTTAAAAAACTTCTGGCTTATGCCGAAAAGATAAGAGATTTGAAAGAGCAACTTATCAAGCAACTGAAAGAAATTAAATCGGATATAATCATCAATTCACCCGAAAAAGATTGTTTGCCAAATACAATTAGTGTGACATTCCCGAATATAAATAGCAGAGAATTGATGATGATGCTCGATTATCATGGCATTGCTGTTTCATCAGGATCGGCGTGCAGCACTCATGCAAATAAACCTTCGCACGTACTAAAAGCAATCGGATTATCAGATCAAGCTGCAAAGGAAACTATCCGAATTAGTTTGGGTATCGACACTTCTGCCAGTGATATCAGATACACAATAAAAGTGATTAAGAATTATTTAAATAATGAACAACCAAAGGCAAAGTTATGAAGATTAAAAGGAAAATGAACCGACGGAAATTTTTAAAGCTGACAGCAACAGGCGCAGCGGCAACAGGTGCGGCGGTTATAATGATAAATTCCGGCAGGTTGTTTACCACGACGAATGCCTTGGAGAATAACTTAAAAACGATTCCAAAAGACGCTAAAAAGATATTTTTGAAATGTGGTACTTGCTCTAAAACCTTCTTTTATCTATTAAACCACGAATTTGGTTATCCAAAAGAAAATGAGGAAAATGCCTCGGATCCATTAGCCGGTGGACTAATGAACACACAACATCAATGCGGAATGCTTTGGGGGTCTGCATTGGCTGTGGGAGCGGAATCCTTTCGCAGGCACAATGTTCGTAGTCAAGCCATCGCAACCTCCATAACGACAACGCAATACCTTGTGGAATCATTTTCAAAAAGGACAAAAACCGTCAACTGCAGGGATATAATTTGTGATTTCTCAAACACATTTGATATAGTGAAATTCGCGCTAAAATCCCTTCCCGGCGGTTTTAATAACATTATCTGTATGAATCTCGCGGAAAAATGGGCTCCGGAAGCGATACAATCAGCAAAAAAAGGATTGTCCGATAAACAAACTGATTTACCTCAACTGCCCATAAGCTGCGCTTCTGAAGTCGCCAAAAAAATGGGAGCCGGTGGGGAAGAAATGGTTATGGTTGCCGGATTTGCCGGAGGTATGGGTTTGAGTGGCAATGCTTGTGGTGCACTAGGTGCAGCAATATGGCTGAATTCTCTCGCCTGGTGTAGAAAACACCCTGGAAAATCCGGTTATTCCAATCCAGACGCAAAAGAAATATTAAAAGCATTCATTGGAATAACTGGATCTGAATTTTTGTGTCATAAAATATCGGGACAGTGTTTTAAGACAATAGGAGATCATACGGAATTTGTAAAAAATGGTGGCTGCGATAAACTGATTAATGTGCTTGCGCGATCATAATTAAAGATGGAATCTGGCGGGACAGAATATGACTGTACTTAAAAATACTATTACACATTAAAGGATGGTGTCATCAATATCGGAAATGACAACCAGTGGAAAATCCGTTTCTTTAATGAACACGGGGTAATCCTGGTGGATCCGTAGCGGTTCGGAATCCCCGGGCAGAAAAACATTTATCTCCCCTGCCCTGCCCCGGTCAGGTTCAACGGAAAAACTGCCGTAATTATCCGTTTTGGCAGGGATATTTTCATCCCCCGCCCTGATGATTATTTCCCGGTTGTTGTATGTCTTCAGGGCGTATGACCTGATCACGGTGATAAAATTTTTCAACATTCCTCTTTTTGCGCGACCATCAGGCAGGTTGCTTTCCAGTACTACGCCACTGATATGGGTTTTCTGTTGAAACTGTACAGCCGATATTTGCAAGACTATTGCCATCCTCTATTTTAACCGTCTTTTATTTGTCACGAACTGAACCCGAAAATGAATACTGATCCCGGAGCGGAATTATCCTTCAAAAATAACTTTTTTAAACAATTTTTTATTGAACGCGTCTTTACGGCATGGCCACCATTTAAATAATAATATGGAATCATTTTAAACTGTGCCCGGTTGTACGCTCATTTTAACATGTTTTATAATTTTGAATGGTATTAATGAGAAGTCAGCATATTTCCTCAAAAGCAGCAGAAAAGTTTATTTAATAATTGCAGACCGTTTTAAATTACAATGTCCCAAATTAATTAAAATGAAAAAAATTTACTTGCTTATGAGCTTATTGCTGGTATCCCTGTTTTCCTTTTCACAACAGGTATCCCGCAATTATGTATTGGTTGAGATCGGTACCGGATGCTGGTGTTATTACTGCCCCGGTGCGGCCATGGGTGCAGACGACCTGATTGCCAACGGCGATCCGGCAGCCATCATTGAAAACCATAACGGTGATCCGTTTGCTACCAGCGAATCAAATGCGCGTAACAGTTATTATGGTATTACCGGATATCCTACAGCCTGGTTTGACGGCTCGTACGACAATGTTGTGGGCGGATCGCATACCCAGAGTATGTACAGCACCTACAAGCCAATTGTGGACGCAAGAATTGACATGGACAGTGATTTTACGCTGGATATCTTCGGCGAGAATGACGGGGACAATTATACCATAACCCTGCGTGTTCAGGATGTAGGCGGTTATTCAGGGGATAATATTAAACTCCGTCTTGCCCTCACCGAATCGGATATTCAATACAACTGGCAGGGACAAACGGAAGTCAATTTTGTTGACCGGGATATGATACCTGATGAAAACGGAACCGATTTAAGTGGATATGACCTTTCGCAGATTACCGATATCGAATTGAGTTTCACTTTTAATAGTTCATGGGATGACCTAAATTGTGAGTTGGTTGCTTTCCTGCAGGATGACGACTCCCAGGAAGTATTGCAAAGCCAGAAAGTGGCACTGGATGCACTGGTTCCTCTGCTTGCTGCTGATTTTACAGCCGACGATACCATCACCTGTGCCGGATCAACCGTTAATTTTACCGATACTTCAAGAGGTTCGGTCACTTCGTGGAGCTGGGTTTTTGACGGGGGAACTCCCTCAACTTCAACTGACCAGAATCCGTCAGTTTTATATGACACTCCCGGCAGCTATGATGTGGAGCTCACAGTCAGCGACGGTAACGGAACAGACACCAAAATTGTAACAGATTATATTGTTGTTTTGGAAACCCCGGCCCAGGCCGACATACCTTCGGGTGACACCTTGCTTTGTAATGCTTCAGACTATGTCTATTTAACAAGCGAAGTCCCTTATGCTCAGGAATACGACTGGGTGATCAACCCGGCGGAGGCAGGTTCTCTGACTGTTGATGACTATCAGGCAACCCTTACCCCTTCAGAGGGATTCACCGGTGATTTTACCCTAAAGGTAAGGGCTACCAACATTTGTGGTGATGGCGATTGGTCGGACTCACTGCAGGGAACTGTTTTCGACAGTCCGGAAGCATTTGAACTGGAAGGCGGCGGCGGTTACTGCGAAGGAGGTGACGGCGTTGAACTCACGCTGAACGGTTCCGAAACGGGTGTCAGCTACGAATTGTACCTGGATGGTGACCCTACCGGTAACACTGTAGAAGGAACAGGTTCTGAAATCAGTTTCGGTTTTGTAACAGATGAGGGATATTATACTGCAAAAGCTACCAATGATAATTGCACTCTTGAGATGGTTAACCAAATCCAGGTTTATCTGCTCTATTCCCCTGAAGCCCCTGGTGAACCGGCTGGTGATACGCTGGCATGTCATGGCCAGAGTAATGACTATTCGACAGACGGTTCGGAAGATGCCGATGATTACAACTGGTATCTTGACCCTTCGGAGGCAGGCACGATTACAGCCAATGGAATGGAAGCCACAGTGAACTGGGGTGATGATTTTGCAGGAACAGCCTATTTAACAGTTACCGGAATCAATGATTGCGGAGAAGGTGTTGCGTCGGATTCACTGTCAATTACCGTTGAAAATCCCGTGCCGGAAATAAACGGTGAGGATGCTGTTTGCGACAACCAGGATGAAAACTATGAAGCGGATGATAACGAAGGCAGCACGTACACATGGGATGTAACCGGCGGTACTGTTACCGAAGGCCAGGGAACAAGCTCGGTGACCATTCATTGGGGTGATCCCGGCACTGGAACAATCACAGTGGAAGAAGAAACGGAAACCGGTTGCACAGGATCATCGGCAGAGTTTGTGGTAACGATAGACAATTGTACGGGAATACCGGAAAACGGGAAAGAAACGGTATTCGAAATTTTCCCGAATCCTGCAGAAAACATGCTGAATATCAAGATTGATTCTGAAAAAGTTTTATCAGGCGAGATCATGATCTACAATCACACGGGACAGGTTGTTATCAGAAAATCAGTTGATCGTAGTGGCTTGCAGCAAGTCAACTTGTCATCTTTAAGTAGCGGCCTGTATTTTATAAAGATTAAATCGGAAGGACAGGCATCTCACCCTGTACGTTTTATCAAAAGATAATTTATCGGCATAAAGCCCTGCATGTTTTGAACAACCGCACCTGATTGTGATCTCATTGCGGTGGGTTCCTTATTCTCGCATTTATTTTGGGTTGCCAAACTTTTCCTTACTTTTATCCGTCAATAATAGAAAGAATATCTGTGGTTAATGAATAAAGTAAAAACATTGATTATGGGCCTGGGGAATGTCCTGCTTCAGGACGAAGGTATCGGCGTGCATGTTTTGAAAGAGCTTGAAAAACAGGACTGGCCCGGACATATTGAATTGCTGGACGGGGGCACCGGCGGTTTTGTGTTGCTGTCCCTTTTTCAGGAATACAAAAAGATGATCATCATTGACGCCACATTAAACGACGAACCCGAAGGAAGTATCAGTGTGATCAGGCCGCGTTTTGCCCGTGATTTCCCGAAATCGTTAAGCACCCACGACCTGGGACTGAAAGATATGATTGAATCGGCCATCCTGCTGGGAAAGGTTCCCGACATTACCTTAATTACCGTTTCCATCAACCCGGAGCAGAAAATGAGCATGGAGCTCTCCCCTGCCCTTCGACAACAGATTCCCAAAATAATTGAAACCGTAGAAAAAGAAATGCTTTCATTGTAAAACTCCGGTCTGATTTTTTCTGATATTTTTTACATTTTTCATCAATTTTCCGGGCAGGTTTTATAATCCTGCTGCATTTTCATTAACTTTAACCGCGAATTGTTCATTGGAAGTAAAGTCCGAGCCAAACTAACGAGCTCATGAGGGTTAACCCCGGGTTTTGGGTTTATATACTGAAGTTGTATATGAATCCGTTATTTTTTAACAACTCTAAAAAACAACAATTATGCACCGGTCAGTCTTCACCTCCCTGTTTGTGCTTTTAACAATAATTATAACTACCTGTGCTTCCTGCAATAAGGACAACAGGGAAACCAAAAACGCGGAGGACAAGTTTACATGGATTGAATGGAACAATACCGGAACTGACACCACGGTATATTACGTGTCGGTTAACGGGAGTGATCAAAACAACGGCACAAGTGCCCAAACTGCTTTCAAAACACTTTCAAAAGCCCTGCAGAAAGTCCATGACGGCGGGAAAATACGCATCCTTCCGGGAACCTACTCTTTTTCAATTGCATTGGAGAACTGTAAGCTCCAGAACGGCATTACCATCGAAGGTTATAAAGGAATGCCTGTTTTTGATGGAAATCTCAACCTGCCGGCTGGCTTGCTTTTTGATAAATGTGCCAACATTATTATTGACAGCATTGAGTTCAGAAATTATACCGATTTCGGAATCGGAGGAACATTTTGTCAGAAACTCGTGTTCAGTAACCTTGTCATGCAAGACAACGGACATAAAGCCCAACTGAAAGAATGGGGTGAAATGGACGGCTTCGGGTTGTATATTGATGAATCGGATGAAATTCTTATTGAAGGATGTGAAGCCACACTCAACGGGCCCGATCCGAAAATATTTCCCGATCCTTTGCTTGGAACCGGGATTGATACTTACCGGTTAAAAAATTCAATCATTCGCAACAACCATTCCCATCATAACATTGGTGGCGGAATATTGGTAGAGGACGGGATCAACATTGTTGTTGAAGGCAATGAAGTGAATGACAATGACCTGGATGCTACTGTTGACGAATGGTGGGACGGAGGGATATGGGTTGACGGTGGACGGGATATATTTGTCCGTAACAATAACTTTCACGATAATATGGGGCCGGGGATTGAGATCAGCGATGAAGACAACCAGAATCCGACAGGATATGTTCTTGAAAACAACATCAGCACGAAGAATTATTTTGGTATTTTTATATGGAACTTCGGAACCGCCGACTGGCCCGATTCAACTATCATAAAGCACATGAACAACGACATATCGGGTAATACCCAGAAAGATGTGTGGATCATGCCCTAAACAAAAGAGGCCATTTTATTTGATCACATTAAAAGCGCCGGCCAAGCAGTGTTTCATCTGTACCCAGATTGTTTATGATCTGATCAGCGTTTCATCTGCGCTGATCTGCGTCTGAAAGCTTGACGCTGATTATCGCAGATTGTTTATGATCCGATCAGCGTTTCATCTGCGTTGATCTGCGTCTGAAAGCTTGACACTGATTATCGTAGATTGTTTATGATCTGATCAGCGTTTCATCTGCGTTGATCTGCGTCTGAAAGCTTGACGCTGATTTTTTTCATAATTTCCATGACTTTTGCTTTTTCAGCATGTACCTTTGCTAAAGTTCTGAAAAAGGAATAGATAATTTATTAAAACCAAAATTACGGGGATATGTATGAAATACAGGATCATATCGCTACAAACGAGGGCAAATATTACCTTTGGATTGTCAATCGCGATCCCATACCTCCCGAATCAGCCGGAGAAATTCAATTTTCTTATACTATACCTGAAACCGATGAAAAGACGATTTATACACCCTGGGGGAGTGAACATGACCGGAAATTCAAATATTGAAATTCTTTTAAGCAGACCACAAATACACTTTACGGCACATCCACTACCAGGGATTTGATTTGCAGTTCTTTCCCGCAAAGCAGGTCGTGGTACAAATTGCCGCATTTGGGACAGGCATCAAAAACATTCTCAATATCATATTCTTCACCGCAACCGGAGCAGCGTGCCCGTGCCTGTATTTTGTTGACTTTGATTTTGGCCTTTTCGAGCATGGTATTTTTTATCGCCATTTCCATGGCCGTGTCCAGCGCATAAAACTCAATTCCCGCCAACGTGCCGATATCCAGCACCAGTTCATTGACCGCAGTTGCATCAACCTTTTTGGCTTCTGTTTCGGCTATCTCGATGATACTCATGGCTATGGAAAATTCGTGCATTTCTTATTTGGTTAATTGGTCGCCGGATGATGGGTTATTTGTCATACGACAAAAATAAAGTTTTAATAGTTCCTTTAAAATAATTTTTATTAAATTTGCGCATAACATTCTTAATC
>CAZMOS010000094.1:0-14133 GCA_964567945.1 uncultured Lentimicrobiaceae bacterium
ATTGTCATCATACCACTGGGCATTCAACTCTTCCACGGTTTTGCCCTGCTGTTCAACCCAGGTAAAATATTTCAGGTTGTGCATTCGCCGTTTCTGGTAGTAGTTCATCTCGATCATATGGTCTGTTGTAAGCGCCATCAGGTCAGCTTCGAAGCTGACAGCCGCGTCTTTTTCAGTGAACCCGCCGTGCTTTTCTCTTTCTTCGGCCAACCGTGACTGGTAAAGTTCCATCGAGTCGGTGGCTACCGTGAAGATGATGTCTTTTTCGTTCATCTCGAAATATTTAGCCAGTTTGACCGAACCCATCAGGTTGGCGATGGATGAAATCCCCAGCCATTCCAGTTTGTCAACCAGTTCAGCATTGATTCCTGCTTCATTTTTCAGGAATTCCTTACCTGCGGGTTCATTGAACAGCCGCATCAGCCGGATATTGGGATTGTCGTCAATGCCGGCGACCAGGTCCATATTTTTGATGTTGTGTATCCACGGAACGTGCTTGTCGCCAATACCTTCGATACGATGCTCGCCATAACCGTTCAGTAAAAGGGTGGGACACTGAAGTGCTTCCCCGGCACAAACCTTAACACGGGGATAAACGGTACGGATATAATCGGCACTACCCAGTGTACCGGCCGATCCCTGGGTCAGGAAGATACCTGTAAACCGGTCGTTTTCATTTTTTACCTCGTTGAATACTTCCTCCATAGCCGGGCCGGTGACGGCATAATGCCACAACGGGTTGCCGATTTCCTCGAACTGGTTGAGGTTAACAATTTCATCTCCGCGTTCTTTCAGTAGTTCTTTCACCTTGTCATAAATTTCTTTCACATTGCTTTCGGTGCCGTGGGTAGCAATGACTTCGGCGCCCACTTTATGCAGCCAGTCAAATCGCTCCTGCGACATCCCTTCGGGCAATACCGCAATGGATTTACAATCAAGCAGATAAGAATCGTACGCGCCGCCGCGACAATAATTCCCGGTGGAAGGCCAGAGCGCTTTCTGGCGGGTTGGATCAAAACGTCCGGTGACCAGTTTTTCAACCAACGGCCCGAAAGTGGCGCCTACTTTGTGCGAACCCGTCGGGAAAAACTTCCCGATGAGCATAATGATCTTTGCTTTTACACCGGTTAACGATGAAGGCAATTCAAGATAGTTTACCCCGTCGAACCCGCCTCCGAATTCCACCGGTTCGTTTTTCCAGGTAATGCGGAACATATTGAGGGAATTCAAGTCCCAAAGTCCGATATTCCGCAGTTTTTCCCTGATCTTTTCCGGTACCAGTCCCGGGTTTCGCATCTGTTTGTATGTGGGCAGGATGATGTGTCGTTCCCTGCATCTTTTTATTGTATTTTGAAGAACTTGTTCGTCATTCATAAGGTTGTATTGTTTTAAAATTATCCAAAAAATGATTGGGCTCCCTGAAGGATGATGTACATTTCAACAGCTTCGCTCAAATCAATTTCAAAATTATCTTTTTTATTCGATTCAACTTCAATTATCCGTAATGAATGCTTGTCAAGTTTTATTTTAACGTACCCCGTTTCATATAGCAAATGACCGGAGTACAAAGAAAGTGTTGACTGATGTTGTCCTTTAAGGAATAAAATTCTGTTCAAATGATCGTTGAAGCGTTCTGGGAAATAGCCGTCTTTTTCCCGCAGGAAATCATTTTTGTTCAGATACAAATGAGGCTTATCCCTGTAAGGCACCCCGGAAGTCGGGCAAAAAGTAGTGCAGTTACCACATTCATTGCACCAATCGGCGATGTGGAGTATCTGATATTTCTGGGAAATCTCGAAAAGCATTCCGTTGTTTATTTGAAAGTTGCCGTTTGAGAACTTTACGGTTTGAGGATGATAGGTCCGCGGCTTGGTTTCATAAGTGTGAAAAGCAAGGTTGGGGCAAACCGTGGTGCAAATGCTGCAAAATTCGTCACACAGCAGGCAGCGGGATGCTTCCTGAACAGCTTCAGCGGCAGTCAGTGTCCGTGATACGAGATTGAAACTATTTCTTTTACCAAGAGCTAATTCTTCCACCTGTACGGGAAATGACTTTCTTGCCCTGTTAATCAGGTGGCTGTTGATATCCATTGGTTTTCTGCCATTGATATTATTATCGGCCGGTTGCAGGTTTGCTTTACGGATGATGGCTTCTGCAACTTTCCGGCCGTCACCGATGGCATTGATTGCAGTGGATGCGCCGCGTTTGGCATCACCGCCGATAAAGACATTTTCCAAATGGGTTTCATACTTTCCCGGTTCGGTTTTTAACATTTTGGGGTCTGCGAAGTCAATGTCAAGTTCCTGTCCGATAGCCGGGATAACCGTGTCGCATTTCAGTTCAAATTCTGATCCGGGAATGGGAACGGGCAATGGCCTGCCGCTCTTGTCATTTTCGCTTAATTTCATACGGATGAAAATCGTACCAGCGACTTTAGGCGCCGCTTGACTTGTATTTTCGGCGGCTGAAGCCGCCGGTACAACTTTCACCGGCGAGGCCAATTCGATGATCTTTATACCTTCCTGCATCACGGCTTTGATCTCTCCCGTATCTGCCGGCATATGTTTGATCTTTCTTCTGTAAACAATTGTTACGGTACCGTTTTTGCCCACCAGCCGGTAAGCCGTCCGGGCGGCATCCATCGCCGTGTTCCCTCCTCCGATGATCACAACGTGATTTCCGATAATGGTGGGTTTGCCCGATTTCACATCGAATAAAAAGCGTAGTGGATCTAACACACCTTTTATGTCAATATTTTCAATTTCCAGACGCAGAGAGTGTTGGGCGCCTGCAGCGATATAAATAAAATCATTTTTGCCTTGCAATCGGGCGAAAAAATGTTTGTCAACTTTTGTCCCGTAATTGATCTTCACCCCCATTTGTTCTATCTGCCGGATATCGGTTTCCACTGCATCATCCGTAAGCCGGAAAGAGGGGATGGCTCCCGACACCATACCGCCCGGTTTGGGTTTTTCCTCGTAAACGGAAACTTTAAACCCTTTTTTTGCCAAAAAATAAGCACACGATAACCCCGACGGTCCAGCGCCGATAATGGCAACGGTCTTTTCGTTCTGAGCTGCCGGATGAATATTTTGGCGTTTACCGTTTTCAGCAATATACCTTTTTATTTCCCTGATCAGGACTGGGCTTGTGTAATTGATCAGTGTGCATTTCGTCTGGCAGGGATGGTCACAGATCATCCCGGTGGTAGCGAGGAATGGATTGGTTCTGATCACGACATCATACGCTTTGTCTGTTTCCCCGCGGGTGGTGTAATACATATATTCAGGAATGTCCTGGTTTGTGGGGCAGGTATCCACACAAGGGGCGTGGGTGCAGTCGAACATTCCCAGCGGGCGGCTGGTTTTGATATCCGGTTCGTGGATGTCGGTCTTTTTATAGCGTTCATCTTTTAGCACCGCCTTTGCATAGTTTTTCAAGTTTTCCAAAGTGCTTTCCCTGACTGATTTTTTTTTGCCTTTTGCCAGGATATATTCATCAATGGTCTTTGCATTGTAACGGGCAAACGCCTTTCGTATTTCTTCCAGATATTGGTCCAGCCGTCCGTAACCTCCGGGTTTGAGGAGGTCGGTGCAGACGGTAACGGGATACAGACCGCAGGAAATAATATCCGCTACATTAAAAGCATCCACACCGGCCGAAAAGGAGATGTCCAGCTTTCCATCGAAATGGTTTTGCAGCTTTTCTGCAAGTGCTATCGAAATGGGATGCAGCGCCCGCCCGCTCATATACATCATTTCTTCATCAGGAGGGAAAATGTCTTTTTGGTTTTTGCTTTCCAGCGTGTTTGTGAGTTTCAGCCCGAACTGAACGTTGTTGGCTTTGGCTGCTTTTTCAAGTTCCTGAATGATGCTGACAATATCTTCAAAATCAGGGTCGTGTTCAAAAGCGCTGTCGGGTACCTGCGTTTCAAATCCGGAATCGGAAAGTATCCTGTGTAGGTCTTCTTTGCCCAAAAGTGTCGGATTCAGCTTGATAGTGGTGTGCAGTTTTCTTTCTTCGATCAGGTAAAGGCCGATTTTTCCGATCTCTTCCGGCGGGCAGCCGTGCATAGTGGAGAGTGTGGTATTGTCAGAAATGCAAGGGTTGATAGTAAGATGAACTGCATCCGGGTAAACCGTTTTGATGCTTTCCAGTTTTTCGGTTAATTCTTCTGAAGCATCGGACATTTTATCCAGGAACCACTGGACATTTTCCTTTTGAATTCCCTGGTGATCATATCCGGCGCTCATATTGAAAATCACACCCGGGCCATTGTCGGTTGGTAATCCGAATTTATGGCGCAAAATGTGAATGATGATCCAGGCATCAAGGTATTGGTCAAAAGATTGCCGGATTTTCAGTTCCTGCGACCACTCGCAGTTGTATCCTTCGTCCTGCATATCAATGCAGGGTTTGGAAACGTTCAGCTCATCCAATGTCTGGATGGTTTTCAATTCGATATATCGTGCGCCGGTAAGCCAGGCGGTGACGATGTTTTGTGCAAGCTGGGTATGCGGGCCGGCAGCTACGCCAATGGGCGTTTCCAGCAAATGACCATAACGGTAAAACCGGAACGGGTCAGTATATTGAGGTTTGAAAAAAAGTTCTTCAGGTATGCTGAATACCCTGCCTTTCTCCAGTTGTCTTAAAATGATCTTGAGGAGTTGGGGCAGTGGTAATATGGAAAATCTGTCTGACATGAAGAAAAAATCGGTTTTTCAATTCAGACAAATATATGAAAATGGGCCATGGGATTTAGCCCAAGGCGAAAAAGAATGACGTTATAAACTTCTAGTGTGGATGCCAGAAACAAATAATCAGCGCCAAGATGGACAATGCGTCTGACAGGCCGAAAAAATAATTAACCGTTTTTCACTGCAATCAATTCTGCAACAATACTTACGGCAATTTCGTTGGGTGTCTGGCTTGGTATTTTTATCCCAATGGGTGCATGGACTTTCCGGATGACTTCCTTTGCGTACCCTTCTTTTTCCAGATTTTCAAAAACGGCAGCTACTTTATTTTCGCTGCCCATCATACCTAAGTATTTGATGTCTTTGTTGAGAAACTGTTTCAAAACAATTTCATCACTTTTATGGCCGGTGGTCATAATTACTACATAAATATTATTACCATCCGGAACAAATTCGGCAGCTTTTTTATAATCAATAATTTTTTTAAAAGCGGCAAAGGTGTTTTGTGTTAATGTGTTGATATCTTTTCTATTATCGAATAAGTGCATGATAAAATCAAGTTTGGTTGCCAGTTCGCTCAAAGCCAGTCCGACGTGACCGCCACCGAAGATATAAAGATGATTTGCCCGGCCGGAAGGTTCTGTAAAATGCCATCTTTCTGCCGTGTTTTCCGGGTTGCTTTTTGCAGTATCCTTTAAGTTTGCTTTATATCTGAAACCGGTTTGATCATAAATGATCAGGCCTTTTTTTCTGTTTCCGACGGCATCAGATATCTCCCGGATGTCCGGGATGTCCTCTGATGACAGGGGATAGGAGGCGATCAGGTTCTCGCCGGAACAGATCATTCCGGAGCTGTCTGCACCGGCTTCCGGGTCATGGATCTCTCTTTTCAGGAAGATTTCAGGATTGTCTTTTTTCAGCTCTTTTTTTGTCATTTCGGCAAGACGGTATTCCATAGTTCCACCACCGATGCTGCCTTTCATTGTGCCATCACCGGCAACGGCCATTTTAAAACCGGCCTTTCCGGGGCTGCTGCCTCTGTTTTCGATGATGACCATCAAAATGACCCTGTTCCCAGCTTGCAGTTTTTCTAATATGAATTTCCAGAGGGATTGCATTTATTGAGTTTCGAGTTATTTGAAAAATGTTATTCGTTTTTGATATTTTTCACGCAAAGACGCAAAGGCGCAAAAGCTTTTTGATCTATTTCAGGATGTGACACCTTTTCCCCCTATATCTTTAACTCCATTTTTACTTTCGTTATTCGTTTTGGTCATTCCAACAACAACTGGCCCAACTGACGTAAGTCTTGTGCACAAGCCCTGTGCGCGGTTGACTTGTGCCGGGCTAAAACTTCAAATCTACATTTACTGCTCATTCCACAAAAATACAAATATCTGTCCGATTAGCATTGATTTGCCGGTTATAAAAGGTTCGGTCTGTTTTTCCTGGCCCAAGTCCTTCCAGCGCACAGGCCGGTCAGGAAGACTTGCACCAGGGGCAGTGGAATCGTACAAATCCAAATAAAATCCACAATTATTGTTTCTATTAACTTTCATTAATTTTCATAAATTTCTTTTATCATTCTGATTTTTGAGACCATTTTCTCCTTCAACAGATTGCCATTTTGATTATATATTGTTACTTGAGTACTATCATTAGTTTTAATTGTAAATTCCATTTTTAAAACTCCATTACCCCAATACATTTTGCATTTTCCGAAGGGTATTCCATCTTTATACTCAATTTGACTTTTTATAGTTCCATCTCCATAATACTCTATCCATAGACCTGTTTTTAATCCAGTCTTATATTTTCCAACACATTCAATTATTGGAAAAAACTTCCTGTCCTCATCTTTTGTTAAAAAATAGTATTCGGATGTAGATTTTGGAACTTTAATACCAATTTTTTCTGTTACCAGATTAAACGGTACTTTGAACTCCCGCCACATACCTTGCTTTAAACCTAAAGAGTCTACATGATTTGGTGTTATTTGTGCCTCTATATCAGTCGTTAATAAAGGGAATAATGCAATTAGCAAAAATACAGTACATCTCATAATTACATTTTTAATTAATTGTTTTTATATCACCCTTTAGTGCAAGCCCTGCGTGCGGTTGATTTGTATCGGGTTAAAACTTCAAATCTACATTTACTGCTCATTCCACAAAAATAAGAATATCTGTCCGGTTAGCATAGATTTGCCGGTTATATAAGTTTCGGTCTGTTTTTCCTGGCCCAAGTCCTTCCAGCGCACAGGCCGGGCGGGAAGACTTGAGCCAGTGGGGTGAATCGGCACCTTTTGTCTTGCTTCTTGTCTCTTGCTTCTTATACCTTACTCTCATAAAGCGCCAATAATACTTTCTCCGGTGTCAGTGGTGCGTCAAATCCGATGTTTGCTTTGGGGTTGAAAGCCCGGATGGCATTACGAAGAGCAAAGTAGGCGCCGATGCCGTAAAGGAACGGTGGTTCGCCGATGGCTTTGGAGCGTAGGATGGCCAATGTCGGACCTTCTGTTTCCAATGGTTTACATTCTATGGTTTCAGGGACTGCATAAATATCAGGTATTTTATAGGTTGACAAATTGTTTGACAGCAAGACCCCTTTTTCATCGAATTTTAATTCTTCCAGTGTCATCCAGCCAATACCCTGGGCGATGCCTCCTTCAATTTGACCCATATCGATTTCTAAGTTCATGCTATTCCCGAAATCGTGAATAACCTGCACTTTTTCTAAAGCATAAGTTCCGCGCAGGCAATCCAGACGTACTGTGATTGCAGCCGTGCCATAAACGTGGTAGGCAAAAGGATGTCCCTTTTCCCGGTTTCTGTCGAAATGAATAACGGGGGTGGCATAGTGGCCCACAGCAGACAGACTGATGCGTTCAAGAAAAGTGTATTCGATGAGCTGTTCCCAGGCCAGGTCCGTTTCGGTACCTGAATAATAAATCTTTTCGTTCTTTATTTCAATACCACCCGGACTGACACCCAGTTTTTTGGAAGCGCTTTTTTTCAGCCTTGCCAGCAGCTCGTTACATGCATTCAGCAAAGCTTTTCCGTTCAGATCGGCTCCGGAACTGGCCGCCGTGGGAGAGGTGTTAGCTACCCGCGTAGTGTTGGTGGTTTCCAGCTTGACTCTCGCCGGGTTGATCGAAAAAACATCTGCCGCCACCTGCAATAGTTTCGTATTGACTCCCTGTCCCATTTCGATGGCGCCCGTGCTGACACCCACGCTGCCGTCCTGATAGATGTGGACAAGCGCCCGTGCCTGGTTCATAGCTGTTTTGGTGAACGAGATACCGAAACATACTGGCATAATCGCCAGTCCTTTTTTGATGGTCTTATTTGAAGCATTGAAATCATCAATTTCCTTAGCCAGTTTCTCAACCTGATACATTTTCATCAGTGTTTGCCAGCTTTTGCGGGCATTTACCCTTTTGGCTTTTTGCCCGTAATGAAAAACGTCATTTTCTTTGAGCAGGTTCTTTTCCTGAATTTTTCTGGCAGGTACGTTCAGTTTTTCTGCGGCAAGGGCGATGGATGCTTCCATTACAAATACGGCCTGCGGTGCGCCAAACCCACGGAATGCCGTAAACGGAGGCAGATTAGTCTTACAACTAAACCCGGTGGCTTTTACATTGGGAATGTGATAACTGTTGGTTACGTGGAACAGGCTTCTGCCCATAATGGGTGCCGAAAGGTCGGCTGCAGCGCCACCGTTCTGGTAATAAACCGTTTCGAAAGCGATGATCTTCAAATCCTTTGACAATCCGATCTTAAAATCGGAAGAATAGGGATGCCGTTTTCCGGTCATCATCATATCGTCAGGGCGCTGGAGAATAAGCTTGACCGGCTTGTAGAGTTTGTAAGACGCCAGCGCTGCCATGCAGGCCCAAGGAGTAGCCTGGTCTTCTTTGCCGCCAAAAGCACCACCAAGACGGGTTACGTTCACTTCGATCCGGTGCATCGGCAGGCCGAGGACCTGCGCAATGGTTTTTTGAACGGTCGTGGGTCCCTGGGTGGAGGAGTGCACCATCAGGTTTTTGTTTTCCAGCGGATAAACATAGGCGCCCTGCGCTTCAATATAAAGGTGTTCCTGTCCTGCGGTGTCTGCCCTTCCTTCAAAAATATGATCGCATTTTTCCCAGGCGTTTTCAATCTTTCCGGATTGGAAAATGCGCGGTGGGAAAAGCAACAACCCTTTTTCTTTGGCTTCACGCGGGTCAACCACAGCCGGTAATTCCTCGTATTCCGTTTTGATCAGTTCCCTCGCCTTGCGAGCTGTGAATTCATCTTTTGCCACGATGAGGGCAACGGGTTGTCCGCGGTAATGGACTTCTTTTTCGGCAAAAAGCGGTTCATCGTGAAATATACCTCCAATCTGGTTTTCACCCGGGATATCACCGGCAGTGAAGATGTCTTCAACTCCTGGTAAAGAAAGGGCTTCCTCAATATCCAGCCTGGTGATCCTGCCATGTGCCACCGGAGCCCACAGTACGACAGCATGCAACGTTCCTTTTTGTTCGGGAATGTCGTCCAGATAAACCGATTTTCCGGTCACGTGTCCGGTGGCATCAATGTTTTTCATCTATTTACTAACTCTTTAAACAAAATCTTCTCCGGAAACAATTCCAGAAAATGAGTAAAGATCAACTGCCGCAACAACAGCCGTTTGTATTTTGCACTTCCCCGGATATCACTGATTGGAGATATCTCTTTTTGTGCAATGCGGCTCGCTCCGATTACAGTTTCCGCGGAAATTTCTTTTCCATTTAAAAATAATGAGGTTTCCTTTAAATAAAATGGTACCGGGCTTACGCCACCTGCCGACAAATGTGCACCGGTTATGATGTTGTTTTCAACTTTAAGCAGAATGGCAGAATTCACGCTGGCAATGTCCAGATGCATTCGTTTGCTCACTTTCTCAAAATGGAAACGGAAATCCTTATCCGGCAATTGGAAACCGGTTTTTTCAATGATCTCTGACGGATTCAGGTCTAACTTTTTATAATCAAGGAAAAAATCTTTTAGCATTACTTTTCTTTTTTGACCGTTATCTCCTTTCAGGTAAACCTCTGCATTCAGTGCCAGAAAAATGATGCTCAAATCACCGATAGGGGAAGCGTTGACAAAATTTCCGGCCAGGGTGCCCATATTGCGTATCTGGGTGGAAGAAATCAATTTGAAATAGTCTTTAAGTTTCGGGAAATATTTTTGTAGTTCCACCGAGTTCATGATCTCTGCTGCGGGCGTTTCAGCTCCGATATAACAATATCCGTCCCGGAAGGATATCCCTTTCAAATGCTCATTATCGTTTAAAAATGTAATTTCCGTTTTCCGAAGCTCATCCGCTTTCTGAACCAACAGGTCGGTCCCACCACCGATAACAAGGGAAGTCTTTGCATTTTGTTTTTCCCGTGGATCAATTGCTTTTAATCTTTCTTCAATATTTTCGAACCAGTCAGGCAGGACTTTCTCTTTGATCAACCACTCAACATTATCGCCTCCGGTCAGTTTTAATTTGAGCTTTTCCACATCTTCCGAAGCTCTTTTTATCGACTGATAACCCGTACACCGGCAGATGTTTCCGTCAACGGCTGCAATGGCATTGTCAGGTCCTGTATCATCGGTCAGCAGATAAGCAGTAAGCGACACAACGAATCCGGGAGTGCAGAATCCGCACTGGGTGCCATTATGATTCACTAGCGCGACCTGAACGTGTGACAAATTTTTTGTATTCACCCCTTCAATGGTTACAATGTGTTTTCCGTGAACATTGCCCAGCGGCGTGAGGCAGGAAACAATGGTGCGGTATTTTATCTTCCCGTTGGCCAGCTTTCCTTCAATAACGGTACAGGCACCGCAATCACCCTCGCGGCAGCCCGATTTGGTTCCTTTCAGGTCTGTCTCATACCGGATAAAATCAAGCAGGGGTATTCCGGAGGGTTTATCCGTTTTTATGAGTTTATTGTTAAGGATAAAGCTGATCATAGTTCAAAAGTAAAAAACCTTGAAAATTTATCTCATTTGACTAAATATTTTTCTGACAAAAATGATTTAATAAGTAAGAGATTTAGCCGATTTGTTATTTAAAACAATAATAAATTATTGATAAACGATAAAAATAACTTGACAAACGATAAATTATGATTATCTTTGCATCATGAATAATTTTAAATCCAACGATCATGAATAAGAAAAAACCGTTAAGTATCCGGATCATCTATTGGTCAACCGAAGTTGCATTCTGGTTGTTTCTGGTTGTCCTTTTAATAACGATCGGCTTGAACATTGCATTTTTTTCAGAGGCTTTTGGTGACAAAATGCAACTGCATGCAGCCTTGCCCGTGGAAGTGAATTATACCGAAAAAGGTTCTATGGATGTTTTTGGGGAGGAACAGGAAATCGAATTTGTGGAGGCCACCGGAAAAATTCATTTTATAAACACTAATCCGGATATGGCTAAAGTTTTCGGAGTGGCCATATTAATTGCGGTGATTATCTCGCTGTACATCTTTGTAAATTTCCGCCGTTTTATCGGAAATGTTTACCGCGGTTATATTTTTGAGCCATTTAATATCCAGATGCTTAAAAATATGGCTTATGGCCTTGTGGTGTTGTGGATTTTTGACATTTTATATAAAGCGGTGTTCTATTATCTTTTCGTCAGGAATATGGAATTCAAACATCTGGAAGTGACAGGAAATTTCAGCTCGGATGGAATTTTACTGGTGATCGCATTATTCCTCTGGATGTTGTCACATATTTTCATGACCGGTGTGAAATTACAGAAAGAACAGGAATTAACAGTATAGCTATGATTATCGTTAACCTTGATGTGATGCTGGCCAAACGAAAAATGAGCCTGACCGAACTTTCGGAAAGAGTCGGGATAACAATGGCCAATCTGTCAATTCTGAAAAAAGGCAAAGCCAAAGCCATTCGGTTTTCCACGCTGGATTTACTGTGCAAGACGCTGGATTGCCAGCCTGGGGATATTCTGGAATACAGGGAAGAGGGGTAAGGGAAGATCTATGGTGCAATGGGTGCCACACCCGAGGCGTGGGTGCAAATGGTTGAAAATAGTAGAAATTAATGGAAATAGAATACAAAAGTTTTTTAGAGGAAACACTCTTCCAGGAACGTTTGCAACGTACTCTGGAAGGTGTTTTTGTGATTACGCAATTCTCAACCCATTCTTCACTTTCCTCTCCGGTTGTAAAAGCACGACCGGATTTTTCCCGTCAACCACACCAAGTACAAGGCACTCCGACATGAAATCGGCAATTTGTTTTGGTGGGAAATTCACCACGGCGATGATCTGTTTGTTGAGCAATTTTTCTTTTGAATAGAGTTCTGTGATCTGTGCGCTGCTTTGTCTAATACCCAGTTCGCCGAAATCTATTTTCAGTTTGTAGGCGGGTATTCTTGCTTTTGGGAAGTCATCCACTTTGATGATGGTACCCACCCGCATTTCTACTTTTTCGAAATCATTCCAGGAGATCATAATTATTTGTGTTTACTCCCCCGGCCTGAAAGCCGGGGTTACTGATAGCGTTTATTATTTTGTTTATCAATAGATAAAAGTACCGTGTTCTGTCTGAATGGTCAGTTGTTTTTTATCTGCTTTTTCACATCTGCCAACTATTCTGGCATCCACGCCGAATGATTTTGAGATATTGATCAGGTCTTCTGCTATTTCTTCCGGCACATACAGCTCCATCCGGTGGCCCATATTGAATACTTGGTACATCTCTTTCCAGCCGGCGCCCGACTGCCCCCGGATCATTTCAAACAGGGGAGGCGTGGGGAAAAGGTTGTCTTTAATGACGTGCAGGTTTTCAACAAAATGCAGCACCTTGGTTTGTGCTCCGCCGCTGCAATGGATCATGCCGTGGATGCTTTTCCGGTGTTCTATTAAAATGTTCTCGATAATGGGCGCATAAGTCCTTGTGGGTGAAAGGATAAGTTTGCCCACATTAACTCCTTCGACGGGAGAAGGCCCGTTTAGCTGTAAATTGCCCGCATAAACCAGTTCTTCAGGAACCAGCGGATCATAGCTTTCGGGATATTTTTTTGCCAGTAGTTTGTGAAAAACATCGTGTCGTGCCGAAGTCAGTCCGTTGCTACCCATACCGCTGTTGTATTCCTCTTCGTAAGTCGCCTGCCCGAAGGAAGCAAGCCCGACGATCACGTCTCCCGGCCGAATGTTGTTTTCAATGATCTCACTGCGTTTTACTCTCGCCGTAACGGTGGAGTCCACGATAATTGTCCTGACTAGGTCGCCCACGTCGGCGGTTTCGCCGCCTGTGAGGCAGATATTCACATCCAGGTCCCGCATTTTTTGCAGGAATTCTTCCGTGCCGTTGATGATGGCAGCGATCACCTCTCCGGGGATCAGGTTCTTGTTGCGGCCGATAGTGGAAGACAACAGGATGTTATCTGTGACACCCACACACAGCAGGTCGTCGGTGTTCATCACGATGGCATCCTGTGCGATCCCTTTCCACACTGACAGGTCGCCGGTTTCCTTCCAGTACATGTAAGCCAGCGATGATTTTGTCCCGGCACCGTCGGCATGCATGATGTTGCAATATTCCGGATCGTTACCCATAATATCGGGGATGATCTTGCAGAAAGCATTGGGGAAAAGTCCCTTGTCCAGGTCTTTAATAGCTTCGTGTACATCTTCTTTGGATGCGGAGACGCCGCGTTGACTGTATCGGGATCGGTTATTCATTTGATTTCTTTAACCACCTTTTCAATTTGTTCTTTTAATACCGGGATTTTGTTTTTAATAACATCCCACACAATTAAATAATTAATTCCAAAATAATCATGTATCAGTTTATCACGCATTCCAGCCATATTTTTCCATTCAATCTCTTTCCATTTGTATTTAATATCTGCAGGTATTTTCTTGGTTGCTTCACCAATGATTTCGAGACTTCTGACAACAGCTTATCAAGAAATTCGCTGATTGAAATATCAGGTGAGATGGTTTCCTGAATAAAATTACATTCATCAAGAATATGTTTCAATAATTCTACATATTGCTTAGACATATTCAGTTTCTTTTAAAATATAAGAACCGATATATTTGCTTAATCCGTTTTTAGTTACGATCTCAACTTTGTGATTTCTGAAAGTGTCTTCCAGCAAATCATAAATTGCCATTAAATTATCAAAAGTTTCCTGATCGGGATAGAAGTCAATTAAAATATCAATATCACTGTTTTTATGCTGTAATCCTTTGGTGTAAGAACCAAAAAGCCCTATTTTTCTAACTCCAAACCGGGTAAGGTCTTCTTTTTTTTCTTCCAGAATGTGTAATATTTCTTCTTTATTTAACATTATTCTGTTTTTGTCAAAGTTATAATATTTTCAAAATGAAGAATGAAACCGGCTATGGTATATAAAGTATCGTTGGCGGT
>CAZMOS010000095.1:0-11465 GCA_964567945.1 uncultured Lentimicrobiaceae bacterium
CCTGAATATTTAGTTTTACCAATGTTAGCGACCTTTCAGGAGGCCGTCCCCCTCCGCTGTGCTCCGGGTACCGGCGCCACTTAAAAGGTCAGGGGGCATTGTTTTCAGTTAGATAAACAGGTTAATAATCCAAAATCCGTTTTATGGTCCTCAAATGGTGGGTGTATTGTTTGGCAGGTTCATTAAAGATTCCCTGATGGTCTAATGTGTCGGTATGCACATCTCCCGAAGCATGGATGATAGTTCCTTCACCGGTGATGATCCCCACATGGGTAATGTCTCCTTCATTTTCTCCAAAAAAAGCGAGATCTCCTGCGCGGGTTTCATGGATAAAATTTACCGTTTCACCCTGATTTACCTGTTGTGATGCATCGCGGGGCAATAAAATGCCGGAAAGTTTGAAAACCATTTGTACAAAACCCGAACAGTCAATACCGAAAGGTGAACGTCCACCCCACAGATAGGGTGATCCAAGATATTTCCCGGCAAAGAACAAAATCCGTTCTGCAGTTGTTTTCTCACCGTTCGTACAATTTTCACCCGAAAACGGATACACTTTTCCGTTTACCTGAAAGCGGCCTTCGTCAAAACCGGGGAGCCTCGCTCCAAGGGTAAAAATAAGAAAGCTGTTTCCTTCTTCGGAAGTTACCCTGGAAGCCAGTTCAAGCGAATGCCGGTTTTCGGCGTTCAGCAGATCGTTGAACTCTTCTTTTGCAATGAGGTTCACCTGCTTCCGGTCAATCCATCCTTCATACTCGTCATCAACGGTCTGGATCAGGAGCCAGTCTCTAACATGTCCCTTAATGATCACAAGGTCGCCAAACAGCAACTGGTTTGTTAATTCTTCCCTGTCACCGGGTTGAACCCTCACGGGGACAAGGGCCTGAAGGCATATTCCGTATTCCATAGTGTTTCAATTATGCTTTTAACTACTTTTGTCGTGTAAATTAAAACGAAATGAGAAATATCTTTTCGACACTTCAACAATATTATTACGAAATTATAAAAGTAATACTTTTTATCCTTGCTATTTTCATTGTTGTCTGGATAAGTCCGAAAGAAAGTTTTTTTCGTTATGAATTTCAACTGGGTAAGCCCTGGAGTCACAATGACCTGATCGCTCCTTTTGATTTCCCCATCCTGAAAACTCAAAAGCAGATGGCAGAAGAACGGAAACAAATAATGAACACTTTTGCACCTTATTTCAGATATCAGGAGGAACTGGCGGGGAAGGAAAACTTTAACAAAACTTATAGTACACAGTGGATCCTGCATTTTGGCAATACACGACTAAAGGATTCTTTAAAATTTGCGAAAGTTGCCAGAAAAATTTATGACTACATTGAAAAAACAGGGGTTATCAGTTATAACCCGGTTCTTGAAGGCAAATCCAGCACTTCCAAGATTAACCTGATCAGGGGAAATGAAGTGACCAAGATAGACCTGGGAAAATTGTTTACCGTCCGCACAGCCCACGATTACATTCAGAAAAAGATCAGGAATTACAGTGGTGAGGACAGCTTGTTTTTAAATAACGTACTCACCCAATCGCTGGTTCAGAATGTGATCTACGACGAGAAAAGAAGCAAAGCCGAAATGAATGAGATATTGAGCCATGTGATGAATGTGCAGGGACTGGTCCAAAAGGGAGAACTGATCATTTCGAAAGGAGAAGTGGTTACTCCTGAAAAATATCAGATACTTACCTCCTTAAAAGCTGAATATGAGCAGGAAATGGGGTTGTCGGAGTCCCGTAAAACAATTATTTCGGGAATGGTCTTGCTGATTACGCTTCTGTTTGTCATCGAGTTTTTGTTCCTTGTCCTTCACAAAAGAAAATATTATGATTCCCTGAAAAATATTCTGATCATTTTACTGACACAGATTTTGCTTATCGTGGTCACTCATTTTATTTTTGACAAGTTTCCGGCATGGAGCTATACAATACCGTTTGCCATATTACCCATTATCCTGGTTGCCTTCCTTGATGCCGGCATAGCCATTATCGTTCATCTGATAACTGTGCTGATCCTGGGATTTTATGCCCCCAACAGTTTTGTGTTTTTTTACACCCAGTTTGCTGCCGGACTGATGGCTGTTTTCACAGTTCAGAAGTTGTCGAAACGGTCAGACCTTTTCAGGACATCCATCATGGTTTTCCTGACTTATATGATCGTTTATGTCAGCATGTTGTTGTTACAGGAAGGGTCGCTCGATCACTTTTCGTGGGATATGACGCTGTATCTCGGCAGCAGTTCCATTCTGCTATTACTTGCCTTCCCGTTAATTTTTATTTATGAAAAACTATTCGGTGTTTTGACAAACCTCTCTCTGCTTGAACTTTCGAATACAAATAACATGTTATTGCGGGAACTGTCCATTAAAGCACCGGGTACTTTTCAACATTCCCTGCAGGTATCCAATCTGGCTTCCGATGCGCTGCATGCCATCGGCGGGGACGCACTGTTGGCCCGTACAGGCGCCCTTTACCATGATATCGGAAAGATGGAGAATCCATTATACTTTATTGAGAACCAGTCTTCGGGATATAATCCCCATGACGATCTGACTTACGATGAAAGTGCCCGCATTATTATCGGCCATGTAATAAAAGGTATTGAAATGGCACGAAAAGCAAGATTACCGGAAGCCATCATTGATTTTATCCGGACACACCATGGTACGAGAAGAGTGGAATATTTTTACCGCCTTGAGAAAAAAACGAAACCGGGTATGGAAGTAGACCAGTCGGAATTCCTTTACCATGGACCCATACCTTTTTCACGCGAAACGGCAGTGGTGATGATCGCCGATTCGGTGGAAGCAGCATCCCGAAGTATTAACGAACCGGATGAGCAAAAGATCAACGATCTGGTGGACAATATTGTGGAATCATTGATGAAAGAGAACCAGTTGATCAATGCGGATATTTCGCTGAAAGAGATCAATATTGTGAAAAAGGTGATAAAGAAACGGCTGCTGAATATTCATCATGTGCGGATTGCATACCCGGATTAGGTTAGCTGATATTGTTTTTTTCTACCAGATTAATAAAGGTTGCTTTAACATAAGAAGTTATTTGATGGTTAATCTTGCCTAATACACGCTCAACCATTTCTTTTTCAAATGTGGCCAATTTATGAACCCTGATTACCGAAGGAAGTTTTAATCCTGATTTTTCCCATTCCTCAATATAAATATCATTTTTGGATTTGTAAATCTGGCTTGTTATTCTGCAAACTATAATATCACCGTCACTGAATTCCCTGATGATTAAGGCAGGTCTTTTTTTGATATTAAACCCATCCGTGAAGGGAAATTTTAACAAGACAATATCTCCAAAATTCAGCTTACTCATTTCTATTCGTTATCATAAACAGAATCCGAATCTGCATAACCTTTCAGGAAATAATCTTTTGCTACTTCCCGGAAAAGCGTTTCGTCATTTATTTCCGGGTCATCAAAAAGCAAAATCACCCTTATATTTTTCTCATTATTTGTCATTAATTCTTTCTGAATTAACGTTGGAATCAATATCCGGTTTCCTTTAATTTTTGATCTGAATTCGATTGCTTTCATTATTCTGAATGATTTATACGAAGGTAATAATTAATTACTTAAAAGTAATAATTCCGCAATATATTTTTTAAGTAAACAGATAATTTTCTAAAACCTGTACCCAATGCCGCCCATGATCTGCAACCCCTGAACAGGGTAGTTGAAAAAGCGTTCATAATTCCAGTTCAGCAGGTTGGTGCCGTTCAGGAAAACAGACATATCTTTTGTGATATAATAAGTAACTCCCAAATTGATGTCAAAAAAACTTTCCAGCAGGATTCCCTCTGATGGTGTTGGCGTTTTTATCTTGGCATACCGTTTCCCGTAACTGAAAAGTTCGGTCCAGACAAAAACCTTTTTGGCGATCAGGTAAGAGCCGCCAAAAGACAGCTTGGAAAGGGGTTTGTGCCAGGGTTGTGCCAGCGTGTCCAGCGAATAAATGTTGTATTCACCCGACAGCCACAGTTTCAGGTTATCTTTCAGTGTAAAGGACAGCTCTCCTGATGTCGTGAATACGGAACCATCATCAAATACCACTGTGAATTTGTTGAGCGGGGATACTCCCCAAACATCGCCGGTGTTGACAAAGAAAGCCATGTTTTTGAATTTCAGCCATCCTGCTTTCAAATTGAAACCAAACGAACGGGCAACGTTGCCCCTGAAGCCTCCGTACACATTAAATTGGTTGTTCTGCCAGGAAATGGGGATTATCGAAATGACCCAGGGATTTTCGGTACTCATATTAAGATAGGAGTTCTTGACCGGCTCGCCGTCAACTCCGGCATAAAGTGTCAGACTTTCTTTGATCAGCGTAACGTTGACATCCAGAATCGGATAAAAATAGAAATGACCTTTGTCCCAGTTCAGGTAAGTGAAATTCAACCCGGCTTTGAAACTGATGATCCCGTAGCGGGCTTTGAAATAGGGAATAAAAGTCGCCAGCATATTGTTCAACCGGTTTACCGTATCTTTATTGATACTGTAATTTACACTGCCTTCCACACCAAGATGCTGGTAATCCAGCTTGCGGGTTACCTTGAAAGCTTTTGCCAGGTTAAAGTCGAGATTTACATCCGTTTCGCTGGTTTTGTACCTGTCGAAATAATAATAGGACGAAAGGTTGATGTCGTAATCAAACTTGTCTTTTTTCTTATTGTTGCTTCTAAACCCGATGTTCGCTTTCACCAGGTTGAACATCTGTTTTAAGTTGTCTTCGTTGACGTTTGGAAAAATGTCAGGATTGAACCCGTAATAACGGTTGGTATTCATTTCATATTTTGCACCGATTGAGATGATGGTCTTACCGGATGTTTTGTCATAGCCAATGGCTGCCAGGGTATTGGAAAACGGACTGGGTGAATAATCGGGAATGTTTTTGAAAGAGGAGATGTGGAACAACCGGATATTGAGGTTATGGTTTCCTTTTTTGCTGCTTCCATGAACAAAATCCACCATGGGGGTTAGCCAGCTTCCGATGCCGGCTTTCAGATAATTATTATAAACCGGTTCTCTGCGGTCCACCCTTACGGCAGCAGGTTTGAGCGGTTTGAGTGTGATCCGGGTCGGTTGCCGGAAATCAAGCGAGCGGAACTCATATTGTCCGGTTTGAAAATTAAATTCCGGCATGGTGGGTTTGGCGTTGATCTTATAAGCCTGATTGATGGAAGGATCGTAAGTACCCACGATCGTAACCTGCTCGTTGTGCTTATCCTGGCTGAAAGAAGTGGCAGAGACAGCCATCAGCAAGGCAAACAGAAAAGGAACTTTTCGGAACATATTATGCATTATTTCAGATTTATGAATCCTTCGTTTCATTGTTTTTCTTTGTTTTCATATTAATTACCCGAATCATCTGCATTGTTGGTCCGGTTGATCTGATCCAGTTTTTTACGGGCAACTTTTTTCAGGTCTTCGCCGGGGTAATTGTCAATGACACTTTGCAGGGTCTGGTCTGCCTGGAAATTATTTCCGCGTGCTACATATATATCTGCCAGCAGGATAAACCCTTTGGCTATCCAGTAATCATATTCGGCATATTGTTCCGGAAGCTGATAGATCAATTTCTCGGCTTTATCCGGTTTATTATTGTTAAAATCAATCTCCGCCATCATGTATTTGGCTTCGGCGCCCTGCTCCCCTGTTGTCAGCTTGTCCGTTATTTCAAATTCCTGGTAAGCTTTATTCTTATTGCCTTGCTTCATTGCGGCTTTGGCCAGAATATAATGGGCGTATATCTTTTGTTCTTCCGTCAGGTTTGCAGTTTGCAGCAGCCGCTGTGCATAGTTATCTGCATTTGACAGATCACCAAGCAGATAGGCGCTTCGCATGGCTCCGTCATTGGCTTCAAGCAACATGCCCGGATTATTCGTTTTGGTGCTCAAAGCCGAATAATAGTCATACGATTTTGCAAAATCTTTTTTATCGTACATATACCGTGCGGCATTTAACAATGCTTTTTCGGTGTATGGATTGTCAGGGAATCCTATGATCTTTTCATAATAAACCATAGCAGCATCCTTATTGCCCTGCTTCTCAAAACAGTCGGAGAGATAATGGTATGTTTTGAGTGTAAATCCTCCCTGCGGATATTTTTCGAGATAGTTTTCCAGTGCCTGAATCGCCTGCAGGCAATTGTTGTCCATGTAAAAATTCTCACCCGTTACAAAGGTCAGTGAATCCTGCTCGCTTGTGGATACCTGAACAAAGTCAAGGCTGCGGGCATACGCAAAATATTCATCCACTTTTCCCATATCCATGTAAATATTCTGCAATGTTCTTAATGCCTCTTTGGCTTCGAGAGATGCCGGATATTTGTCAATCACTTTTTTTAGCGTTTGAATGGCCCGGTCGTTCTGATTGTTATTGTAATACACAAATCCCATTTTCAGCAGGGCTTTTTTTGCCAGGCTGCTGTTGGGTTTTTCTTTGACGAGTTTGTCAAAATAAACAATGGCGCTACGCTGATCGTCAAGTATCAGACTTGTGGAAGCGACCTCAAAAAGCGCATCATCATATAAGGCGGAAGATTTGTAACGTTGGATCAATGTTTTCAGCGTGCTCACTTTCTTTTGAAAATCCCCTTCGGCGCCATAACATGAAGCCTTCTGATAAAGTGCATAATCGGTGTTTCCGTTGTTATTTTTGATCACACGGTTGTACCACGTCATGGCCTGGGTATAATTTTTTGAGATAAAATAACTGTCGGCCAGTCTTAAACTTGCATCATTAACAAGGTTTGCAGGTAGACCGGACGATCTTAAAAACCGTGTAAAATAATCCGTGGCCCGGCTGTATTGCTTCAGGTTAAAAGCAGTGTAAGCGTAACTGTACAAAGCCGTTGTATAAAGCCCGGTATTCCGTGCTTCCGGTAATTTTAGAAAGCGGGCAAACATACCCTGTGCATCACGGTATTGTTTTTTATGATAAAAGGCGTCACCCATCCAGTAAATACTTTTGGCTTCCAGCGTTTTGTCGGGTGTATATTTTAATGACTTCTGAAAAAAGCCGATTGCATCCGTATAGGCCGCGCGGTTGAAATATTCGGTAGCCTGACTGTAAGCCAGTTTTTGATAGATCTCTCTTAATTTTTGATTCGGATTACCTGTCTTTTCGATAGATTGCAATGCTTCACCGTAATTTTTCGAGGTGACATACAACCTGGCAAGCAGGTCATAAGCTTCATTGATCCTGGGGATGCCGGGGTTGTTCGTGATAAATTCCTGGATGACCTTCACCGGGTCATTGTACGGATCGCCTCCCAATTCCAGTGTAACCTTAACATAATTATACAGTGCATCCGTTGCCAGTTTTTTATCATTGCCTTGTTTGTACGCTTTCAGGAAAGCGCTTTGAGCAAATTTGGGTTCTCCCGTTTTCAGGTAACAAAAGCCGAGGTAATACCAGGCATTTTGTTCAAACTTTTCGGTTTTTTTACTTGCACGCTGAAAATTTGTGATGGCAGCTTTGTATTTTTCACCGTAAAATTTAGATATCCCTATCCTGTATTGTTCCTCGGAACCGGGTGTTTTTCCGATCGTATTTTCATAAATTGTAAAATACTCAAGCGCTTTGGTATAATCATTCTGGTTATAGTATGCGTTGGCAATTAATCCTGCCAGTGTTGCCTTTGTTTTTCTGTCTGCATTTTTCATCAGGACGGTGCCTTCATCAATGACCTTTTGGTTTTCTCCCAGTTCGTAATATATCTGCACGATATACATTGCCACATATTTTCCGTATCTGCGACTATCGGTCAGCGCGTTGAATTCCTGCAGGGCCTTTTCATATTCTCCGCTTTTATAATGGATATAGGCCAGATAATAAGTTGCCGGTTGTGTGTAGCTGTTTTTGGTTCCGGTCACCCTGGAAAATGAAGATTCGGCGGCATTGAATTGTTCTTCCTGTAGCTCACAATATCCTTTTTTGTAATAATATTCTGTCTGTTGCTCCTTGCTTAATTTTTTAGGCGATACGTCTTTAAAGGCTTTCAGGGCATCTTTGTATTTCCTTTTTTGAAAATACATCTTTCCCAATTCAAACCTGATGGCAGGCATCCATCCGCTTTCGGGATAAGTAGCTTCAAAATCCCTGGCTTTTTTAAAAGCATCTTTGCTTCCCAGTTTCACAGCACATTCCACCTGGTAGTATGCAGCATTTTCATAAAAAGCATTGGCTGGATCATTTACTTCCTGCTTGAATTTTTCAAACATCCTTTGGGCTGAAGCATAATTTTTCTGTTCAAACAAAGTAATAGCCTCGTTATAAGTTTTCTGAGGCGGTTTAAAGATCAGTGATTCCTGTGAAAAAGACGATACACCCGCCAGTAATAACAAAATAATTAAGGGAATGACTATGTTTGTTTTTTTCATGTTGTTCCGAAAATAATTTGAAGGGTAAAAGTATATGTACATTGCCGCACGGTTGTGGTTTGTTCCAAATTTTATTAACAAATCAACTGTTTAAGTAACGGCAAAAAATGCAGATTAATATCAGGAAAAGAAAAAATAAATAATCTGACATCCCTATCTGACTGATCTGACGGGATAACATACGGGGATATCCATATTTTAACGGGATATGTTAACTATTTTAAGGGAAGCAAAAAAGTTTTTTTGGAAGAATATCAAAATTGAATGATTCGACAGGGAACTATTAAAGTGTCCTAAATGATTTAATATGAACAAATAAAGCTATTGATAATTTTGTCTATTCCATACAGAATAGTACCTCAGTTCTTCTTTAATGAAATGTTTTTCCGGCAGGTATTATATAAAAAAGCCATGCAGGCCTGTAAGCGGGATTCTGTTTCCCGTAAATACGGGATTCTATCATTTCTCTGGGCCATGCATTGCTGCATGGCTCTAGCGTCCCACCCACCGGTATCGGGCGAGCAACCCTTATCCCGTCTGACACGGGATCACCGGCATACTTGGACTTGCAACCCATAAGGTTTACCCCGATGCTGTGTCGCCACAATATCGCGTGGGCTCTTACCCCACGTTTTCACCCTTGCCACGCCAAAGGCGTGGCGGTTATTTTCTGTGGCACTTGCTGTCCACGCCCAAAGCGTGGCCTTCCTGTTAGGAAGTATGGCGCTCTGTGTTGTCCCGACTTTCCTCCACGCCATAGGCGTGGCGATAGAACAACCTGCATGGCTTTTTGCAAAGGTAATAATTTATTCAGAAATGTCAGGGAAACCGGTTGCTGATCTACAAGTTTAATGCCAGTTTAAATCTTCGGTTTCTTAAGGCCCAAAATGGGTTTTCTTTTGACCGGCACAATGTAATTTTTTCGTAACGGATATTTTTTTTGAGAAACCGGATCAATGTGGGAAGCAGAAGCACGTCGCATGCTACCCTTATGGCTATATGTGCTTTGCGAACAGGCCGAAAACAAAACGGCTGTCAAAACGATAACTATTGCAAGTACCGGCTTTCTTACGCTTTTCATAATCTGTTCTTTTCTCTGCATTAAAAATGAGGGCATAAAGATATTAAATATTGTTAAATAACGGCTTTTGTTTTACGA
Source organism: uncultured Lentimicrobiaceae bacterium (assembly GCA_964567945.1). Taxonomy (GTDB): domain Bacteria; phylum Bacteroidota; class Bacteroidia; order Bacteroidales; family F082; genus JAADID01. The sequence goes on from CAZMOS010000095.1 coordinate 9,586, forward strand.
AATTATATTGTCACGATATAAATGTACCTGTTTGTTAAAGCATTACTTTTACCAGGATTTTAAAATTTATGGAACAAGTAGAAAATACCCGGTCCTTCATGGCCAAAACTTTTGCAGGTCTTGAAGATGTGCTGGCCGGAGAGCTAAAGGAAATTGGGGCAAAGGATATTCAAGTGATCAACCGCGGTGTAAGTTTTCAGGGTGATACGGAGCTGATGTACAAAGCAAATTATTTTTGCTATACCGCGCTGCGGGTATTAAAGCCTGTTGCCGCCTTCAAAGCCGATAACGACGAACAACTGTATGCCGAGGCCATGAAAATACACTGGCCCGACATTTTCAGGATTGATCAGACATTTAACGTCAACGGCAATGTTTTTCATTCCAAACTGGATCATTCGCACTACGTGGCATTGAGGACGAAAGACGCCATCGTGGATCAGTTCAGGGAAGTAACAGGCAAACGTCCCTGGGTGGGAAAAACGGAAGCCGACATTTATATTGATGTGCACATCAGCCATGATATGTGTACTATTTCGCTGGACAGTTCGGGTGAGTCTCTCCACAAAAGGGGTTATCGAATTGCCGCTGACAAGGCCCCGATCAATGAAGTGCTGGCAGCAGGAATGATCAAACTGACAGGTTGGAAAGGGGAAAAGGATTTTTATGATCCTATGTGCGGATCGGCAACCATTCCCATTGAAGCGGCTATGCAGGTGCAGCACATCCCGGCAGGATATTACAGGAAACATTACGCTTTTATGAACTGGGCTGATTATAACAGCGAATTGTGGGAGAAAGTTAAAACGGAAGCTGACCTGGCCATCGAAGAAACCGGTTGCAGCATTTTTGCCTCCGACCGGTCAGCGAAAGCCATCGGCATAGCCAAAAGAAACCTTCGAAATGCAGGTTTGCACAAAGACATCGAAGTGAAAGTTGCCTATTTCGACAGCCTCAAACCCGGAGAAAACAAAGGCATTCTGGTATTCAACCCGCCATACGGAAAAAGAATGGAGGAAAGAGGGGAGATCGTACATTTATATAAAGGTATCGGTGATGTATTGAAAAACAACTTTATCGGTTTTGAGGCCTGGATCATCACTTCCAATTATGAGGCAGCTAAATTCATCGGATTGCGTCCCTCGGCACGGATACAATTGTTTAACGGCCCTATCGAGACCCGTTTCATAAAGTACGAAATGTATGAGGGGAGCAAAAAGGGGAAATATATTGACAATCAGCCGAAAAAAGACTACGGTAAACATAAACCTGCCGAACGCAGAAAAAGCGGGTATAAAAGCAGAAGGGAAGGGCCAAAAGGGAAGAGGAAGTGAGGGGTTCGACTGTTCGATGGCTAGACTGTTTGATGGCTCGATGGTTCGATTGTTAGTTGCTCAATTGCTTGATGACCAGATTGTTCAATTGTTGTGATTATCCTGAAGATTCATAAATAAGATAAACCTTGTATCGCAAAACCTGTCAGATGCCTGCACACTGGAATTCCGGAAAACCTGACAGGTGCATCCCGTACCCTGCACTTCGAAACCCGCACCCCGAACCCCGTATCACCTCACCAGCATCACCGTTCCCGATTTCACTCTCTGCCCGCTTGCGGGGCCTTCTTTGGCCAGACGGTAAGTAACTTTCCAGACGTAAACCCCCACCGGACTTTGTATGCCATTAATTTTTCCATCCCAGCCATTATTTATATCTTCTGTTTCAAATATCTGTTTTCCCCACCGGTCAAAAATCTGTAATCTGTATGATGCTAAGGGGGCAGGACTGACCATATTAAATTCGTCGTTCAGCCCGTCGTTGTCAGGCGAAAAGGCATTGGGAGCATAGATATCGTATTCTCCGGCCACGATGACCGTCACTTC
>CAZMOS010000095.1:11565-14081 GCA_964567945.1 uncultured Lentimicrobiaceae bacterium
AGCATTAAAATCAAGATCGAACAGCGTTCCGTCTTCAAGTGTAACAGGTGATGATGAAGCCCAGGTGATTTGAATGCGGCTGCCATTCGAAACATACTGAATATCTGCCGATAGCCCGGGGGCAACACCTGATAATCCGGTAAAATTCAATCGCTGGTCATCAAATTGCAAAACAAGCTGAAAGCTGACTATCTTAAAGAAACCGGAAATATCACAGGGAACGGAAATGTCAGTTCCTTCACAGACTTCCATATCTGTCAATCCGCTGATGAAATCGGGAGAGGTGGTTACAAAAAGAGCCGCCTCTTCAGAAATAGCCGGATCGCAACTTCCCGTGAGCAGGCAACGGAACAACCATCCGTTCATATCTTCTGTTGCAAGATTAATGGTTAAAAGACCGGTATTAGTACCTGAAAAAACCGCATCATCGGTGAGGTCTGTCCAGGTTGTGCCGTTATCGGTGCTGTATTGCCATTGATAGCCAATTACATTTTGAGCTGTCACTTCAAAAGTCGCCGGTTGTCCAGACAATACCTGTACATCAGCGGGCTGGGCTGTAACGGTGATCTGCGGACGGACAAAAATCTCTATTGAATCCAACGGCGTTGTGTTAAATCCATCGTTCACGTAAACATAATAAGTAGTTGTTTCCGCAGGGCTGACAGTTAAAGTCATTTCAGGCCCTTCATGGTTAAATCCCGGCGGGTAGGATGTCCATGTGGCTGAATAATTCCCCGATCCTCCCGAAACCAACAACTGAATGTCCGTGCTTTCTCCTTCACATATCGTATCAGGGGAAGCTGTCAGCCCGGTGATCATCAGTGGTCCGCCGGTAACCGTGATGGTAATTGAATCTGTCGCCGTACAAAGACTGCTTTCATCGGTCACGGTAAACCAATAAGTCGTGGTTGCTTCCAGTAATATTGTTTCGGGATCAGTAATTGTTGGATCTTGTAATGAATCCGGCGGTTGCCAGTCAAATGACAAAGGCCCGGGTTCTCCTTCCATGCTACCGTGGAGAAATGTGCTTGTCCCGTATGGTATTGATATAGCATCTGCTGTTACAGAAGCCGTCGGGGTTTTATTTACAACAATGGTGTTTACGGTTGTATCCGAGCTGCAGGAATCTTCCACCCAGAGCGAAACATTCTTTGTTCCGGGTGTTGCCCAGTAGATGCGATAGGGTCCCTGGCCGCTGCCGCTGATGATGATTCCCCCGTCAAAATCCCAATGATATTCTGCGGTATCTGCCCCATCCCCGGTGTAAGTAACCGTAGCCGTATCTACAGAACAAAGTCCTGCAGGCAATTCAAATGTGGAGGCAGGCGGATTAGTTACATAAACCATTACCGTATCGTATTGAACAATAATTTCATTTAATGAAATGTCGTCCAGCGCAAAGTCATTAAGATTGTCAACAGTATTCAGGTCAGTGATGGTGATGATGGCAACGGTATCATCGCCCGAATTCCATGTTTCAAGAAACTGACTCCACTGACAGGGTATAATGCCCGGCTGAAAAGGTGATCCGATTTGTATTCCGTTGATCTTAAACTGCAAATTTGCTACAATTAACGGTGAAAGGCTTTCCGCCCATGCTGAAAGCAGATAATCCGTACCGGGATGAATGCTGTCAATGGTCACACTCCAGACATAAGTATCGGATGTTGTGGCGCCGTTTGCGCAAAGCATCAGACCACTTCCCGTTGTATGATCCTGATCACAAAAAAAGTTCGGATGGACTGAACCCGCATCGCTGACAACGGCATAGGTTCCCGGGTTCCAGAGACTGTTGGGATTATATATATATTCACTCGTGAACCCGGTGTTGCCCAGCTCAAAATCACCATTGGGCACGAGATTTACGCCTGTATCTATGGACGATACAATATACATGGTTGTTGTGTCTGGATGTACTGTGGGATTGGAGATATCAGGATCGCTGATGGTCGGGTCCGGGGGGATTGACGTCCAATGGTAATTTGATGCCCCCGTGGCATTGAGTTGCACAGTATCCCCTTTGCAGATGTACTGGTCTTCACCGGCATCCAACTGGGCTGTCAGCGGAAGGCTCAACAAAACCGTTATGATAAAAACGAAAAACCTTCTCATAAATAAGTCTTACGGAGGACAAAGATAATCCATAAAAAGGTATTGGAACGATTAATACTCTTCACCGGATTCTTACATCAGCTTCCCATTTCCTCTGCAAAAAAATGATAAAACCATGTGATGGCTTCAATTCCATTGTAAAAGTTTTTCAGTGGATAATTTTCGTTGGGCGAATGGATGGCATCCGACTCCAGCCCGAAACCCATCAGCAGTGATTTGATACCGAGTTTTTCCTCAAATGTGGAAATGATGGGAATGCTGCCGCCGCTTCGCATGGGGATTGCCTGTTTGCCAAATACCGCTTCCAGCGCTTTTTCCCCGGCTTTGTAGGCCGGCAGGTCAATGGGACAAACATAAGCCTGTCCACCGTGCTGCGGAGTGACTTTTACTTTCACTGCCTTTGG
>CAZMOS010000096.1:0-2077 GCA_964567945.1 uncultured Lentimicrobiaceae bacterium
GCTCTGAATATTATGTGGGAAAAGATATACAAATTCAATTACTTTTATTCGGCCTGGTCCATGCGGATGTTGCAATTAAAAGACAGTTCTTTCCTTTATTACTGTTCGCCACGGCTTAATATCAATATGTTTTTGTTTAAACTTTCTTATGACGGTGACAGCCTAGCTTACCGGGCCTATGAAGGGGACAGTGCCGGCTGGGCACAAAGTATCACTTACAATCCGGATTCAACGGCCTATTGGCTGCACAATGAATGGGGTCATTATCAATCAGGAGGAAGTCGAATCAGTTGCATTGTAGTGAATGAAAATCTGGAACAAACGGGTGTTTATTATTATTATGGACCATATCAGGCCCCGTTTACTTCAAAACTAATGCCTGACAGAACATTAATTTCAGCAGGGTATTCTGTTATGCCTAACCCCGAACCGGTGAAACATTTTATCACCGTTATCAAATATGATTCTTCATTCAACCAATTGTATTTGAGAAACCTGACCAATCCTGACACAAACTCGCGCGGGGGAGAGTTAATTGCAGTTGACTATTATTACCCCTCATGTATTTATGTGGCAGGAACCCATAACTTACAGGGTCTGTCAGGCCACGAACCCAGTTGGTTTTATGTGGCAAAAATGAACGATACCCTAGGCATTGATTTTGAAAAATACATTGGAGGCGATGATTATTACTGGCTGATGTCAGTTGTGGCTACCAAAGACGGCGGGGTATTGCTGGCCGGATTGCGTGCCAAAGTTGGCGCTCCTGACTATCACCATGACGGGTACATTATCAAGCTGAACTCAACAGGTTGCATTACCGGTCTTTCGGAAAACAGCGGTATTCAAATCAAAGAGGTGCTGGTTTACCCCAATCCGGGCAATGAAAAACTGACGGTACGCACAGCATTGAAAAACTGCGTGCTCCGGCTTTACGATACGAAAGGTGCGGAGGTATTGGAGCAACCGCTCGACAGGCACATCACCGAAATCAATACCCGGCAATTAAAGCCGGGAACGTATGTATATGTTATTCAACAAAACAACAGGATTGTTGATAACGGAAAGTGGATTAAACAACAATGAAAATAAAAACAAATCTTCTCCACATACAATCTATAAGGATTAATACCTTTGTTTTTTCCTTTGAAACATGGATAAATTTGATGTGACGGGTATCATTCTGTCCGGAGGCAAAAGCAGCCGCCTCGGCGAAGAAAAGGGTCTTGCCCTGTTCAACGGCAAACCCCTTGTTCCTTATGCTATCGGCATTCTGAAACCGGTTTGCGGCAACCTGGTTATCAGCGCCACCAATTATCAACACGAATCCGCAAACTACGGTTTCAATGTGGTGGAAGACCAGATCAGGGACATCGGGCCAATGGGCGGGCTTTTTTCCTGCCTAAGACGATCAAAAACCAGGTTCAACATAGTGATATCCTGTGATACCCCTTTTGTGAATTCCGGTCTTTTTGAATACCTGCTTGACCACATCAAAAATTTTCAGGCAGTTGTTCCCGTCCACAATGACGGGCTTATTGAGCCACTATGTGCTGTGTATGCCACCAATGTGATTTGGAGTTTGCAACAGGCCATCGAAAAAGGGAATTTTAAACTGATGGATTTTCTGAATGAGATAAACCACAAAAAAGTTGATATCCATAAAAACCTTTCTTTTTACAGCGACGATTTGTTTGTGAACATCAACACTAAAAATGATTTGAAAAGCCACTCATCAACAGGGGAATGAAGGACAGACAGGAAAAACTCAATGAGCTGTGGATGAAAGCCGCCGTGATCGGAGGGCTGTGGGCTTCGCTGGAGATCATTGTGGGCAGTTTCCTGCATAACACGCGTCTTCCTTTTGCCGGTTCGATATTGGCATTTGCAGGAACCATTATCCTGATCGGTTTTTACCGGTTATGGCCCGGGCGGGGTCTGATCATCCGGGCAGGGTTTATCACGGCCATCATGAAATCTGTTTCGCCCAGCGCTGTGATCCTCGGCCCGATGACAGGCATTATGCTGGAAGCCGTTCTGATCGAGCTGATGATCCTGGTCTTCGGCAACAACCTCT
>CAZMOS010000096.1:2177-14067 GCA_964567945.1 uncultured Lentimicrobiaceae bacterium
ATGCTGGAAGCCGTTCTGATCGAGCTGATGATCCTGGTCTTCGGCAACAACCTCTTCAGCTTTATGATCGCCGGAATTTTCAGTGTTTCAAGCGCTTTGTTACACAAGGTCATCAGCTTGCTGATCGTTTACGGATTTGACCTGATCACCATTTATGTGAACATCATCAATTTTGCATTGAAACAGATCGGAATGAAAGAAGCCGGAGCCGTAAATATATTGGTTGTTCTGTTGCTGATCTATGCCGTCTTTGGTATTGTGGCAGCCATTCTGGGTTACCTGATCGGGAAAAAGGCGATCAATATGAAAAATGAGCTGCGGGAGTCCATTCCGGAAAAAAAAGAGAAACAGCAAAAAGAGTTTTTTGAGATCAGTGAAGAGCAGAAAACGTCCCTGGGCTGGCTGTTCATCCATCTTTTTGCCGTTGTTGCGGGGCTTTATCTTGTCTATTCGCCTTTCGGGCAGTATGGATATGGCTTTATGGGATTGTACATTGTGATCACCGGTTACAAATACAGCTACTCGTTGCGGCGGCTGAAAAAACCGCTTTTCTGGTCGCAGTTGCTGATCATCGTCATCCTTTCGGCCATATTCTGGGATACAGGTAGCGGAAAGGGGGAATGGTTCAGTACCGAAGGGATTTTTGTCGGGCTTGAAATGGTATTACGGGCGTTGTTCATCGTTATGGCATTTACGGCCATTAGCGTTGAACTGCTCAATGAAAAAGTACGTAACTTCTTGTTCAACGTAGGTTTCGGTCGGTTTTATCAATCGGTGGGAATGGCATTCAGCGCATTGCCTTTGATGATCTCGGTCTTACCTTCTTCAAAAGAAATTATCCGGCATCCGCTCCGGTCGCTGTTGAAACCGCTGGCCATGGCTGATCAGTGGCTGGAGATGTTCAGGAAAGAATAAACCGGGTTATTTCACTTTTACAAAAGGATAGCAGTTTACAAACTGAGGGTTGATCAGGTAACTGCCCTTATTATCAATCCATCCCCATTCTCCGTTTTTGCGAATCATCGCCATGCCGTTGTTAAAATCCTTAACCCGTTCATACTGCGGATTAACAACCCATTTTCCTGTTTTGTCAATAAATCCCCATTCTTTTCCTTTCAGGGCGGCAGCCAGTCCTTCATGAAAAGCTCTTACGTTTTCAAACTGCGGATTGATAATGTATTTTCCTGTTTTGTCAATAAATCCCCATTCTTTTCCGATTTTAACAGCAGCAAATCCTTCAGAAAAATTTTTAGCATCTACAAATTGCGGATTGATCACATAATTTCCCTTTTTATCAACATAACCCCACTCTTTCCCTTTTCTCACACAGGTCAGACCTTCCTGAAATCCCTGCGTATTATCAAATTGCGGATTGATCACAAAATGTCCGGTTTTATCAATGTAACCCCAGTCACCCGTCATGTTGACCATAGCCAGGCCGTCAACAAAAGGTTTGGCCCGGTCAAACTGGGGATTGATAACCCATGTACCTTCTTTGTCCACATAGCCCCATTTTTTAGCTTTCAAAACGGCAGCCAGTCCTTCCGTAAAATTAAACGCTTTGTCAAACTGCGGGTTGATGGCATATTTTCCCAGTTTATCCACAAAACCCCACTGGCCGTTCTTGCGCATGGCAGCATAACCATCTGCGAAATCCTCCACATTTTCAAATTGGGGATTGATCACATATTTTCCTGTTTTATCAATAAACCCCCATTCTTTACCGACTTTAACTGCAGCCAGGCCTTCAGTAAAGTTTTTAACGTCATCAAACTGTGGATTGATCACATACGTTCCCTGTTTATCCACAAAACCCCACTGGCCGTTCTTACGCATGGCAGCCAGCCCCTCGCTGAAATCGTTCACATGTTCAAATTGAGGGTTGATGATCCAGCTACCTGTCTTATCAATATAACCCCATTCTTTAGCAATGCGGGCGCGCGCAATATACTGTTGTGAAAATAAATTGACGAAAAGAAAAACGCTCAAAAAAATAAGGATAATTTTTTTCATGATTTTTAGAATTTGTTTTTGGTGATGCTAATTTAAAACATTTTCGCAAACTCTTTTATTTCTTGTGAATTTAAGGTGATTTTTTCCGTTTATTATTTATTCCGTGTACGGTAAAACACATTTGCTGCTTTTCTTCAACAGCACCTTTTTAAAATCCACCAGCGTTTCTTTCATAACTTTTGAGTTTTCATCATGACAGGTCAGGCAGGCGCCCACAGTCAGTATTCGCTTTTGTTCTTCCACCGAGAAAGGCCTGACATTTGTTCGTGTAGAGCTCACTCCGCTGTGTTTCTGCAGGAATCCTGTCCAGGCATCTTCCGGCAACCCGTCATGGATATTGTCTTCATATTTGGGGTGGAACAGCCAGGTCCCAAAATTTCCATTCACTTTATATTCCAGCTTTCCTTCACCGTAACCCAGCGCTACCGGGTTGTTGTGGCATGATTTGCAGCTCCTTCCCTTGGATTGCGTTGTATGCGGAGCAGTGGGAGCAAACAACCTTTTAAAGATCAGCGAGTCGTGCGCTTTTTTATCGAAGCTTTGCAGGTCTATTGTCAGGATCATCCCGGGAATAACTGGGATAACGGTTTTTTTATCTCCTTCTTCCCTGACACCCAGCGCCGGCAGATGCGCATTGTATTCGCCGGTGAATTCCACCCAGCTTCCCTGCTGCTCCTTATCTGCCAGCATATTGTACCCCCGTTCGTCCGGTTCGTATTCGTTGTGGCAGCCGATGCACGAGGGCGCCCATCCGGCATGGCACGAGGTGCAATTCAGATCGTTATGAGCATTATCGTGTGTACATACAGAGGCAGGCCGCTTCATGGGAAAAACCTTTTTTGAATTTTTTCCGGTCAGAAAAGCCGTATCGTTTTTGTACCACGTGTTGATGAGCGGCCGGTTTCTTTTTGCCGTAGCCAGATATTTTTTTCCTGCGTTGTTGTTAAAGCGCAAAGCGGCAATGACGGCCGATTCGTTATCCAGTTGGTGCGGTTCGAGCAGGCGGGGTTCCCCTGTGAAATGACAGTCGCTGCACTGCATATCTTCCTGGTCTTCTTCGTGGGCATAAAAAGTGCCGTCACCCATCAACTCATACGACTGGTGGCAATCAATACATTCCAGCCCCAGCCGGTGATGAGCATCTTCTTTGACAAAACGGAAGACCCGGTTGCCTTCAACGATCCTGTAATTTTTATTTTCTCTTAAATCATCTGCCGTTATCGTACTCTCATGCCATCCTTCATAGTTTGTGGATATTCTGCCCGACCGGCTGTGACAACCAAAGCAATGGTCGTTTGTCACATTCAGATCAACAGACGGATGGAAAGAAAGATGCGTAGTATCATCAGGATTGTTCAAAAACGAAATCAGTGCATTTTCCGCATGTTCATTGTAATTCAGATGACAAGCCAGGCATCCGCCGCCCCGGCTGGATTCCGTCACAGGCCCAAGTGTGTCTTTTTCATTTCCCAGATGACAGTGCACACACAGGTTTTTCAGATGTTCATCTGCCGCCGTGTTTCCCAGATGGTGCAGTGTGGTCAGGTCGTCGGGATTATTCTGTTCATCAAAAACAAAACGGTCAACGCTGATCATTCCGCTGAGTGTGGCCATCAGCCCGGTGTTTACTCTGTTCATTATGTCAGCATGACATTCCGTAACGCCACAACTCTTCTCCGCATCCGGAAGGTTTCCCGGGATAAGCGTCATATTCCGGTGAGCGTCCTTTTTATTTAAGGTATATGGATCGCCGCCGTGACAGGAAAAACAACCCACCGTTCCGGGATTGTGGGAAGCCGAAAATCCCTCCACCTTATCGTGACAGGCCAGGCATCCTTCTTTTCTGCCGAATATGTCGGGAGAAGCAAGTGCCTGTTCAGCGTCTTTTGCCGGAATGAAAAAATCGGTTTTTGAATATTTCAGGGGGTTATAAATATAATAAGTGTAATTTGATTCGCCCGGCCATATCCACGTCCAGGTGGGACCGCGAAAAAAATACCCGGTGATGGTCAGCCCCAGGTAGATCACCGAAAGGATTAGCAGAAGCCGTTTGGTGAGGAATTGTTTTTTGGAATTGGTGAAAGGAACAAAGAAGATCAACAGCACGAAAAGCAAAATGAGCAAAATGGAAAGTTGCGGAGTGGTAAGCCAATGAAGTATTTCCTGCAAACCGACAAAATACCACGGCCCTTTGATCACGGGATACAAGTTGTCGTGAAGCGGCGCCCTGAAAAAAAATGAAAAAGCCAGCAGGAATAGTGTTACGATGACGGTTTCTTTCAGCGGAGACCAGATGGTTCTGTTGTGTTCCAAAATGATAATTACGATGAAAATGGTAAAGGTGGCGATGTGATGAACATAAACAACCTGCAAACTGCCGGATGACCCGAACAGGGAAACGGATAAAAACGAACCGATAAAAGGGATGCCTTTGATCAGTTGGTCCAGTATTCTGCGTGCCTGCAGGCTGTCGGCATCGGCTTTCAAAAGAAATCCTGTCAGCATGGCCAGAAAGATCACCAGCACGCCGATACTTAACCTGAACCAGATGCTTTTGGATACTTTGATCTTGTTGTTCCTGCTGAAATGGTCCCAGATGTGGATCAAAATAAAGACGAGAAACAAATTTGCACTCCAGTAATGGATATTCCTGATCAGTGAGGCGGAAGGATTAACCAGCATCAGCAAACTTATCGAAACGTAAGGCTTGTTGATGTCATATGGAATGGCTAGAATAATGCCCGAAAACAAACAGACAAGAAAAAGAGCCAGGCTCATCTGTCCGAAAGTGGAAAAGGGCAATATTTTTTTAAAAAAAGACAAGATCAGATTTTAATGGTCATTATGTTTGTTTTATCGTTGATTGAAAATTCAAGTTTTTTCAGTGGCTTAACGGCCGGCCCTTTCAACGGGTTTCCGTTCAGGTCAAACATGGAACCGTGACACGGGCAAACCAGCTTTTCCTTTTCCATGGTTTTGATCCTGCATCCCAGATGCGTGCAATAAGAAGATAAAACGACAGGTTGTTCACTGTTGACAACAATGCAATCGTCACTAAAGAGTACTGCCCTACTGTTATTCAACGGGATAGTGACTGTTTTTCTTCTTTTGCTTTTTTGTAACTTTTCTGTCATCAACCCCCATAAACCAAGATAAGCTGCACCTGCAACCGCACCCAGGACTTTTAGAAAATATCTGCGTGAGCTTTTGCTGTTTTTCACTACCCAATGTTTCCAGCAAAAATATCAAATTACGTTTTCAGTAAAGGAAAATATGCGGAATCAATCAACCTTTCTCGCTAATCGTTTTAAGCAGACCGTAATTCAGGATTGTAAAATGTTTGCCCTTTACCTCAATTGTATTTATTTCCGTCAGGTCCTTTATGGCCCGGGTTACACTTTCCCGTGTAGAACAAATCATTGCTGCAATATCGTTTCGTGACAACGGTATGACAAAGTCGTGGCTTTTTTTTATCTCATCTGCAAAATATAAAATGGCCTCAGCCAGCCTCCCGTTTATCTGCTTCTGATGAATATTCACAAACCGGTTAAAATAAGCAAGCTCATCTTTGCATAAATAAACGATCAGTTCGTAAGCAAATTTAGTGTTCCTGTTGATCAATTCTTTAAATGACTGGTTGTCAATGAAGCAAACAACACATTCTTCCAAAGCCACAGCAGAAAACTGATGTGTTTTTTCAAATAAAATGGTTTGCAGTCCCACATAGCTTCCCGGTTGAACAATCTTTAAAATCTGGTCAATATCTTTAACTCCGTTTTTGCAGATTTTTGCCAGGCCGGATTTTAAATAGGCAATATGAGATGATAAAAGACCTTGTTTTATGATCTTCTCACCGGGTTGAAATGTGATCTCAGCGCAATTCTCCTGCAACAGATTTAATTGCTCAGGATCAAGTGCCTCGACGGCTTTTGATTTAATCACACAATCTTTACATAATTGCATTTTACAAATATAATCATTAAACGCCGCATGCCTGTCAAAAATATGATTTAAATCACATAAATAAGATAAGAAAATTATTAATCCAATATAAGAATATAAAAATCGGGTTTGACTTCTTTTCCTTTTTAACGTACTATTTTTCACCCTATTTATTTGATTTAACGTGATTTGATTTATTATTTTTATAGACGAAAAAAGAATAATCACAAAAAGCCAATAACATGAAAGCAAATTCAAAAATAATTATGAAGGCAACACTGATTTTTGCCTTTATTGGTTTTGTCACTTATTTATTGATCATCCTTGCCAGTTTTCTTGGCTGTTGCACGGGTATCACGGGACATACCTTTCACCAGGTATTAACGGTTTTGGTTGTTGCAGGCGGTGTGACATTTGGTGTTTGCTTTTATAACAATTGTTACAAAGGGACAAAAGAGGATGTCTGACTACATTTAAGACCAATACCCTCATGATCAGTGGGATTCTTTTTTTGTGGAAAGCAGAAAAAATAAGCTATTTATTCTTTTTTCTGAAAAATAATCTGAAGAAAAACTGTTTAATAAAATTGCTGAAAAAGCGATATTGCCCAAAAAGCGTTCCCCATGCCAGCAACAACAAATTGTAAACGGGTAACAGGATAACAACAAAAACCAGCGCTTTCAGCCAAAACGGTGTATTTTCCGACATCCCCAGTAAATCATCAATAAATCTGTTTACATAAAGGAATGAGAAACCGGTAATTGCAAAAACAGCCAATATGACCAGTACCTGGCCTGTGCCGGAAATCCCCCAGCGTTTTTTCAGTTTTTCAAGGATATCTTTCATACTATAATTCAACCATATTTTTTCCCTGAATACGACATTACAATCACAAAAACCGGCCAGGCATTCAGCGGTAGATAACAACTACATGATTCTTAATTTTTGGCTGTTTACTTTGCTTCTTTTTGTGGAGGGTGAAGAATAAACCGAAAAGTCATCAGCGTCCCTTGTGATAATGGCTCCCGAACCAATGACAGATTTTATTCCTATTTTAATATAAGGGTTAATCAATGCATTAATTCCGATAAAAGAATTCCTTCCGATAATTACATCCGAACCTATGGTTGCCGTGGAAATAAAACAATTATCCTCAACCTTAACATTTTGCCCTATTTTGGTTCCGATCAATACCACATTGTTCCCGATTTCAACGAAAGGTTCAATGGAAGTAGCCTGCAGTATAAATACATTTTCACCGGTGACCAGGTCAGGCCAGGTCTGCGCCTTTGAGCTGATGTAACTTATAAGTGTATATCCTTTTTTCTTGATACTATAAAACATCCTTTCCCGCAATTCGTTACGGTCCTGGGCACCCAGGGCGATAAACATTTTATATTCCGCAGGCGGGTACTTATCAGTTATTTCTTCAAACGGTACATTGGGCAGGCCTAAAAAACGAGGGGCTGTAATGTATTTAGATTCAACTGAAAATGCAACGACTTCGTACTCACTGTCGTTTGTCAGCAGATAGTGGATCAGTTTGGCCTGGTTTCCAGTACCAAAAACAACAACTTTGTTCATATTTTGCAGCGTTTACGGTTTTTGTAAAATCAGTTTAATTGTGGTACTGGTTTTTTCATCAGAAACTTTCAGTAAATAAATACCCGGCTTTTCTCCGGACAGATCAATAACATCCATCCGGCCCGGCATTACATGTTGTACGTTCTTTTGCAATATAATGTTACCTGAAATATCCATTACAGTGATGTTCAGGAAATTTTCCGAATCAAGATAAAAAATACCCCGTGATGGATTGGGGTAAACCCATGCGGTCTGGTGATTTTCAGGGTTATCTATTCCGGATATCACATGAAGGGTAACCGTGTCGGAAAAGATTGTTGCGGCCAATGTTCCGTCAACAGACGATCCGGTAAGCCGGAAAAAGCAAACAGTACTGTCGTCCAGGTTGCTGAAATCCCAATAAAAGGAAGTGTCCGAAATCCCGCTGACAATTTCCTGCCAGCTAAACCCGCCGTCAGTGGAATAATTCAAAGAATAATTTAACGGATTACCGTCGTCAGGATTCAATACTTTCCAACTTATTGTTTCACCGGTACCTGTCCACTTTTCTGCAGTATCGGGATTTATAAAGTTCAACTCCGGTATCTCGTAGCTATGCAGTAATTCAGCAAATCCAACGCCGGTAACTTCTGTATCTCCGATCTTCCCTGTAATGCTCGTTGCCCCTTCATAAAAGGGAAACGGCAACTCAACCACGCGGTTCGGGTCCGGTGCCGTTATCATCAGGTCAACATCATTCCACACAAAATGCCATTGTTGGGCATAACAGGCAGAACTGTCTTCCGTCCAGGCATACTTCAACCGGGTTACCTGAAAATCACTTGTAGATGTATCGTTCTGTTCATCAAGATAGAAGGAAACTATTCTGTAAAGGACAGTATCAGGAATCCTGTTGTCGGCAGTAAAAATATTCCAGACATTAATGTCCACGCCATTATCCAGTTGAATGCTGAACCATTCGTATTTTTCGCCTGTGGAAGGGTTAAAATCCCCGTATTGCCTGTCAATCCATCCTGTTCCTTCCACCGTTTCCGTATATCCGTCAAAAGTGATCGTTCCCGAAATATTAATCCCTGTCTGGGAATAATAATATGTGTAGCTTCCGAAACCACCCTGGTAGAAAAAGCCTGAATCGCCCACTATCAAAGGCCGTTTAAAAGTGTCCAGCGACAGGTTTACAGCGCCATGTGTCTGGCTTGCTGTCACATCATATTGAAAAGGGATCATTGATCCGTCGTTATTGGTTTTGATGCTCCATATTTCAGGAGGGGCGCCGGCAGGATCACAATGAATATTCAGCGAGTCTTCCGCAAGTATATCGTAATAAACAGGGAGCGTTTGCGGGTAAAAAATATCGTCCGTTTCGTCAGACAAATTAAAAATCCTGAAACCGTCAAATCCGGCATAGGATTTATTAAAGTAGGAAAGCATAAAGGTATAGTACTTCCCCGTATTTTCCCCGGTGAGGTGACCAGTGACATACCACCATTCAACGGACTCGTCAGGATGCACACCTTCATCATCAGGAAAATAAATATACGTTCCCTGCTGGTGATAAGGATAGACTTTCCAGTCCTGCGAATTCATATTCACCGAAAGAAAAACAAACAGGGAAATAAACAGATAAATTTTTTTCATAAATATTCCTTACGTTTGATGCAAATATAAATGAAAAGACGGAAATCCGTTGAAAAATACTGATTGCATGTCAGTCGGTCGAAACAAGGATAAGACTATGATTTATGTTCCGGTAATGGTTGTAAATGAGGATATTTTTTAAAGTATTCCTTTCAATATCGTTCAGTTTAAGAATTGACCGGACTTTTTGTTCCTTCAACATTTTTGCCGCCAGCCAAAGGGCAAAAGATGTAGATGTGTGGTACTCACCGCAAAGATGTTTGAAGAATGCCTGTCCGCTGTTTTTAAAAAGCCCGGCCATTAAATGCTGATACATCGGATCAAATTGCCGGTCGCCGTTCAACCCAAGAAGAACCAAGTCTATTTCATTGACATCCATTTCCTGTTGTTGTAAAAAATTTTTTATCCGGGCTTCCACATCAACATTCCCTGACAAGTTGGAAAATACATGAACCGATTTAATCCGGGCATAGGTATTCGTTCCTTTAAAGTTCTGTAGCAAAAAGAATGTGCTTCCTTCTCCGGCAATGGTTCCGTCAGAATCATTTTTAAGTAAATCCAGGTTGCTGACATACTGTTTTTTCCAGTAGCCGATCCTGTCAAATGAAACGTATTGCTTTTTCCCCATTTCATCAACACCGCCGGTAAGGACAGATTGAAAATGTCCTTCATTCAGCAACATCAGGGCATCCAGCAGAGCGCTCTCGAATGAGAATCCGCGGTGGGCATACGTCATATTGTAATCCCTGCAACCGGTCTTCATGGCTATCTGGGCGGCGATACTGCCATGTGAAGACTGAATGAAAGGTGTCGGGGACAAAAGCATTTCCTTATTTTCATACATGGAATAGATAAACTTCTGTGTTTCCCGGTAGCAACCCAGTCCGGTACCGGTGATAATTGCGTCCGGTAACGAAAGGGCAGCATCATCAAGGCATGATTTTGCAGCACTCCAACCCAGTTTCAAAACACGGCTTATCCGGCGTAATTCGGTTGGTGATAAAAACTCTTTATAATCAGGTTCAATGCATCGAAGCCAATTGGTTGAATATTCAACAACATTTTCAAGAAACTCCTTTTCTTCAAAAGTGGGCTGGGGCGATATGCTGGCTGTTCCGTTAATATAGATCATGATTCGGATTTTGAAAAGATCAGTGAAGTATTATTCCCGCCAAACCCCAGCGAATTGGACATCACATGAAGGATTTCCTTGTTTTTCACCAGGGAAGTTTCAGGTTGAATGTTGATTTTTTGCATGGGTGTTGAAAAATTCAAATTGGGGAAAACCAGATTATGTCGCAAAGACAACACGGAAATGACTGCCTCAATTGCCCCGGAGCTGCCCAATGTGTGGCCTGTAAAAGGTTTGGTTGAGCTAAACACGGGAGGTGTCTTGCCGAAAAGTTTTTTGATGGCGATAGCTTCTGACAGGTCATTATTCCGTGTGCCTGTACCGTGGGCGTTAAGATAATCAATATCATCCGGTCTCAAAGAGCAGCTTTCAAGTGCATTTTTCATGGCAAAGAACGCCCCTTCACCGTCCGGTGACAACGCCGTGAGATGATGGGCGTCGTTGGCATTTCCGTATCCTTTTACCTCTGCAAGGATTTTACTTTTATCAGCAACTTTTTCCGATTCAAGGAGCAGAAAAGCGGCCCCCTCACCAATATTCAGCCCGTTTCTTTTGTCATCAAATGGCTTGCAGGGTTCCGGGTCAACAATCATCAATGAATTGAACCCGTTGAGCATGACTTTCGACAATGCATCTGTTCCTCCTGCAATTGCTTTATCCAGCAGTCCCTGCCTGATCATTCTTGCTCCCAGCATAATGGCATTGGAAGCCGAAGAACAAGCCGTGTTGATGGTGGTCATAAAACCGTTTATCCTTAATGATTTCGCAATGATCTCCGTGCTGAAACCCCAGTCCTGTGAATCAATAAACTCATTACGGCTGTCATTGTTTAAAAAGTCAGGAAGATATTTTTCGATGGAGGTCATTGATTCGGCTGTCGTACCCGATATCAGTCCTGCCCGGATTTTATCATCAGGAATAAATCCGGCATGCTGAACGGCCTGTTTTGCTGCAATTAATCCCAGCAATGCAGCTCTGCTGACACCGGGAATGTATTTTATTTGCGCTATTTCCAGGAGCTCTTTATCTGCATATTGAATTTCACCGGTGATCAGTTTTTCTTTCAGCAACGTATCAAGCAAACGGATTTTTTCCAACCCGGTTTTGGAAGAAACCAGACTGTTCAGCGTCGTTTCCACATCCATACCTATGGCAGAAACGATGCCCATTCCGGTGATAAAGACTCTGTTGTTCATATGCTTGTTATACCCCGCCCTAAAGGACGGGGTAATTGATTCGTTTCTTAATATTAAATTCGCTTTCAGTTTCCCCGTCCTTTAGGGCGGGGAAAGCCGCTCTTCCGGATTTGCAATCCGGAAGCCATTTTACACTGCCCATAAAAGGATTTATAATTCAAATATCCTATCATTTCCGTCCTTAAAACCTGACGGGTTGCCCTCTCACAAAGCCCGCTGAAACCCGTCAGGTTAATCTGCCCCTCTTTACTCAAATCACATCCGTTCCTTTCTTGATCAGCCAGAGTTTTCCCATATTTTCATAAAACTTTCCCAAAGGTAACTTTGTCTTCATTACGCTGTTGAAAAAGTTGTATTTATTGTAATCATAATCTATGATCTGGTC
>CAZMOS010000097.1:0-14066 GCA_964567945.1 uncultured Lentimicrobiaceae bacterium
TATTTTTATGGAATTCAACTAATTAACTGAATAATAAACAATATGAAAAAATGGAAACCAATGGCCAATCGTCTATAATTTAAACTATTGCTTACTTCGAATGCAGGTTAATAAGAAGTATAAAACAAATTGTGGCTTATGCCGGTTTAGATATAAAAATAAGGGAATCAGGGAAATGGAAAGGAAAAACAAAAAGCTGCGTAAAAAACATTGAAAGCAAAAAAAGAAAATAGGCATTAGGTAATGCTGAGACCAAAAGTCTTCTTTCTGCTTTGTTGCGAAGCAACAAAAAAGTAGAGGAGCAAAGCCCCTCTACACAAGATAGACTTCAGTGCAAAGCTTCGACCAAAGCCTTCTTTCTGCTGACACAAAAATATGAAAAAAATTTGGATTTTAACACAGTATCTGACAGGAGGAGCACTCTTCAACCCGTATTACTCATCCATTCTTCTGCCGAAGGCCTGCCTTTCGCACATTCTTCCACCATTCCATCTCCATTATTCCAATCCTCCATCGTTCACCCATTGCACTAATATATTATAACTTTGCCGTAAACTTTAAACCGATAAAACCATGAAATCCGTTAATCCTTTTACCGGAAAGGTAATTGCAGAATATAAAGAACAAACTCCCGGTCAGGCCAGCCACATAATTTCAGAAACTCACAAGGCATATTTGAACTGGAAGGTATTGTCCTGTGACGAAAGAGGCCGGCTAATAAAGAAAATGTCCTTGTTACTTCGGAAACGCAAAGAAGAATACGCCACACTCATCACATCCGAAATGGGAAAGATCATAAGTGAATCCAGAGCAGAAGTTGAGAAATGTGCATGGCTGTGTGAGTATTATGCCGACCATGCAGAAAAGATGCTGCAAACCGAAATTTTTGAAACAGACGGATCAAAAAGTTATGTACGTTTTGATCCGGTTGGTGTTATATACGCTATCATGCCCTGGAATTTTCCTTTCTGGCAGGTTTTGCGGTTTGCCGTACCCACAATTATGGCTGGCAATACGGTTGTACTAAAACACGCACCCAATGTGACCGGCTGCTCTTTGGCCATTGAAAGGCTGTTCACTGATGCAGATTTCCCGGAATCCGTATTCCGCAGTCTTATCATTCCTGTTGATCTTTCCGAAGGTGTTATTGCCAATCCTCTGGTTCAGGGAGTTACGATCACGGGCAGTCAGAGAGCGGGACGTGTTGTGGCTTCACAGGCAGGAAAATACCTGAAAAAATCCGTGATGGAATTGGGGGGCTCCGATCCCTATATTGTACTGAAGGATGCCGAGATCAACAATGCCTGCAAAACGGGAATGTGTTCGCGAATGATGAATGCCGGTCAGGTTTGTATTTCTGCCAAACGGTTTATCGTGGAAGAAACGATCTTCGAGGAATTTGTCGAAAATCAGAAAATGCTGCTGGAGAATATGATATTGGGCAATCCGATGGAGGAAGATACGGATATGGGGCCAATGGCAAGGCCTGATCTGCTGGAACAGATTGAGAGACAAGTGAACGAATCAGTAAAAATGGGAGCAAAACTTATTACCGGGGGAAAACGAATAAACGATAATTTTTATACCCCTACACTGCTGACCAATGCAAAAAAAGGAATGCCTGTTTACGATGAAGAGACTTTCGGACCTGTTTCTGTTGTTATTCCTGCAAAAGATACTGGGGATGCTGTCCGTATTGCAAATGATACCGCTTACGGTCTTGGTGCCAGCATCTGGACACAAAACATTGAACTGGCAGAAAAAATGGCTGCACAACTGGATGCAGGAGCTGTATTTATCAATGGAATGACCAAGTCGGATCCACGGCTTCCGTTTGGCGGTACCAAACAATCGGGATATGGACGGGAGCTTTCCTATTTCGGTATCCGGGAGTTTGTGAATATTAAAACGGTTTGGGTTAAATAAATCTTACTAGGTCATCAAGCGGCTTTCGTGTTTTCACCCCACGTTTTTGAAAGCCATCATGCGGATAACCAAGGGGTGTGATACAGTAGATCACTTCATTTTCTTTTAACCCTATGGCTTTGGATAGTTTTTCATAATCATAAGCAACGATCCAGCATGTGCCGACGCCCTCATTTGTCGCAGCTAATATCATGTGATCCATAGCAATAGCCAGATCAGTCTCAATGGAATTATAACCATCATAACCCCTGACCCAGGATTTTGACCTGTCACCAACTACGACCAGAATATGCGGTGCCTGCTTAAACCATTCTTTATGGTAGCATTCCCTGACTTCTTTCAACTTTTCAGCAGATGAAACCACTACAAATGTCCAGGGCTGCCGGTTTGCTGCCGAGGGTGCCAGACGGCCCGCATCCAGAATACGTTTTAGCACTTCATTATCAACCTGTTTTTCAGGGTCGTAGTCTCTGATGCTTTCGCGCGTTTTAATCAAATCATAAAATTCCATACTATCTCTTTTCATACAAAGATACTGGAATTATTATTTTATTGTTACGGGATGATATCACTATGGTAATGTTTAAGCGAGACGCTTAAACCGGGGTGTAAAAAATATAAACATAACCTGAATAAATCAGAAATAATAATCTGTTAAATCCCAAAATACTCCTCTGCTTTAAGCGTCCCGCTTAAAGCCTTCATTCATTTCACCTTTTATCAGGAAAATATGTCGTATGTTTGCGTCATAAAACATAACTAAATGATCAAGACAGAAAATTTTTCACCGGAATTACAGGAACTTTCATCGCTTGCGAAAGCTTTATCCCATCCTGCCCGCCTGATGATTCTGGAATACCTGGCAAAGCAGAAGGTTTGCGTATCGGGTGATATCACCAATGAGATTCCGCTCAGCAGGACAACGGTTTCCCAACATTTAAAAGAACTGGAAAAGGCAGGATTGATCCGGGGTACCGTTGAAGGCCTGAACATGAATTATTGCCTGAATCCGGAAGCCATAAACCACATGAAACAGTCCTTTATAAATTTTCTTGACAAAATTGATACCGGAGGACAGCAGCTATGCTAAACGAAAGGGCAGAAAACAAACAGGGTAACCGTCAGTTCATAAAGTCAGACAATTACTTCAAGAAAATAAACAGTAGAAATGAAACAAACAAAGATATTGATCCTGTGTACAGGCAACAGTTGCCGCAGCCAGATGGCAGAGGGCTTCCTCAAATCGTTTGATCCCAACCTGGAAGTTTATTCCGCAGGCACCGTTCCTTCGGGTGCAGTTCATCCGCTGGCTATAAAGGTGATGAAAGAAAAAGGCATTGACATCAGCCACGGATATCCGAAAAATGTGGATGATTTTATTAATGACAACTTTGACTATGTGATCACCGTATGTGATGGCGCCAGAGAAGTTTGTCCTGTATTTGCCGGAAACGTAAAAAATCGCCTGCATATCGGTTTTGAAGACCCTGTGGAAGCAAGGGGGACTGAAGAAGAAAAACTGGTGGTTTTCAGAAAAGTAAGGGATGAGATCGAACGGGATTTCTCAAGGTTTTACGCGGATAATATTTTTAAGATGCGGATTTGATATTTTTTGCCGCGGATGCGCGGATGATAATTTAGGTAATTAAAAAATATAACTCATTTGGGTTATAACATGGAGAGTTGCCGGATAATACGGATACTTACAGGAGTGCATAATAACCTGTTCTGCATTTTTTTAAAGGTGGTTTTTTTGAAGATACTTTGGTATATGAATCTGAACATGCCGGTATTCTTTATCCGCGCATCCGCGGCAAACAAAATAGCATTAGCGTCAAAAAATTAAAATTTTAGCAACAGAAATATGGAAAAAATAACAAAAAAGCTTTCATTTCTTGACCGTTATCTGACCCTTTGGATTTTTCTTACCATGTTCTTCGGTGTCGGATTAGGATACGTTTTACCCGGCATTGCCGGATTTTGGGACAGGTTCAGTGTGGGGACAACAAATATCCCCATTGCCATTGGCCTGATCATCATGATGTACCCGCCACTGGCTAAAGTGAAATATGAGGAGATGGGAGATGTGTTCAGAAACTGGAAAGTATTATCACTGTCACTTTTTCAAAACTGGTTTATCGGACCTCTGCTCATGTTTTTCCTTGCCATCATTTTTTTGCAGAATTACCCGGAATACATGACAGGGCTTATCCTGATAGGTCTGGCCCGCTGCATTGCCATGGTGATTGTATGGAATGAACTGGCCAAAGGGGACACCGAATATGCTGCCGGGCTGGTTGCTTTGAACAGTGTTTTTCAGGTTTTATTTTTCTCGGTATATGCCTGGGTTTTTATCAGTGTCTTACCAGGCTGGTTCGGTTTAAAATCCTACGAAATAAACATAACCATGGCCGAAATAGCAAAAAGTGTCCTTATTTACCTGGGTATTCCTTTTTTCGGTGGGGTCATTACACGATTTTCCCTGATAAAGCTCAAGAGCAAATCATGGTATGAAACGAGGTTTATCCCTAAAATCAGCCCTTTAACCCTGATCGCATTGCTGTTTACCATTTTTGTAATGTTTTCACTTAAAGGCGAATTTATTGTCCAGTTGCCTCTGGATGTCGTGCGCATTGCCATTCCGTTGATACTTTATTTCGTGATCATGTTCGTGGTTTCATTTTTCATGTCACGTAATATTGGCGCCGGTTACAGCAAAACGGCTACCATTGCCTTTACAGCAGCGAGCAACAACTTTGAACTAGCTATCGCCGTGGCCATTGCCGTTTTCGGGATCAATTCGGGAGAAGCTTTTGCCGCAGTGATCGGGCCGCTGGTTGAAGTGCCGGTTTTGATTGCCCTGGTGAATGTATCGCTTCGGTTTAAAAAGAAATATTTTGCAAAAACTTAAAAAAATTCGGGTTACGGTAACTTATTTCTCATAGATCAGATTCATTTCCGACAACTCCTGTCCGATCTGATGGATCCCTTTAAGTATTTTTCTGGTTTGCCTTTCGGAGGGTTTTTTCCTACCCTGAACATATTGTGACAACAAAGTGGGGTTCATCCCAATTCTTTTGGCAAGAAACTTTGCATTCAACACATTGTAATATTGAAAAAACTGTTTAAAATCAATCTCAAAAACCAGGCTCCCGGGTGATACTTCATATTCATCTTCAAAATACAATTGTGCAGCTTCGTAAGCATTATTTATTAATTCGGGAACGGTGTTTCCCGTGGTATATATTGAATATTCTTTGGAATAAGCAGAAAAACCCGTATCGGTTTTTTCAATGATCATTTTAATTTTCTTTTTCAAACTTCTCATCATCTTTTTTATTTCGTTTATTTCTAATGCCTGCGTCTTTCAATATCTTCTGTTCAAGTCCTTTAGCAACCTCCTGACTTCCATGATCAGGAAAAATAATGGTTCCTTTTTTTACAGGGTGTTTTAATTTAATGTGTGATCCCTTTTGTGAAACAGGATACTATCCTTCTTTCTTTAACAACCGCAATAATTCAGAGCATTTCATTAATTTCTTTTCAAACAAAAAGCAAAGGTAAATAATAGTTTACCATTATCAAAATAAAATATCCTACTTTTGTAAAAAAAACATGCGGATAGACATCATCACCATATTCCCCGAAATGTTTGAGGGTCCGTTTTCGGAATCCATTATCAGGCGGGCGCAGGAAAAGAAAATTGTGGAAATCCGTTTGCATCAGTTAAGGGACTATACAACCGGCAAACACCGCAAACTGGATGATTATGCTTTTTCAGGCGGCGCCGGCATGGTGATAATGATCGAACCCGTTGCCCGGTGCATTGATGCACTGAAGGCAGAAAGAAACTACGATGAAATAATTTATATGAGCCCTGACGGCGAACTGCTGGACCAGAAAATGGTCAACACCCTTTCGCTCAAAGGCAACATTATCATTCTTTGTGGCCACTATAAAGGTATTGACGAACGCATACGTGAGCATTTTATCACCAGAGAAATATCAATCGGCAATTATGTTTTATCAGGAGGAGAGCTGGCTGCTGCCGTTCTCGTTGACAGCATGGTACGGCTAGTTCCCGGAGTGCTGGGTGACGAAACCTCTGCTTTATCCGATTCATTTCAGGACGGACTTCTGTCACCTCCCGTTTACACCCGTCCCCGCGAATTCAGGGGATGGAAAGTACCCGACATTCTGCTTTCAGGCAACGAAAAACTGATCGCCGAATGGAAATATGAACAATCGCTGAAAAGAACGAAAGAAAGAAGACCCGGCATGATCAATAATGAGGGGGGAGTTTAGAGTTTGGAGTCTGGAGAAATTGCTAATGAGGCGAATCAGTTCTCCGGTCATTTATGGCATGAACAGAATCATCGAGCCAACAAGCCATCAAGCAATCGAACCATCGAATCCCGCCCATACGGGAAAACATTAAACCCTATTCTTCCAATCATTCACAGGTTATCTCAACATTCATTTATTAACAAACCGATGTAAATAATACTTTCAATTATTTTTCAATTTTTATTTGCACTTTCCCAAATAGCTGTATATTTGCACCCGCTTTTTACCGGAGGTATTCCTTTGGGGAGGCGAGTAAATAAACCCCTTAAGAATAAGAAGATGAGCAAGAACGAATTATTACAGTTGGTTGAGGATAGTGTTCCGGTTAAGGAATTCCCTAACTTCAAAGCAGGAGATACCGTCACAGTTACCTATAAGATCCGTGAAGGAAGCAAAGAGCGTTTGCAGAAATTCACCGGCGTGGTGTTGCAGCGTGCAGGCAGCGGCCCTACCGCAACTTTTACCGTAAGAAAAATATCCGGAAATATTGGTGTTGAGAGAATATTCCCCATTTCTTCACCTTTTATCGAAGAGATCGTGATCAACAAAGTGGGTGTTGTCAGAAGGGCACGAATCTTTTATTTTCGCAATCTGCGTGGTAAAAAAGCACGCATCAAGGAAAAAAGAGTTTAATCGTTCAGTGAAAAAATTACAAAACTCCGGTCAGATTGGCCGGAGTTTTTTTATTCAGTGTTTGATCTATGTGCCAATATGCAGCACGCTGAAAAATGATGAGGCTTTAACCAGCACTTTTGTTCCCAGCCCTTTATAAATTTCATCGGTCCTCGCAATAAACTCTTTCTCGTGGCCGGGAACGATATCGGGAATACCCAGAAAGATCAGGTCGCTGTTTGCGGAATTTTCACGTATGATCCGATTGACAGGCCGCTTTTGTTTTTCATTGTTCAGAATAATAATTTCCACATTCATTCTCATATTATTCAGGACATTCCGCGCCTGTTTTCGTATTTTGTTTTTGTCCTTATCTACCTGGTTGATAATAAGTAAACGTACTTTTGCATTGTGCCATTCAATAGACGACCAGATAAATTTGATAAGCGACAGGACAAAGTTTCCGTTATTAGACCCGCCACGCCACCAGAGGTCAATCTGCTGATAATTGCCGAAGCCTTTTTCCTGGTTAAAATCAAGCAACACAATATTCAGATCAAGTTCGGTCAGGTAACGCAACATCGTGGTAAAACGGATGGGGTCACGGGTTCTTCTGCCCCAGCCCATTAAAACAGTATTGGGTTCAACGCCTGAGAATCCATACGATGCAGATATGCTTTCGATCGCTTCATAAATATTTCTGCATTCTTGCTTTCTTGAAAAAATTCCTTCTTCTTTCGCTAACAAATCCGTTTCAACCGCTTTGGCAGTACCCGGAAACAAAGCTTCGGCAGATTTTTTTTCAACCAGATCAAAATTAGAGATCATTCCGTGTGAACCGGCCAGCCATTTGGCAAAATGGATCAGATGAGGCCGTGTTTCCGACCCCCCGCTGAACAGCAGGATATTGGCGATCC
Source organism: uncultured Lentimicrobiaceae bacterium (assembly GCA_964567945.1). GTDB lineage: Bacteria > Bacteroidota > Bacteroidia > Bacteroidales > F082 > JAADID01. The sequence goes on from CAZMOS010000097.1 coordinate 7,803, forward strand.
AGTTGCGTTCGTTGAAGTTCCTTTTACTCTGTGAAGTAAGAAGTTTTCGGAGCAGATTGGCATTCACGCTGGGCCATACATCTCCCATGGGCAGATGCAGGTTTCGCCTGCTTATGGAAACATACAATAAAGTAAGAATAACCAAAGCCAGGATCATAGCCGGAAAATCAAGCTTAAACATGATGATGAAACATGCCAAAAATCCGATAACACCAATCCACAGCGAAACTTTGAATGAAGGCCTGAAATCAGTGCTGGCCCACTTTTCAAGGGCAAAAGCAAGGTTTATAAATCCGTAGGCCGTCAGGTAAAAAATGGTAACCAGCCCGGCAATAACGTTCAGGTCTCCGATGAGCACACCCAGCAAGGAAATGATGAAAGTAAACAACAGCGCAATACGCGGTTCATTATTGACTCCCTGTCCTTTAGCCAGTATTTTGGGCACGATCCGGTCTTTGGCTATAGCTTGGATGATGCGGGGTGCGCCCAAAATCCCGCCTAACGCCGAAGATAGTGTCGCTCCCCAGATTCCCAGGATAACGAGAAAAGGAACAAAGGCAATGGTCATCAGGAAATTGTAGTTGTTAATCAAAGTTTGCTGGTCCACCAGAAAATAAAAGCTGACTGCCAGTCCGAGATAAACGATCAGTCCCGTAAAAATAGCCCACATTGTCCCTTTCGGGATGTCTTTGACCGGATTTTTCAAATCGCCCGACATAGCTACTCCGGCCGTAAATCCTGTAACAGCCGGAAAGAATATGGCAAATACAACCTCAAACGAATAATGAGAAAAAGGGGGTATAAAACCGGCAGTTTGATGATCCACAGGTTTCAGGTAAAAGTAGCCGACAACGATGGAAATCAGAGACAGAACGATGGCTGTCAGGATAAGAAACTGTGTTTTAATGGCAATGTTGGTACTGATCAGTGCCAGGATCACGAGAACAATAAGCACGATGCTGCCCACGACCCGCATCTCATTTAGTGAAATGTCACTTCCCAGTGAAAGGTATTCCTGAATGACGGGCAAAGCCGTAAAGTTTTCGGTAAAACCGACAATATACATCGAGATACTCATGGCAGTACCTACAAAGAGTGTGATCCCGATAGAACCGCCGATAGGCAGGCCGAGTGACCGCGAAAGAATGTAGTAAATACCCCCGGCATGGATTCTTTTATCCGTGGCAATGGAAGAAATACTCAGGCCTGTTGTCAGCGAAATAATATGGGACAGCAGGATGATGGCGATTACTCCCCAAAGACCGGCCACGCCGGTAACCCAGCCCAGGCGTAAATACATGATAACACCCAGGATGGTCAGTATTGACGGAGTGAACACACCATCGAATGCTCCGAATTTCTTAACTTTCTGGGTCATCTGCTGCCTTTTGGGTTTTCGCTTTTTCTGCTTTTTAAAAGTACAAATCTAAAATAATTAAAATATTGAAAAAAATGTACGAACTTTATAACTTTGCTTTGCCCGAAATAACATCATCATATTCATGCAAAAAAATCCGTATCAATATCAGTTTCCGCTTATAATCAGGATGTCGTTTATCCTCCTTTTTCTCATCATGTCGTTTTATCTCCTTGTTGAATTCAAATTTTACCTTACTCCTTTGATCCTGGGTATTTTATTTGCTTATCTGTTATTTCCGATCGCTAATTTTTTTGAGCAAAGAAAGGTTCCCAGAATTCTGGCCAACATCATCAGTATTGTTATTGGATCGTCAGTGATTTACGGAATAGGTTTCTTTATTTACAAGCAGTTCGGTATCTTTCTGCATGATCTCCCCGCCCTGAAAGAACAAGCCGCTGAAAACATCAACATAATGATCAGCAAGGTCGAAACCTACCTGGGAATCCAGACCGGAGAACTGAAACACGAGACTGCCCTGTTGATACAAAACTTTTTTGAAAGCCCGGCACAGGTTTTCCGCAAGGCATTCGGCGCTACGTTCAACACGGTGTTCACCATCCTGATCATGCCGGTTTATATCTTCTTCCTTTTATATTACCGCGATAAGTTCAGGGATGTCCTTTTGATGTTGGTTCCCAAACAACGCCATGCCGTAGCCGAAAGAATTGTAGATGAAGCCAACCGTGTCACTATCCGATACATGACCGGGGTGTTTATCGTTGTGACCATCCTGGTTTTTGTCAATACGGCCGGTTTCCTCATCATCGGGCTTGACTATGCCTTTCTGCTGGGCGCCATCGCGGCTCTTATGAACTTTATACCTTATTACGGAACCATTATCGGGTATTCGTTTCCATTCCTGTTTGCTATTTTTGTGATGGACTCACCTTCATACGCATTCTGGGTTTTCATTCAGTTTACCATTGTCCAGTTTTCCGAAAACAATATCCTGACACCCAATATTGTCGGGCTTCATGTCAACATCAATCCCTTCATGATCATTCTTGCCATTACCCTGGGCGGATTCCTTTGGGGGTTGCCCGGAATGTTCATTGCAGTCCCTGCCATTACTGTTCTTAGGGTTTTGGGTGAAAATATTGACAACCTGAAACCTTTGGGTTACCTGCTGGGGCAAAGCGGAACCGAGAAACATGCTTTGAATTCAGGCAAATTGAAACGGCTTTTCAGAATTAAAAAATTCAGGTTCCGGAAAAAGAACAACAAAGGAGAAATACTGTAAAAAATTTCCGCTTAACCTTTTTCTGTCGTTTCTGTTTTTTCCCGATAAACGATGTTCCTGTCTTTCAATCCTTCCAGGATAAATAAAACATTATTCTCGTTCTTTCCCAGCATTTCCGGGACGGTGATCCCTGTTTCCCTGAAATATCCTTTAGCCATCAGCCGGACAGCCATTGCCGCTGAATAACCTGTGGTTCGGGCCATGGAATGAACTCCTGAAACCTGATCATATTCATCGTGCAGGTCATACCGGTAACGGATATTTTTCCCGTCCTTTTCACCTTCAACAACAATGCGCATGACTGTAATGTCGGCTTCGTCTTTTTCAAGCTTCCACTTCCGGAACAATAAACGGGCTGTAACTTCCATCGGTGAGATTTCCTTTCCGTCAATGTCCATTTTTCCGGTATCAAAAAACCCGTTACCGGCCAGCAGTTTTATCTTTTCCGCGTATCCTGGATAACGAAGGGTTTTTTCTTTCATATTCCTTGCCTTGATGGTAAACAATAACGAACGCAGACCGTCGCTGTTAAAAGCTTCCAGCGTACCGATCCCGTCAAATTCAAGATGTTCGATCTCTGTCAAAGGAGGTTTGGTGACGATTACCCCGTTTTCCACGAGCCGGGCCGGACGGGTATATTCTTCAAGCACATCCGCAGGGGAAAAAACAGCTTTATACTCCCAGGGTAACTGCCTTATTTTCGGGAGTCCGCCGACATAGATTTCCACGTTATCCACTTTGTCCATTTTCGAGGCGGCATAACCCGTCAGCAAATTGCTCATACCGGGCGCCACACCCATATCGGCGATCACCCTGACCTTTTTTTGCTTTGCCAGATCAGACAAGCCAAAAACATCTTCCGGGTAAAATGCAATGTCCACAACATCCTTTCCTGCTTCAATACACCGTTTCAAAGTTTCATAACCTATGAAGCCGGGGACGGCATTTACGATCAGGTCGAAATCAGCCAGCAGGGCTGACAGTTCATTTTCATCGGCAAGGTTTGCCTGTATCTTCCGTATCCTCTTATCATTTAACCTGTTCAGGGCATCTTTGCTGATATCCGCAACCGACACCTTCAGGTCACCGTCTTTTACGAGGTCAAGGGTAAGGGGACCACCTACCAGCCCGCATCCCAGAACAAGAACATTTTTCGTCATCATATATAATTTTTTTCAAATTTTTATTCAGTTTTCTTCTTTTCCATTTCCGAAAGGACTACGCCGGCAATGACCACGATCATTCCTGCAATTTTTATTTCAGTGAAAGTCTCCCTGAGCATAAAATAAGCGAAGATGGCGGCAAAAACCGGAACCATATTGGCATAAAAATTGGCCTTGCTCATGCCGATTTCCCTAACCACAAACGTAAACAATACAAAAGCAAAGGAGGAGGCAAAAACACCGAGGGAGATCAATGAAATGACGGCATCGGCGTCAGGCCGGACAGTCAAAAAGTCATTCAGATCGAAATACAAAAACAGCGGGAGGAAATAAATGACGCCGATGAGATTTTGCCAGGCAATGATGGTAAACGGATTGTATTTGAATGAAAGCTTTTTTAGAAAAACCGTGTAAATAATAGCGGAAAAAACACCCAGAAAAAGGAAAGCAAGACCAACCGGGGAAGCTGTAAACCCCGTATTTAAATTAAAGACGATCATACCAATTCCTGTAAATGAAACAAATATTCCCAGAATGTTGATCCAGCTTAACTTTTCACCAAATATTTTATAAGCTACCACGGGCGTAAAAACCGGAATGGTGGCAATGATAAAAGCGCTCACTGAAGCCGCAACATGCTTTAACCCGTTGCTCTCACCGATAAAATAAATGAAGGGATTGAAAAAGCTGCTGAGCAAAAACAGCCAGACATCTTCTTTTTTGATCTTCTCCCGCGGCCCGGCAATCCAAAGAATGAGAAACAGCACCGCAGAGGATATCAGGATTCTCAAAAATATTGTTGTCAGGGGTTTGTAATATTCAAAAACGATTTTGGTAAGCACAAAGGAAACGCCCCAGAAAATGGCCATCAAAAATGCTGCAATATGGACTTTTGCCCGTTCCACCGGCTAAGACCTGTCTTCTTCGTTTAACACACGGGTATAATGTTTCAGGCTTCGCAGAACAAGTGCAATGAAAAGTGTTGCGAGCAGTGCGATGTGCCAGGGAGTATCCCATTCAAATTGTCCGTTGGTAAAATACTTTCGCAGATCATCAATAAAAGTAAAACCGACAACTGTTGCCAGTAAACCGGAATATTCGCGGCGCAGAATACTTTTGGTCGAGAACGGTACTGTATTTTTTTTGAACTTTCCGAAGCCGGGCAGGAACGCGGGAGTCTGCGAAGCCCATTCCATATAGTCATTACCGAATTTACGTTCAAGAAATCTTTCTTCTGCAAACATAATACGCTCATAATACAGCCAGAACAAAAGACTGACAACCAACACAAACCAGAAATTAAATGTGTACAGCACAATCCCGATCCACATTAAATAATTACCTAGGTAAAGCGGATGCCTTATCATTGAATAGATTCCCGTCGTGTTCAGCGATTCGGCCACCTGACCTTCTTTGGTGTTGCGTCCTGAAGTTCCTTTGGGCGTGGTGGCAATGGCAATGGCACGAATGAAAAAACCGAGTGTACTCAAAAAAACAGAAAACACAGTAAGCAACATCTGTGACCGGCCGGATAATGAATTGTCTTTTGTGAAATAAACAACCGGAACAGCAACAATAAATAAGATCACGGGGATCTGACCGCGATGCCGGAACAATGTGTTCCCCGATTTTTCAAATGAATTGATCAGTGCCATGAATATTGCCAGTTAACTTGCGCAAATGTATTGAAAATTAAATTTGTTTTTTAAACAGGGCTTTTTCCGGCCCTAACATTTTTTTACTCAACAAATTGTAACATACTAACAGCCTTTGCGTAAAAACAAATAAACTACTAAAAATTAAAGACATGACATTGGATATTACATTGCAGCAAAGCTCGCTGGATCCTACAAAAGTTGAACTGGTCAGGAGGCAAAAAAAGAGCAAATTATTGCTCTATCTGGCTTTCATATTTCTCGGTTGGAGCTATGGTAGTTTTGGCAAGATAGGTATGCAAACCGTTTATTATGTCCTTCCTCTTTTCGCCATTTCAAATATATGGATAACCAAACGGACACACGAATTTGATGTTTATTCCGGAATGGCAATTGTCGGTGTTTTTATCTGGGCAATATGGTTTTTTGTCAGGTTATATACGCTGAACAGGGACATCAACGAATTCAACCGGGATATAGCCAGGTTCTACGACCTTTCCGATGAAGAAAAGAGAGAAGCCGGAATAACAGACTGAAAATACCCAACAGACATTTCCTGTATTGTATGAACGGAAGCCATCTGTATTTGTGGGACGAGCAGACCGCTTATTTCGCCGGGCTGACTGCTTTATCAAAGATACGGCCGAGGGCAGGGTGTGGAGAAAGAGTGAAGTGAAATATTTTAATTTAATAAAGAATAAAAAAACATCGCGGATGCGATGTTTTTTGTAGCGAGACCGAGAATTGAACTCGGGTCCGTCAGCCGACGGATATGAATCCGACGCT
>CAZMOS010000098.1:0-13964 GCA_964567945.1 uncultured Lentimicrobiaceae bacterium
GAAAAGGGGTGCCCCATCCTACAGAATCAACCTGATAATGATTGATTAGAAATTGATGTTCTTCAGCCATGCCAACGCCACCCTGTGCGGTAATTTTTAATGGTAGTTCTGTTTCCGGTACCGGACGATTTTTGTTTGAAAGTGCCTGTACCATAATTTCATGAATTGATTGAATCAGTACTTTTCGATTATCCCTGAATTCGGCTAATACCGGTCCCAGTAAATATCCATCAGAGGCAAAAGCGTGCCCTCCACAATTTAATCCTGATTCAATTCTGTATTCTGAAACCCAAAGTCCTTTTTTAGCCAGAAATTTGCCTTGAATTAAAGCCGATCTGTAATCACTGACTTTTAAAATAATTTTCTTTTTGATATTCCCGTTTTCATCAGGGTAAAAATCCTCAAACTGTTCAATATAGCCATACAACCTGGGGTTCATTCCTGCTGAAAGAATGATGGAGGAATTTAAGTCGCTATCCGCATATCCCCTAAGTGCTGCATGAGCATCATTGTTTTCTATCGGTAATTTTTCTTCCTTAATATAGTTTTCCTTATCAAGTTTGGTCATTATATTCACATCAATGCTGCCCATTGATAAGTTGTTACTTATCCAGTTTTTAATTTTATTCAGATCAAAATATTCTGCCGTCAATATCTTGAATTCATGTTTTATGGTTGACGTGTCAGGCAACATATTGAAATATTCTTTTATCTCATTACTTTTCTCTATTGTGCAATTTTTAAATTCTTCAAATTTCTTTTTGGCCAGATCGTTTATTAAATTAAGATAAAAGGTAATTCTTTTTGCCCTGAAGTCTTTTGTTTTTTCAGTAATTTCATCATACGGGATATCAAATTTTTCACAATACGTTTTTCTTAACTTTTCAAGAAGAATGTCATCAACCAAGGAAATAACAGAATCAATTCCGTATTGAGAAACCTTTAATGGAGTATCAATGGTAAATCCAATTCCCATCACAGGAATATGAAATGAATGTGTATTTGTCATGTTGTTTTATGCTGAATATTTGCTAATGTTCAAAACAAAAGCTCTTTTTTAATGGGGTTTTATTTATGTGTGCCATGATGTGCAAAAATAGTTCTTTTTAGAACGTCTTAGCGGTTTCAGTCTTTTTAATGTGATAATATCCATAACTATAGAAATATTATGACGTTTTCTTGATCTTATCATTTTCATCAATCCCGGATATAACCTGTATATTGATCCCGTCAGAAAGGCCGGTTTTGATGATCCGTTTCTCAAATTGCTGTTCTCCGGTTTCCACTTCAACGTAAGCGGTATCACCATCAAATTTCAGGAGGCTTTCCGGTATCACCATCACGCTGTCGGCTTTTTCGAGGACGATGTCGGCGTTGGCGCTGTACCCTGCACGTATGAACTGGTTTTTTTTCAGGTTCACATCCGCTTCGATCTCAAATTGTATGGCCCCGTTTTCTTCAACGCCTTTCGGCGAAATCTTTGTCAGCACAGCATCAAATTTGGTGTCGTCAATGGCGCCGATGGAAAGGATAAGGTGCATTTTTTCATGGATCTTCCCCACCTCAGTTTCGTCAATTTTCCCTTTGAAGATCATATCATTCATATCAGCCACCGTTGCGATGGTTGTCCCTGCATTGAAGTTGTTGGCTTCGATCACCTGGTCACCGATCTCGACGGGAACATCCAGCACCATTCCCGAAACGGTGGAACGCACAAGTGTGTTTGTGGGTGCTCCCGATTTTTTCAATTGTCCCTCTTTGATCAGTTGCAGTGTTTCTTCAGCAGCTTTCAGTTCTTCCTGTGCACTCTGATAGGCAATCTCGTAACTTTCAAAATCGGCTTTGGCGATCACACCTTTTTCGAGCAGATTCAACTGGCGGTCATAATTTCGTTTGGCATCTCTCAGATTGATTTTGGCTTTCTCTATCCTTGACTCTGCATTATTCAAAGTGATCATATCCGGAATGATGCGAATTTTGGCAATAAGGTCGCCTTTTTTCACCATATCTCCCTCATCCACATACAACTCGTCAATGATGCCGCTGACAACCGGTTTGATCTCGATCTCTTTCCTGGGAACCACCGATCCGGTAGCCACTGTCTTTTTGATCACATCTGTGTAAAACGGTTTCTCGGTTTCATAAACAACCGGTTTTTCTTTTGATTTGTCCCACAGAAAATACAGGGTATATCCGAAAATGCCCAGAATTACAAGGGGAATAAAGATTTTAAAAAATGTCTTCATGATCAGTATTTTTTTTTTGTTTTTATTTTTTCTGTTTTTAAAACCTGACAGGTTGCTATCGCACATACCCGCGGAAACCTGTCAGGTTAAAAAAGTCAATATTTTTTCTTTCAATTTCATTATTATCCATCCATTCTTCCATTATTCCCTTCTCCACCTCCTACTCATCCCTCAGCGCATCCACCGGTTTAATACTCACCGCCCTTTTTGCCGGTATCATCCCGGCGAAAATCCCTGAAATGATCAGAATGACCAGTGCCGTTATACCGACGGAAAAATTTATTTCGGGATGCAGAAAAAACTGGCTGTCAGCACCATTGTTTTGCATGGCATTATCCAACAAACCCAGGGCTCCCACTCCCAGCACAAGTCCGAAATACCCGGCCATTGTTGTAAGAAATACCGACTCAAGTATTACCTGGCTTATGATGTTCACCGGCGTAGCACCAAGTGCACGTTTTACACCGATTTCCTTGGTCCTTTCTTTAATAATGATCAACATGATATTGGAAACCCCGATGATACCGGCAAGCAATGTTCCGATACCCACAATCCAGATCAGTCCGTCAATCCCGTTAAACAAACCTTCCATTTTGTTGAATTCCTTTTCCACATTGAAATGCCCGATGGCCTGGTTATCGTCAGGATGAACCTTATGGCGCTGTTTCATCAGTGCGATCACTTTTTCTTCCGTTACCGAAGCCGGAATCCCTGCCTTTGAGGTTATGGCATACCAAAAAACCCTATCACCGTAATTATAGGTTTTCTGCATAGTTGAGAACGGCATAAAAATACTGTTGGCATCACGTTCAGCCTGTCCTCCCTTTTTTTTGGATTTAAACGTGCCCACAACCTGAAAATATACGCCCTGTATTTTGATGTAATCACCAATGGGGTCTTCGTCTTTCTTGAACAGGGCGTCCACCACTCCGTTACCAATAACCGCTATTTTTCTCACATCGGTAATATCTTTGTTGTTTATAAACCTTCCTTTTGTGATGGTAACAGGATCTATATCCATAAAGTCAGGATAATCACCATAAATATTAAAAGCTCCTGTTTCCCTGCCACGGATCACATTACTTGCACCACGGTATCCGCCTGCCTGAAGACGGGGGGCCAGAGTTTGTACTTCAGGAATTTTCTCGCGAATGGCTTTTGTGTCATCATTATTGAAAAGGAAACTACGGCCTCTTTTAAATCCCTTATAAGGCATTGAGGTCCGCTGCGTCCACATGAAAAAGCTATTTGTGGCAAAATCGCCCCACCCGTTATATGCTGCATTTTTCAAGCCGTTGCCGGAACCCAGCATCAGGACAAGCATGAAGATACCCCAGAAAACGCCGAACGCGGTAAAGAAAGTCCGCACTTTGTTTTTCTTCAAAGCGCTGAATATTTCGTGCCAGTTGTCCGCATCAAAAATTTTCATTTTCTTTCTTTTTATTTATTCGTCTCTCAGGGCCTCAATGGGTTTAATGGATGCCGCTTTTCTTGCAGGGATAAATCCTGCCAGAGCGCCCGCAAAGATCAACAAGGCCATAGCCGTTAACGCCACATAAATATTGGCTTCAGGATTCATAAAAAAATCACTGGGCGGAATGTTGGCTTTGATCAGTTCCAGCAATCCCACACCCAACACCAATCCGATGTATCCCGCCAGGCTGGTGATCGCAATAGACTCAAGCATGACCAGCCCTATAATCGAGCGTGGCGTGGCTCCCATGGCTTTACGAATTCCTATTTCTTTTGTCCGTTCTTTCACAACAATCATCATAATGTTGCTCACCCCGACAATGCCGGCGATGATTGTCCCGATACCTACAATCCAGATAAAGACACGTATTCCGGTGAAAAGATTTTGCACCTTGATGTATTCTTCCAGATTATTATTGATCCTTACGGCACGTTTGTCATCGGGGTTAAAATGATGATATTTTGCCATTTCCATTTTCAACTGCTCTTCAATTTTTTTGCTTTCTCCAAGGGTGGAATTACCAATGGTAAACATCAACTGGTCAATGTTGTTCCCCCCGTTGAAAACTCTCTGGGCAGTAGTTATGGGTAAATAAATGATCCGCATTTCTCCTTCCCCGCCTTTATCCTCAAAAACACCCACTACTTTAAATGGAATGTTCCCTATCTTAATGTATTTCCCGATGGGGTCTTCCCCGTTTTTAAACAAATCTTTTTTTACGATATCCCCGATAACCGCCACTTTTTCCCTGTTCCGAATGTCAAGCTTGTTTAGATATCTCCCCTCGGTAATTATCGTGTTTTCAATGTATTTATTTCCGGGATGTACAGAACGTATGCTGTATGTTCCGTAATTATTTTTGTAACTTGTTATGTTTGCACTGCTTACATAAAGTCTGCCGCTAATATGGTCTGCCTGTTTTATACTTCTTTTCGTCCGGTCATAATCCACATTCTCAAAATTAATATAACGCCCGGCGTTGTATCCTTTATAAGGCATGGATGTTTGACCACTAAATATCCAGATACTGTTTGTGGCATCATCGGCAAACTGGTTTTCCACACCATTCTGAAGTCCGGTTCCCGAACCCAATAATATGATGAGCATAAAAATACCCCAGGATACACTAAAGCCCGTAAGTAAAGTACGCAACTTGTTCTTGCTGATCGTGCTTAATATTTCCTGCCATTTGTCAATATCGAACATCAGTGTGCTTGTTTTAACTCTTTTTCACTTAACCGGTTAAAAACTTCTTGTTTATCATCGTGGCCGTTGGCGTCATTTTCAATGATACCGTCTTTCAACAGGATGATCCTGTCGGTTTGATCGGCAATGTCATGTTCGTGCGTAACAATGATCATGGTTGTGCCCGTTTTATTGATCTCCTTCAGCAAATCCAAAATCTCCTGGGAAGTGGTTGAGTCCAAAGCGCCTGTGGGTTCGTCAGCCAGGATCACTTTGGGGTTGGTGATCAACGATCGTGCAATGGCGAGCCGTTGCTTTTGTCCTCCCGAAAGTTCGCCAGGCAAATGATGTGCCCATTCTTTCAGGCCCATTTTTTCGAGATATTCTATGGCTATTTTATTTCGTCTCCTCCGGCGTATTTTCTGGTAATAAAGCGGAAGCGCCACGTTTTCCATTGCATTTTTAAACGGAATCAGGTTGAACGACTGAAAGACAAAACCCAGCATCCTGTTCCGGTAATAGGCCGCCTTTCGTTCTTTGAGCCCGGCCATTAGTTTTCCGTCAAGATAATATTCCCCTTTGTCATAAACATCCAGTATGCCCAGAATATTCAATAACGTTGATTTTCCCGAACCGGAAGAACCCATGACGGACACCAACTCTCCCTGCTTTACTTCCAGGTCAATCCCTTTTAACACATGAAGCCCGCCGGTTTTACCCATCCGGTAAGTTTTATGCATATTCTTTAAAACAATCATAAATCTGTTGTTCTTTGGAAAAAATTAAAACGTAAACACTTGATCAGTAATTGTGCCATAAAATAAATATTTCTGAATTACAGTTATTTACAAGCTAAATCTGTTGAAAAAGTGTTCGTCAGCTTGACAAACGGTGTTCGATATCGTGCATGGAATTACACTTGCGGACAAATCATTACTTAGACAGTTGATAAAAATGTAAACAAGAATAATTGCCAAATAATTCACAGGCAATAATTCATTCACTGAATTGTTATTACATTTGAACGATAAAGTTTATTGCTTTGGACATTTATACACAAAAAAAGCGATCAAAAATCCTTCTTTTCTTCATCGCTCTGGTTATTATCGGGGCATCCATTTATTATACGAACTATCTGGTCAGGCAATTTGCCAAGCAGGAACGCAACAACGTACAGCTTTGGGCTGCTGCGGTTCAACGGAAAGCACGCCTGGTAAAATATACAGAATCATTCTTCAGACAACTTCAACAGGAAGAACGCAAACGCGTGGAGCTGCTTGCAGAAGTTTATAAACAGATATTGAGTAACAATTCAAGCCAGGATCTCACTTTCTACCTCGATATCATTGCTAACAACAAATCCATACCCGTCATATTAACCGATGAAAAAGGTAAAATACTGAATTACGTAAATCTGGATTTGCCCAGCGATACCATTACTTACCTTAAGGGTGACCTGCTTAATGAATTTTCCGTTTACGACCCCATAGATGTGCCCTATACGCCAAACCGGAAAAATTACCTGTATTATCAGGATTCAAAATTTTTTAAGGAACTAAAAGAGGTGTTAAATGATTATATCTCTGCTTTTATTTCAGAAGTCGCGCTCAACTCTTCAAGTGTGCCGGTAATTATTACAGACAGCACCCGGCATAATGTAATCCAGTTTGGCAACCTGAATGATGTGAGGATGAGCGAACCCGATTTTGTAAAAATGAAATTGAAGGAAATGGAGAGTGAAAATCAGCCTATCAAAGTTTCTTTCGGCGACCAGGGAACGGCTTATATTTTTTATCAGGATTCTGATTTGCTTACCATAATCAAATTTTTTCCGATAACCCAGATACTGATTATAGCCGTGTTTTTGATGATCGCTTACTTTCTTTTCAGCTATATGCGCAACGCAGAACAAAACCGGGTATGGGCGGGGATGGCAAAAGAAACGGCCCACCAGATAGGTACGCCCCTATCGTCAATTATGGCATGGATGGAGTTACTTAAAATGGGGCATGATGACGCGCACAAAGTAGCCAATGAAATTCAAAAAGATATCAACCGCCTGGAAGTGATTACCGAACGCTTTTCAAAGATCGGGTCCACACCTAAGCTGGTTCAAAACAATATTGTAAAAATTATTAATGAAACGCTGGAATATCTGAAACCCAGGACACCGAAAAAAGTAGTTTATAAAAACAAAGTCCCCAAAGACAAAGAGTTGTTTGTTCCCCTGAATGCCGCATTGTTTAGCTGGGTTATTGAAAACCTGTGTAAAAACGCTATTGATGCCATGGAGGGCGAGGGCGTGATTACCATTGAAATGAAAGAGGAGCAAAAAAATGTGTTAATTGACATAAGCGATACCGGAAAAGGAATTTTCTATACCGAGCAAAAGACAATTTTTAACCCGGGTTATACCAGTAAAGCCAGGGGGTGGGGACTCGGTTTGTCACTTGCCAAAAGAATCATTCGTGACTATCATAAAGGGAAAATATATGTCAAATCTTCCGCGCCGGGGAAAGGTACCACTTTCAGGATTATCTTAAAAAAGAACTGATGAAAACAATAGGCCTCATCGGCGGAACGGGCTGGACTTCAAGTGCAGAATATTACCGGCTGATAAACGAAAAAATCCACAATCGGCTGGGTGGCCGGGATTATGCACACTGCATTTTATACTCGCTGAATTATGGTGATATCCAACGGTTAAAAAGGAATTACGGAGAAGATGGCGTCTTGGCCATGCTGACCAAAACGGCGTGGAATCTGATCAATTCAGGGTCGGATGGTGTGGCTTTGTGTGCCAACACCATGCACCTCTACGCTGAAAAATTACAGCAGCAGATTGATGTGCCTTTAATTCATATCGGAACGGCAACAGCCCTGGCAATTAAAAATCAGGGACTTGCCAGGGTCGGCCTTTTAGGAACAAAAATCACAATGGAAAGTAGTTTTTATAAAGACAACCTGAAAGAATATGGAATTGAAACGATAGTCCCGTCGCCGAATGAACGTGACTACATTAACTCGGTAATATTCGACGAATTGTTTCATTTGGAATTAAAAAACGAGTCAAGGAAACGTTTTGTTGAGATCATTGAATCATTGAAAAATAAAGGCGCAGAAGGGATCATACTGGGTTGTACGGAAATCCCCTTGTTAGTTCAACAAAAACATACCGATATCCCATTGTTCGACACCCTTGATATACATGTCAATGCAATTGTGGATTTTTCATTAAAACAAATGTCTTGATGAATTTTTGCATCTTTGCCTGACAAATTGATTACTTTCATTATCTAAAAACAGCATATCTATGAAAATCAGATTTTTCAGAAGATTGAAAAGAAAGTTAAGTTTTAGTAGCAAAAGCCACGGATCGAGATATTACTTCCAGCAAAACGTCATTAAAGACAAGGCTGATTTAAAGTTAACGTTGAATCCGCTGCCAAAAACCGAAGTTTTTAAATCAGATAAGTCGTTTTTATTTAATGAGATCCCTCTCGGGGAAATAACCTATAAAACATTGAGATCAAAACTGGGTTCACCGTCTTATATTCTTTGGAATGATGAGCAAATCCCAAAGCACCGGATTTATTTTTACCGCGAGCATTTCGGGTCCTATAAATTCATGATGCAATATCATTTTATCGAAAAACGGTTTGTCTTTGCATGCAACCGCATTTCTTCGCATAACGGGCTGACAACTAATGATAAAGTTGAAATCATCAGGCAATTGTTAATTAAATATACTGATCTTGAAAACAGCGAGCTAAAGGATGATTTTGAGGTAAAACTGATGGATAAAGATGGAAATATAATATTTACTTATGACAGTGTTTATTTTTTTGTCAACTATTTACCCAACAATGAAAACACCCAACATCTGATCAAAGAATTCGGCCTGGAAACCGATATCCGGGAAAGTTTGTCCAACCATGTGGACGGTTTAAAAGACCTGATTTAAGTTTTTATGTTCTGATATTTCAAATCTGATGGCAGGTGTTTACATCCATATTCCTTTTTGTAAACAAAGATGTCATTATTGTAATTTCTATTCTGTTGTTTCTGAAAAATACCGTAAACCTTTTTTAAAAACACTGTTGTTTGAAGTTGAACAACGTGGGGATTACCTGAAAGGAGAAAAAATCAATACGGTTTATTTTGGTGGCGGTACTCCATCACTTATTAAAGTTGAAGAATTGAATGCTGTCATTGAAAAAATCAAACACGTGTTTTATGTTTTAAAAAACGTTGAAATCACCCTTGAAGCCAATCCGGACGACCTGAATTCAGGCTTTTTAAAAGAATTAAAAGATAAAACACCGGTTAACAGACTGAGCATTGGTATCCAGAGTTTTTTTGATGATGACCTGAAATACCTGAACCGTGTACATGATGCAGAACAGTCTTTTGCTGCCATTGAACAGGCAAAGAAACACGGATTTGATAATCTGACCATTGATCTTATCTATGGTATTCCGGGACTGACTGTTGAAAAATGGATAAAAAATCTGGAAACTTTTTTTTCATTCGATATCCCGCATCTTTCTTCTTATGCGCTGACCGTCGAGCCCAAAACCGTGTTATCCACATTGATCATGAGGGGGAAAATGAAAAATACAGACGAAAATGAAAGTGTTGAGCATTATAAAATACTGCTTGAAAAAATGTCTGAGAGAAATTATATCCATTATGAAATTTCAAATTTTGCCCGTAAAGGCTATTATTCAAAACACAACAGCATTTACTGGCTGGGTGGGCATTATATTGGTTTTGGGCCATCAGCCCATTCCTATAACGGGGTTTCTAGACAATGGAATGTATCGAATATGAAACAATACATTGAGGCAGAAAAAACGAAAAAAATAATTTTTGAAAAAGAAGTACTTTCCGAAAACCAGCGATATGATGAATATGTGATGACCTCTTTGAGAACAGCCTGGGGATGTGACCCTGAACATATCCGAAATGTTTTTGGCAAAAGTTATTATGATTATTTCAATAAAACAATTATTCCGTTTATTGAGCAGGGGAAAGTCTTTCAACAGGGAACCCGGTACTTCCTCACAGATAAGGGGAAATTGTTTGCCGACGGGATAGCTTCCGAACTTTTCATAGATGAGTAACAATATTCTTTCTATCAGGCGGGTTGATGGTCATCGCTCATAAGGGTAACCATATATCCGATTAATGGGCTGATTATCATACAAATAAAGAAAGACCATTCAACCCCAAGTTTTTTCCTCCTTCCCAGCGTTTCAGATACGACCAGCGAGAACGAATACCACAAAATAAAAACCGCTATGACAATATATTCAACCATCGGATCAGTAAAAATAAATAAGTAAATAAATGATCGGTATGATGAATCCCAGTATAGTAAGCCAGGCACCCCTTTTTAAAATGCTTTTACTTTCTCTGGGAATAAGAATTCCCGTAACACCAAGCAAGATCAGGGCGCCCGCGTAAATGTCAGAAAACCATGTCCAATATTTTATCGGATTATAATGAAGATAATTGACTTCTCTTAAAATCGGCCGTTTTACTGTTTTTTCGAGCAACCCTTTCCCTGTTTTCAGGTTGATGAGCACAGTACCATCTTCAATGAATATTTTGATCATGTCCGGTTGCGGAAAATAGTAATTTTTATAATTACCGGCCTCATCGAATTTTTTCAGAATTGCTAATACCTTCTGTTTATCGGGCTGAACATTCATCGGCGTGATCTGGATGTCCTTTTGGACAATTCTGTAATTCGGATTCCAATCGTCACGATGATTTATGGCAATGCCTGATACAGAATAAATGATCGTCATCCCAAGAAACAGATAGCCGAAATCACGATGAACGGCCTTGTTCCATTTTCTCCATTTTAACGCCATAAAGGATATTAATTTTCCGGGGCTGTCTCGTCAGAATCTATGACTTTATAGTCCTGGCAGATCAAAGAATAAAATGACAGATAGCCTTTTTCCGATTCTTTTAATTTTTTCCGCAGATTATTTATCTTTTCCAGTTCGGCGGAAAATTCACTCTCCATCTGTTGTTTCTCATGGCCTTCACCTGTATGAAGCTTATCTTTTTCCATTTCCTTTATTCCGCTACTTTTCACTTCTTCTTCCCACTCGCGCAAATAATTTTCGTCAACCCTTTCTTCGTCAACAATGCCTGTCACCATAACGTTTTCACCTTCGATATCCTCATTGAATGCGGCCATATTTTTTCCGGTAAGTACCTTCAGTCTTTTGTCGGTATTTTTGCTGACAATAACCATTTTTTGTCCTCCGTGTTTACAAACATGGTCAACGGTTCCATAAGTTACAATTGTTTTACCTACCAAATTTTCTGCCTGGGAATGAAAATCTTTCAGATAAATCACAACGATATCGTTAATGGCAGCCGGGCCATTATCCGTATTTGAAACTGTTTTTTCACCGGTGTTCTCACATGAAATCAAAACAAAAGTCAATACTATTAAAATTAAAAAGTGTTTTTTCATAATTATAAGTTATTTGGTTTGCCGGGCTAAAATATGAATTATTTTTCTAAGTCGGTTTCTATACCGTCATATTTAATTTCTTTCCCGTTTTTATAAGAAATAACGATAATGAGCATACCGTTTTTATCAAATTTTTTCCAGTCTCCTGTTTTTCTTCCCACCACGTAATTTCCTTCCTGTTTTATCTTTCCGTTTTCCCAGTACCAGGTATGTTTTCCATTGGGAAGGCCATCCACAAATTTACCCTGAAAGCTGATCTGCCCACTGTCATAAAATGACTTCCATAATCCGTTTCGCCGTCCTTCAACATAGTTTCCTTCTTCACGTGTATCGCCTTCAATGTAGAACCAGAAATCTTCCTTTTTTCCTTCAATATATTCACCCTGGGCCCTGACTTTCCCATCCAAATCGTATTCTGTCATCATTCCATCCGGCAATCCTTTGTAGAAATGTTCATCACGCAACAATTTTCCGTTTGAATAGTACCAACGCCAGGTACTGTCAGGTTTTCCGTTCAGATATTTTCCCACTTCTTCAAGCTGTCCCGACGGATAATAAAATTTCCACAATCCGTCCCGTTCATCTTTGTTATAGCTGCCGGCGGCTTTTAGTTTTCCATCGGGATAATATTCATTCCAGAAACCTTCTTTTTCACCTGCATCTGTGAATATTCCCTCGGCTATTATTTTTCCATGTCTGAAAATATAAGCTTTTTCAACTTTACCTTCTTTATTGTATTCGCGACGAACGCCTTCAGGAATGCCGTTTTTATCGTAAGTACCTACAACTTTTGGTGTTCCGTCAGGATAATAATCGGTCCTGACATCAAGTTTCACCAACTCTTCTGCCTGTTCTTCTTTCTCTCCGTCAACCCACTTGGTAACTGATGTCAGGTTTCCTTCCTTGTCATATTCCTTGAAATACCCGTTTTTCAACCCATGCTTAAAATTACCTTCCATCCGCAGTGATTCATCATCGTAAAACCATTTCCATTTTCCATCAGGTAAATTATCGGCATCGTACCGGTTGATCCTTTCCCTGCTGACTATGTACCCTTTTTTGTAAGTAATTAACTGTATTACATTTCCATTCTGGTCATATTCACGGGCAACTCCGTTTTCCAGACCGTTCACAAACGGTATTTTCATTTTTACCTTACCATTTGGGTACAAAATATAGGTCGGTCCCTGTTTTACGTCATTTACAAAATTTTCTTTGGTAACTTCGTCACCCTGATAGGTAATACGAAATCCGTTTTTTCTTCCCTCTTTGTAGTTTATTTCCAGTACCAGCTTACCCTCTTCATCATAAAACCTCCATAAACTGTCCAATAAAAAAAATTTCCTGTTGCCTTCCGATTTAAGTTGTCCGTTTTCATAATAGTTTTTCCAATAACCATCCGGCTTTCCGTTTCGCATGGTACCTTCACTGGCCAGATTTCCGTTGTCATAATAAAACCTGTTATAACCATTGGGTTTTATTTTCACGGTATCCTGCTGGGCAAATGTCCCAAGCGAGCTAAATAAGACAACCAGGAATAGGAATGGAATTAATATTTTATTCAGTTTTATCATAAATCCGTACTTAGATAAGATTTAATTTTCTTGAAATATCAAGCATTCTGTTTATTGGTTTTACGGCTTTTTCAATAGTTTGTTCGTCCAGTGATATTTCCGGTTTTTCATTTTTCAGTGCAAGATAAAGCTTTTCCATTGTATTCAGTTTCATATAAGGGCAATCATTACAGGAACAGGTTTCATCAGATGGTACTATCAGAAATTCCTTTTCGGGAGATGCCAGTTTCATCTGATGCAATATTCCTGTTTCTGTGGCAACAATAAATTTTTTAGCATTATCTTTTTGCGTGAATTTCAACAATCCGGTTGTAGATCCCACAAAATCGGCAAGTTCCAACACCGGTGCATTGCATTCGGGATGGGCAATTAATTTGGCATCCGGGTTTTCCTGTTTCATTTTTATGATGGCTTCAATTGTCAGGATGTCGTGTACCTCACAGGTACCGTTCCATAAAACCATGTTTCTCCCTGTAACCCGGTTAATATAACCACCCAAATTTTTATCGGGTGCAAAAATTATCTTTTGATCTTCGGGAAAAGATTCGACGATCTGCACGGCATTACCCGAGGTACAAATGACATCGCTTACCGTTTTAATGGCCGCAGTGGTATTGATGTACGAGATGACAATGTGACCCGGATGCTTGCTTTTGAATTTGACAAAATCGGCATAGGGACATGAATCGGCAAGTGAGCAGCCGGCTTCGAGGTCCGGAAGAATCACCGGAATATCCGGATTCAGCATTTTTGCCGTTTCAGCCATAAAATGTACACCGGCAAACACGATCATATCTGTATTTGCCTCTGATGCCTTTTGTGCAAGTCCAAGACTGTCACCTACATAATCGGCAATATCCTGTATTTCGGGTACCTGATAATAATGGGCAAGTATCAGTGCATTTTTATCGTTTTTAAGTTTCAATATTTCTTCGCGGTAATTCATTTTATTTTCTTTTAACAACAATTATTATATTATATAAATT
>CAZMOS010000099.1:0-13936 GCA_964567945.1 uncultured Lentimicrobiaceae bacterium
TGTTGCCGTTGTATTGGGATAGCCCGGTGCAACGTTCTTGTAACTTGACTGGAATGAAGCCCGCAGCTGGCTACTATTCTTATGGCTATTAAAATAATTCGCGTTAATCCTCTAATATTCAACGTTGTGGTTAACCACTATCTTTCATCGCGAACCCGTTTTACGAAAGTAGCAACATCTTGCAGAATATTTTTTCCATCTTGTTGCTTAACTAACAAGATATGCCCTCCTATCTCAAGCATCTGTGGTATTCTTAGCTTGGCAGAACCCGATTTGTCCAATTTCGGCTCAGGTTTCAACTTCACAGCTTCCCCGTCCAGATAAACTTCAAGCTTTAACTTAGGGTTGAAATTCCTGACAGCAACATAAATAAGATCACCATCTTCAACAGTTGGTATCCCCGCACGCTCATTCAGGATCGAGATGTAGGGTGCAGGCGGCTCTTGCACGGGTAATTGTTCCAGCGTGATTTCTTCATACGAAAGAATAGGTGCGATGAACGTACTTTTCTTAAGTAACAATCCTTTGACCTTTAAGTATTCATTGACCATTGCAGACACTTGCTCATCTCCGCCGAAAGAGCCCCGGCCATCACCAATGCGCACCTCGAATGGAATCTTAATGACATTGCCGTTCCAGTTGTATCCCCGCAATTCCCCTGAAGAAAGTACCACTTCTTCCACTTCGAAGGTCTTCTGATTGATGCTGTAACCGATAATATCCCCTCCTTTCACAAGGAAGTAACCCAGATCAGGCATCAGGGCAGGTTCTGTTATAGAACTCAGCGCAATTCTGGCCTTGTTATGAAAAATAAAGGGTTCAGAAACTTTCAGGGACTTCTGTTGATTTTGTTGACTTTCCTGACTTTCCTGACTACAGGTGTATTTCAGCGACCAGAGTCCACGACCATATGTAGAAATGATCACTTCATTATTGCCCGGGAAGAAGAAGGAAGAAACATAGGGTAATTTTTCAGTTCCGAAGATCCTGCCCCAGGTTTTCCCACGGTTATAAGTGACAAAAATGCCCGCTTGCTGGGTACCTACCATGATGTGGTCGCGGCAATCGGGATCAAAGCCAATGTGGGAGAGTTGGGTAAACTGCTTCCAGTTAAAGTCGAACTCACCGTTACCGGTAATTAGTTCGGTAAGGCTGGTGTCGTTTTTCCAGATTGCTCCGCCATCGGTAGTAACTTTGACGAAATCGTCAATGATGTCGGCCACTATGATGAAATCAGGGTCGGCGGGGTCTACTCCAAAAGGCTTATACCAGGCAAACATGGTAGGGAACACACCAAGGCTGCCAAATCCGGTGATGTTGGAAACAACAGGGCCTCCCGGGCTTAATATTCCTGTAATTCTTTTAATATTCAGATTTTCCCATCCCCCGGGTGTAGTCCCTGCAGCTTTAAATGCGGTGAAGACAACAGGATTGTTAATGTTACCCGATACTTTTGACAAGTCTTTGGAGTCCTGCAGGAAGACGTAGCTCGAATCCCAGTTGGTTCCTGTATTCTTGGTGAGCATAAAAAGGCTTCCAATAGAGTCGTAGGGGAAAGTATTCTGGATATAATTGCCAGGCTTGAGCAACCTTGGATTGCCTTTGTCCCTGGGCGGATTATTAAAACCGGCCTGAGCATTGAGCAAGGCTTTGGAAATAAAATTGCCACATGCCCCACAGGCAACACCGGTTAAACGGGTTTTATCTGGAGGATAATAATTCCGCATGATGTTGAGGAAGAATCCTTCACAGCAACGATCTTTTACCCAGCTTAGCCCCAGGTCGGGAGAAGCCCAGATATTATTGTCCTGGGTAGCGAAGTACAGATCAGCACTGCTATCCTTCTCGTGCAACTGCCCTGTCACTTCGGTGATCTGCAGGGCGTTGTACCCGTAAGGGCCTCCACCTGCCAGTTTCCAGTTTTTGCCCTTATCCTTGGTAAAGTGCAAACCGCCATCAGTGAGTAGAATTAAAGGTGTGGTATTGTCATTCTCAAAGCCCACATCGGACGGGTCACAATGGTCAAAGGCCATATCACTCCAGGTACCAATGGTGCCTGCGCTGCCGGTGGTGGCCGTGGCCCTCTTGAAAGCACAGGAACCATCGCCCCAATAAACATCATAATTACCGGCTTTCCCGTTCAGGGCCAATGCTGTTCTTACAAAAAGCGGACGGTTAAAACCTGCCTTTTCCTGTATGGCAGGCTTCCAATTGGTACCAAAATCGGTTGTCCGGAATACGCCACGGTAAGTTACCGAATCACCATTGGGGATATGGTAGAATGCCCAATAAATATGATCCGGATCGTTGGGTGCAATGGCGATCTGATTGTGATCAGCCCGCCACCAGGTGTTCGGAATACCGTTCATGGCAAGATTAAAGTTTGCGCCTCCATCATTTGAGACTTTGATACCCGCCGGGGTTACGATAACGATGCGATTCGTATCCGGCGTTTCGACCGAAAAAGTCTTGTCGTTGTTGTAACCGGGAACTACCGGCTGGAATGTCCAGTTTTTGCCTGCATTATCACTGTATGCCAAGCCGCAACTGGTTCCTGCCCATACGCGCTCGTTTTCAGTGTCAACCGATAAACAATAAGCTGTTATGTTATTTATACAATTAACATCTGGAGTGATCATTGCTACTTTTTTCCAGCTATTCCCATTGTCAATGCTCCTCCAAATACCGCCACCGCTAATTTTTCGGGTATCCTCTCTCGCAGTGGCAATGATTACATCTTTTTCGAAGCTCAGGTAGGTGACATCTGTATAACGAAAGGTAGTGGTGCCGCTTACATGAACCCAGTTCTTGCCCTTGTCAGTACTGCGGAAAAGTCCCCCGGTCTCGGAAGCAACGATGATCCGGTTATGATCGGCCGGATCGATGGCAACTGAAACCGCCCGTCCGGCATAGGGTATTCGGGGCTTCATGATTGTGGGTTCGTCGCAACCCACTGCAAGGGAAACTGATTTTGGGCTGGTACAATTACCAAGACTTTGTGTTGCCCAGTAATTCTCACCATTTTTGGCTGCCGTAAAAAGTATTATTTCGTTACCACCACCATTGGCAGCCAAAACACTATCGCGGTAAACCTTGATATGGGCACCAGGTACACCATCGGTTATCTTCACGCTAAGGTCTCCCGGGCAAATGGCTCCGAGCTTTGGTGCAGGCAATTCACTACAAGGTTTCACGATGGTAGGATCCGAGGGGTTGCTTGTAACATTGCAAAACTCCTGGGTTGCAGTAATGGTATCGCCCGGCATCACTTGCGGCGTAAGGCGCACTACCTGGCCTCCACCTGAATAATAATGGTCATCAATCAGGTTACTGCCATTGTAGGTTTTTACCTTGGCACCATTGGTTATATTGTAAATATTGCAGTATTTACCGTTCTCATAAATATCCCCGATCTCAAGTTGAGGCAGGGAAGTTGGTTCAGGAGAGACTACAACTGCGTCTGCAAGAGGAGAAGTATCCACACAAAGTTTAACATCGGCCGTAACCGACTTCCCTTCTGCAAAAACAGGACTGACAGTTAGCCATTGGCCTTCACCACAACCATCCACATGACCCACTTCCACCCCGTCAGTATAGACTTTGAGTAAGCCTCCTTTAGCCAGGTTTCTGACTCCGATTGCACCTCCGCAATCGTAAATGGGTTCATCCAGTTTGGGCTTTGGTAAGGGCCCGCCGTAATACTTTTCAGCATGCTGTACGGTCACGGGTTGCGAAGGAAGACTCGTTACACCATCAAATGTTTGGGTGGCAGTGATGACGTCTCCACCAACCAGTGCAGGACTCACAGAAAAAGTCTGGCCCCAGGGGGCATCGGACACACCTCCGCCTATGAGGGTTGTGCCATTAGCAAAAATTTCAATTTTAGCCCCGGGTACAAAGCCCTTTACCGAAACGGTAGTAGCACAAGTTAGTAATGGGGGGTCAATGATGGGAGGGGACAGCTTTCTGTTTTCCTCATTTACGGGGTTACAACTGGCAAACACGATGAGTGCCAAACAAAAAATTTTTAAAAAGTTTTTCATGATAAGTCTCCTTTTTGTTAGAACGGTTTTACTCCAACATTTTTTTGTATTTTCTCAATTCTAAACAAATTACAATTCTCTTTTACACTTTCACACACATAACATATTATTTTGCTGCCAATGTCGGCATAAAAAACAAATATAAGTATATTATCCAAGAATTCAAAAAAAATCACATTTGTAGTATATTATGAAGTATTTGAGCTGATTCTAGCAAAATGCAGCATAATAGGTTAAATTTGAGGGGATATACTTACTTAATTATCCGAAAATGAAAGGTAGTCATAAAGGCAGAGATAAACAAAAATGCTTCCTGTCGTGCTTTTCGCCATTCATTTACCATGCATCTTTTTAATATTTCTGCGTTTATAAATTTGGAACCCACTTTAAAAATCAAAAAATAAATGGAAGACATTGAGAAATGGGAAAGCCTGATTGGGAAATTGTATATATATCTGCTTAAAAATGTTAAAGACAGATACATTGCCGAAGATGTATTGCATGATGCCATATTAAAAATTTTAGAGAAAAGGCAATCTTACAGGTACAAAGAGAATTATGACGGTTGGGCTTTCCGCATTACAAAGAATGTTTTAATTGATTACTATCGAAAAATTAAAACAAACACTGATTTGGAAAGTATAAAAAAAGACCTTGATGAAAATAAAGATGAGTTAGATACATATAAACATTTGATGCCTGCATTAAAAGAGTTTATTGAAAACCTGCCCGATAAATACAGTAAACCTTTAATCTTATCAGACATTGAAGGTATCAAACAAGAACTTATTGCTCATAAATTAGGATTATCTGTATCAGGTGCAAAGTCAAGGATTCAAAGAGCAAGGAAAATGCTAAAAGAATATTTTCTGAAATGCAGTGAATATAAATATGACAGCCGGGGCAGAGTTATAGAGTTTTACCCCAAGAGCCCTTCATGTATTTGCGAAAGAAGCTAACCCTTAATACAAATTTGCGTCTTTTTTACAATTCATCGTTTATTATATGAACGATTTATTAATTCATCCATTTAAAAATAATTTATTATGTCACTTAAAAAAGAAGTAAAAAAGACTAAAACTGTTATTAACGGAAAAAGTACATCACAAAACAAAGAAGTTAAGGATAAAAAAAAGAATGAATGTGGTTGCGGCTGCTTTGCAAACCAGAAGCAGTAATTAACAAAGGGAGAGTAAGTTACTTTCCCTTTTTATTTTAGACTATTAAAATTGATAAAATGATTGACATTAAATATGTAGATTATCTTTTGAGAGCGATTAATTCCCAGTGCCTAACCTAACAATTAGGTCTCAATAATTCAAGCATCCCATACAGTTGTCTGGATGAGTTATTTGGCTGAGGTGTTGAACTCTGCTTCCGGTAGCGGCAGAACAAGGGCAGATTTCTATGGGGATTCAATAATTTGAAGGATAGCTTGATGTAAAAAAGAGCTCCTGGGAATAATATCAGCAGACGAGCAGAAAAGCTGATGTTTTCGGAAAGATGGCGGGTATTGTTCAACAATAACGGTCTTTAGTTACCGGAGGTTGAGTTTAGCAAAGGCCCAAAGTACATACCGCAGTTAGTTGTAAATATGAACATTATGGTCCATAATTTAATATATTTGTAAGTAGAAAAATTAGCGCTTATAAATACGGCACGCAGCATAGCACCACCCATCAGACTGTCTAAAAACCTAACCCCATTTTGTTAACAAATGCCGGCGGCTGTTTTCTCTTGACAAACAGGTTTTTGTACATTTCCTGTATGAAATAGATAATACCGATTATTAATCAAAATGCGCCTTTAGTTCGTTTCTCTCCTAAAACCGCTTTAAGGAATCCGTTTTTAACGGCAATATTTTCCTGCTATATTTTGAATATCCGCCAAATTCGGATTATATTTACACGAAAATTGATCATTCATGATGGTTTTTAGATAAACTGCCTTTCTGGTTTATAAATACGAAATAATACAAGTGGATATGAAGAAACTATACCTTTTATTAATTGCTATAATAATATCAAATTATTCTAATTCGCAAGGATGGGAATGGCTTAATCCAATACCTCAACAACATGATTTATTTTCCATCTGTTTTACCGACGTCAATACGGGCTATGCAGTTGGTGGAGGTTTTCTAAACGGTAACATAATAAAAACCACAAATGGAGGAACCACCTGGACAAGTCAGGCTTCAGGAACCGGTAGATTAAAGTCCGTTTATTTTACTGATGCCAATACAGGCTATGCGGTTGGTGATTCCGGTATTATAATAAAAACCACAGATGGAGGAAGCAGTTGGGAACGTCAGATATCGGGTACAACAGAATGGTTATATTCCGTCTGTTTTACCAACGCCAATGAGGGTTATACGGTGGGTGTCAATGGTACAATACTCAAAACCACAGATGGAGGATCAAACTGGAAAAATCTGACAACTAATACTTCAGAACCTTTATACTCCCTCTGTTTTACCGATACCAATACAGGTTATGTGGTTGGTGATCATGGAACAATACTTAAAACCACAGATGGAGGAATAAACTGGACAGGTCAGACATCGGTCACCGGCAGATTAAAGTCTGTTTTTTTTGTAGATAGTACTACAGGTTATACGGTTGGTGAACGTGGCGTCATACTTAAAACAACAGATGGAGGAACAAACTGGACAAATCAATCATCGGGTACAACAGAATGGCTATTTTCCGCCTGTTTTACCGATACCAATACTGGTTATGTGGTTGGTGCCAAAGGTACCATACTCACAACCACAGATGGGGGAACCAACTGGACAAGCCAGGAATCAGGTACTGTTAGATTAAAGTCCGTTTATTTTACCGGTGTAAATACTGGTTATGTGGTTGGTGATGATGGTATTATACTCAAAACCACAAATGGCGGTACAAACTGGACAAGTCAAACATCATCGGTTACTTCAAATTGGTTATATTCCGTCTGTTTTACAACCGCAAATACGGGTTATGCGGTTGGCAGCAAAGGTGCCATGCTTAAAACCATAAATGGTGGAACCCATTGGACAAGGCAGGCATCGGGGACTTCGGATTTTTTAATGTCTGTATTTTTCCCCGACTCAAATACAGGTTATGCGGTTGGTGAAACCGGAACCATACTCAAAACCATTGATGGCGGAACCACCTGGACAAGTCAGTCATCGGGAACTTCATATTTGTTATCTTCTGTCTATTTCATTGATACCAATATTGGTTATGCGGTTGGTAATTATGGCACCATTTTGAAAACCACGGATGGGGGGATTAACTGGTCTGGTCAGACGTCTGGAATTCTAATTAACTTATCTTCCGTCTTTTTTGCCGATAACAATACAGGTTACGTGGTTGGTGGGGATTTTGGTATTAATGTAATACTAAAAACCACTGATGGGGGAACTAACTGGACGAGTCAAACATTTTGTACCTCAAACGGTTTAAGCTCAGTTTATTTCACTGATGCCAATACCGGATATGCCGTTGGGGATCATGGCGTCATAATGAAAACCACAGATGGGGGGACTAACTGGATAAATCAAACATCAGGGACTTCGCACATGTTAGGATCTGTCAGTTTTATAACCGCCAATACAGGCTATGTAGTTGGTGGTCAAGGTACAATACTAAAAACCACAGATGGGGGATCAAACTGGACCGGACAGATATCCGGAACTTCAAATGACTTACATTCAGTCTGTTTTACCGAGGCCAATACTATTTATGCGGTGGGTGCATTTGGAACTATCCTCAAAACCACAAACGGGGGTGTAGGTATTTTTGAAACAACTAATGAAAATAACAAACTTTTTATTTACCCGAATCCGGCTACTGACTTCATAACCATTAAGACATCAGGTAAATTAGAATCTGTTGTTTTGAGAGATTTATCCGGGGATCAAATAGCCGGATGCTCTGCCGGAGAAAACCAAATCCGGGTGGCCAATATTCCAAATGGAATTTATATATTGGATGTAGTTCTTAACGGTGTAAGAGAAACCCGAAAAGTAATCATATTGCATTAATTGACATTTAACAACTTAACGAAATACAGCTTGGTGGATCCTTTGTGTCTTCGAGGCCTGGAGGTTATTATTTTTACCACAAAGGCACTAATTCATCAAGAAAGCACAAAGAATCATCCTTATTATAATTGTAAATCATTTAATCCGGAACATATTATCCCGAATTCACGTTATTAAGAAAGGCAAAATGCGATTACATGAAAACAGAAAAATAATACCGACGGATCAACAGAAAAAACGGTTAAGAACTTCAATAGACCATATTTATCCTTTGAGTAATGAATGCTGGTCCGAAATAGAACCATTCATTTACGCAAAGGAACTTGCCAAAAATGAATATTTTTCAAAAGAAGGCCGGTTCGTAAGGGAATTGGGATTTATAATTAACGGGATATTGAGAATATTTTACCTGAATGAAAAAGGAGAAGAATGGAACAAGCACTTTCTTCAGAAAAATGATTTTGTCGCATCGGGTGTATCACCTGAAAAGAAATCCATTACAAATATACAGGCATTATCAAAAGCCTTAATTTTGTGTATCCCATACGCAGAGCTCATAAATATTGCGGCCAGGCACAAGGAAATCCATTTATTTATTCAAAAATTAACTTTTGAGTACCTGGAAAAAAAGCAGGAAAGGGAAATCAGGTTGTTATCGGAAGAAGCATTGAGCAATTACCTTTGGTTCAGGAAGACCTACCCGGATTTGGAAAATAAAATCCGGCATTATCACATTGCGAGTTATCTGGGAATTACACCGACTCAATTAAGCCGCTTAAGAAAAAAAATTGAAAAAAAATAATGCCTTTCAACATATGTAAATGAATTTCAGGAAATCTCCCGGTAATCTTGCTGTTAATTATTAACCTCAAAAAGTAATGAGATGGAAAAGACAGCAATTTTATTGATTGAATTTCAAAAAACCTGGACGGAAAAAGGGATTTTCCATAAAATGATCAGGAAAGAACTGACGAAAAGAAACGTATTGGCCAATACCAAAGCGGTTGTGTCGGCAGCAAGAAAGCATCGTGTTCAGGTAATCCAGGCCCCCCTGATTTTAGATAAAACCGATAAAGAAAGGTATAAAAAAACACCTTTCCCCGCCAGGTTGTTTAAACGCTTTACAAAAGGAACCCGGAAAGCCGAATTTACAGATGGTATATATGAAAGCTCTGATATTGTCGTCAAAGGCAGGTACGGTTTTGATGCCTGTGAGGGTAGCGACCTGGAACAGATTCTGATAGAAAACAATATTAAAAAGGTTTACGTTTGTGGTTTCACCTCTGAACACTGCGTGAAAGAGACAATGAATAGTTTGACGGAAATAGGGTATCATTGCATTTTGGTTTCGGATTGTACAGCAACCAGAAACAAAAAACTACAGAAGAAAGTTGAAAATGAGTTTGAAACAATATCAGGCAGAAATCTGGTAAACGAGATCGTTGCCCGCAAGCATACTATATAACTTTAACAACATTAAAACCATACCGAGCTGTTGAAAACCGGTATTTGTGGGTTTATCCCAAAAAAGAAACCACCCTTTGCAAGGATGGTTTCAGGAGCGGCAAATGGGACTCGAACCCACGACCCTCAGCTTGGGAAGCTGATGCTCTACCAACTGAGCTATTGCCGCAATACATAATGAACTTTTCCGGTCTGCAAATTTGCAAATAATTTTTCAATCCAGCACCACCACTTCGCCGATGCCTTCAGTCACGCTTATCGAGATATTGTCATGCCTTTGTTTCACCGGGTCGGCTGTAAACAGCACACCCGATATCAGTAATTCAACAAGTACTATTGATGTCAATTTCATATTTCCCCGGGTTTATTCCCATTTCAGCAATGCCGACACCTTTTACGCCGTCATAAGTGAATTCGGCTTCCGCCTGCCGTAAATAATAAACATCATCCATTCTGAAAGGAAAGAATGTCCGCATGTTTACGGTAAGTTTTTTTTGTGGCCCGTCAGCCTCTTCCCTCACGGGAAAAGAAAGCGATTTCGGCATCAGGCCGTCAAATTTCAGGTATTCGAAAGCGGGGATTCTATAAATTGTTTTGTATTGATCTCCATCCAGGATAAAAGCGGCCTGGAGATTTTTGACAAAACCGTAACTGATCAGTGAAAAATTAAAAAACCGTCCGTCTTCAAGCAAACCGAGCAGCCAGAAATGGCGGTCCCAGTCATTCCAGTTCCGGGTGCTCCAACTGTGGTCGCGGACGCCGACAAACTCCAGTTCATGCTTTTTCCCTTTCCATTCTACGATTCCATGCATCGTTCCGGCCTGCTCATAATGTACCTGGTCCAACTCGCGTAACCTGTTGAAGAATGAACAGTTCCATCTTTCCCTGGCAATTTGTTTCCCTACCTGCAGGGCTGTTGTCCCCACCTTGTCGAAAAGGGCCAGCGGTGCGGCTCCGGTCCATTCCACATCGAGCCTGATCTTTTCTTCTTTTTCCCCCTGTGGCAGAGTCCCTTCATACTTTATCCGCCATTTCTCGCCGGGGATAAGACATTCATATTCCAGCGCACCCTGCTTAAAACGATCACCCTCAGGCATCTCACGGTTTTCAAATCCCCAGACCCCTTCTCCGGGAATGCTTATTTTCATCCAGTTCTCATTGGGTTTGTCGGAGCGGAATGACATGCGGGTTACGAAAGTAATGCCTTCTCTTGAAATGCCTGCGAAATAAGAGCTGTCGTTGAATGATTTTCGTCCCAGGTCTGTGTGTTTGGATTCAAGTTCTTCAACAGAAAATTTCCGTTTTTTCTTCCGTTTGGTCATATAAACAGCCAGGATGGTTTTCAGCAGTTGTTTCATTTTGTTGGAATTTCGGGCAAATATATCAAAATGATGGTTAAAAAATCGATTTGACATGATCCTCTTGTATTCCACAAAATCGTTAGTTTTGTTTGCTACAATAAATCCCCACATGATCCATGTCAGATGAAAAATCAGAACTAAAAAAAAGGGCCGCCAGTTTCCGGTATGCTTTCAAAGGGATTGCCCTGGCTTTCAGGACACAACGTAATATGCAGATCCACGTGATCATTGCCTTACTGGTCATTGTGGCCGGAATATGGGTGGATTTACGTGTTGCCGAATGGTTGTTCCTTGTTTTCGCCATCGGGTTTGTTTTGTCTGCTGAGATTTTCAATTCGGCAACCGAGGCCCTGGTTGATTTTATTTCGCCGGATCACAACGACAAAGCAGGCAGGATAAAAGACATGGCAGCCGGCGCTGTGCTTGTGGCAGCCATCACCGCAGCCATCATCGGACTGTTGATTTTTGTTCCACATCTTATCAATTTGCTATGATCCTGATCGCAGACAGCGGAGCCACCAAAACCCACTGGGTGCTGATTGACAATAAATCGGTAATCGAAAAGATTTACACGCCGGGGTTTAACCCGTATTACTACGGCACCGATGAATTTGAAGAATCACTTTCGAAAAAGCTCACAGCCGTTGTACCTGTTGATGAAATAAGCCACATTTATTTTTACGGTGCAGGGGTTTCGTCCGAAGTCAACAAAGCCATTGTGGAAAAAGCCATCCGGTCTACGTTTCCCAATGCGGTTATCGAAACACATCACGACCTTCACGGTGCGGCCATCGCCCTTCTGGGCAACAAAAAAGGCATCGCCTGTATTCTCGGGACAGGTTCCAATTCCTGTCTGTGGGACGGGCAAAAGGTCATTGCCAATGTTCCGTCTTTAGGCTACCTGCTGGGTGACGAAGGCAGCGGAACATACATCGGGAAACTTCTGGTCAGGGAAGTGTTGCTCGGTGATGCGGATAATGAAATTGAAAAACTTTTTTACCGATACAACCAGCTTGATTTTTCGGGAACCCTGGACAGGATTTACAAACAACCCAATGTGAATTTGTTTTTCTCGGAACAAACAAAATTTTTAAAGGAGAATTTGAACTTTCCTTATTGCAGGCAGGTGATCCGTAATGCGTTTGAAGATTTCGTTACGGTACAATTGTCCAGGTATCCCGGATACAATTCGCTGCTTGTTAGTTTTGTGGGTTCAATAGCCGTTAATTTTAAGGAGATTTTAAAGGAAGTGCTGTCAGAAAACAGGATCACGACGGGTAAGGTCATTAAAGAGCCGATGGAAGGAATGATTGAATATTATTTGAACAAATAAAACCCCGCTTCAGGTGTCCACGCCTGAAGATGCAAAAACCTGACAGGTCTTCAACGCACAAGGCCATCAGAGGCCTGACAGGATGTTTTTCATTTTTTCTTGGCACATTAACCCCCAATTCATAACACATAACTCTTAACCTCCTACCCCCTCAACAAACCCGATCATTCCTTCCACATCGGATGGGGGAAACCAGGTGATCTCCTTGTCTTTCCGGAACCAGGTCATCTGACGCCGGGCATAACGCCGGGTGTTGGTGATGATCTTCCGGATGGCGGTATCCAGATCCCATTCCCCCTCAAAATATTTAAAGAGCTCCTTGTATCCTACCGTATTCAGGGCATTGTATTCCTTCAAAGGATAAACTTTCCGGGCTTCCTCAAGCCATCCCTTGTCCATCATCTCATACGTCCTTTGGGCAATGCGTTCCACAAGGATATCCCGCGGGACATCCAGACCGATTTTGATGATTCTGAAATTTCTTTCTTTCGGCTGATTCAGACGCAGTTCCGAATAAGGTCTTCCTGTCTGCAGGCAAACTTCGATGGCCCGCATCAAACGCTTGGGGTTGTTCAGGTCAACTTTCATGTGGTAGGCGGGATCAAGCGCCTTCAATTTGTCTTGCAATGCCTTCAGGCCTTCTTTTTCAAATAACCGGTTCAGGCTATTCCTGATATCCCGGTCCGGTTCGGGCAGTTTATCAATTCCCCTGCAAACGGCATCAATATAAAGGCCCGATCCGCCCACCATGATCACAATGTCTGTGGTTTTAAACAACTTTTCAAGGAGTTGCAGGACATCCTGCTCAAACCGTGAAACGTTGTAATCGTCTTTAACGGAAAGATGTCCTACGAAATGATGTTTAACCTCCGCCAGTTGAGCCCTGTCAGGTGCTGCCGTGCCAGTGGGTATCTCTTTGTAAAACTGTCTGGAATCGGCTGAAATGATCTCTGTGTGGAAATGTCTGGCCAGCGTAATGGCCACGCCGGTTTTCCCCGATGCTGTCGGGCCTGCGATGATGATAAGATTTTTTGAAGGCAGACTCAATTTGATTTACCTTGGGGGTTATCCACTATTTTTTTAATCTTAAGGCCCTGTTTTTTGCCTTCTTCGAGCATATACCGGTAAGCCTCCTCATAATTATTTTTGATCTTCCCGTCCAGTATTGCCTCACGGATGGCCGTTTTGATGACACCCACCTGTTTTGAAGGTTTGATCCCGAAGGTCTCCATGATCACTTCTCCGCTGACGGGTGGCTGCCAGTTGCGGATACGGTCTTTTTCTTCCACCTCTTTCAGTTTTTCCCGTACCTTTTGGAAGTTTTTCAGGTATTGACGTACCCGCTTGTCGTTTTTGGAAGTAATATCGGCTTCGCAAAGCAGCATCAGGTCATCAATATCATCTCCTGCCTCGAAAAGCAGTCGGCGGATAGCCGAATCGGTTACGATTTCCTGGGTCAGGGCAATGGGCCGGAGGTGCAACTGAACCAGCTTCTGCACATAACGCATGCGGTCGTTCATGGGAAGTTTCAGCTTTTTGAATATTCCGGGTACCATTTTCGCCCCGATAAACTCGTGTGCATGAAACGTCCACCCCACCCCTTTTCCGTATCGTTTTGTAACGGGCTTGGCAATATCGTGTAACAGCTCCGCCCATCGCAGCCAAAACTACAAAAACTTTTGAGCCAGGGTGTCAAGTACTT
>CAZMOS010000100.1:0-13921 GCA_964567945.1 uncultured Lentimicrobiaceae bacterium
ATCCCCACCAGAACAAACTCCGTTAAAGTAGCCAGCCAGGGAGCCATGGCGTTGTTCAGACCTTCGTCAATTGCAGATGTTAATGTTGAAAAACTGTAAATATCTAATAAGATCATATTACAAATGTTTATCGGTCAATATCCGGTATTACCAAATCAAGTGAGCCGCAGATCGCTACCAGATCGGCAATGATGCCTCCCCGGGCCAGCGTGCTTAACGCAAAAAGGTTACTGAAGTTAGGAGAACGAAACTTAATGCGGTAAGGATATTTTTCACCCTTGCTCACAATATAAACGCCGAACTCACCTCTTGCCGCTTCTACCCGCTGGAAGTATTCTCCCTCGGGAAGTTTAATAACGGGTTTCATTTTAGCCGTAAAGCCTCCCTCTTCGGGCATATTATAAACCAGTTGTTCTAAAATGTTTAATGACTCTTCCATTTCATCCATGCGGACTTTATAACGGGCAAAAGAATCTCCTTCTTTATACAGTATCTCTCTAAACACCACTTTGTCATAAATTCCATACGGGGCAACTTTTCTGATGTCACACGAAAATCCGGAACCCCTGCCGGAAGGGCCGGTAACTCCGTAGTTGATGGCCATTTCCTTGCTCATCACCCCTATTCCTTTGGTACGGTTATGAAAGATCACATTATCGGTTAACAGATTTTTATAGTCGGGCAACTTTTTGCGGAAATATTTTACAAATTCCATGGTGTGTTTCCTGAAATCAGGATGGACATCATGCATCAATCCTCCCGGTGTATTAAAACTGTGAAGAAGACGCGAACCGAAAGATTCTTCAAAAATGGCCAGTATTTTTTCGCGGTCACGCATTCCATAAAAGAAAGTAGTAAGGGCGCCCAGGTCCATTCCGAAAGCGCTCCACCACAAATTGTGTGAGGCAATACGGGTCAGCTCGTCCAGAATAGCCCTTATGTATTTCACCCTTTCAGGCACCTCTATGCCGAGTGCGTTTTCCACGGCAAGACAAACCGCTTCGTTATTTATATGTGCCGAAAGATAATCCATCCGGTCGGTCAGGTGGATAACCTGTTTGTAGGTATTTGATTCGGCCATCTTTTCGATACCCCTGTGAATGTATCCAATATGAGGGATCATGTATTTGACCTGTTCACCATTCAGGCAGACTTCCAGCCGTAATACACCATGGGTGGAAGGGTGTTGAGGACCCATGTTGATAATGTAATCTTCATCCTCTCTTAAAATTATTTTTTTGACTGTTTCTTCGCTCATATCAATTGTTGTATTCAATAATATTCACGTCATCTCTAAAATCTTTCCGTAACGGGAAACCGTAGTCATCTTCAAGGAACAAACGCCTCATGTCGGGATGGTGGTTAAAGTGGATACCAAACAGGTCGAAAACTTCCCTCTCGTGAAACTCTGCCGTAACCCAGAGGTCGGAAACGGTATCTATTCCGGGTTTATCACGGTCTTCCAGATCAGCTTTCACAACGATCAGTTTATGTGAAAGTGTGGATTCAAGATGGTAAACCACAGTAAATTTTGTTAAATGATCAACCGCTGTCAAACTGATCAGAAAGTCAAAAGGCTGCTCTTTATAATTTTTGAGTGTCTCTGCCGCATCATGTAATTTATCAGCCGGCACAACCAATTCATGAAATTGAGCGCCCTGACTCAAATTACCATAAGGAATGGACTTACTGACAAACTCTTCGAATCCATTATTTTTTTCCGTCATGATCCTTATTATTTTTTCTTTTTTTGCTTACCTGTGCTTTGGCCTTGATTTTTCTTTGAAGCTGCATTACTCCGTAAAGCAATGCTTCCGGCCTTGGAGGACAGCCGGGTACATACACATCCACAGGCAGGACATGGTCAACGCCGCGGACAACAGAATAGGTATTGTAAAAGAAAGGCCCTCCGGAAACGGCACAGGCCCCCATGGCAATCACATATTTGGGCTCTGCCATCTGGTCGTAAAGCCGTTTGAGAACCGGAACCATTTTATGAACAATGGTGCCTGCCACAACGATCACATCCGCCTGCCGGGGAGTGGCACGATAAACTTCAATGCCAAAACGGGCAAAATCGTAACGCGGTGCGCCGGCAGCCATCATTTCGATACCGCAACAACTCGTTGCAAAAGTTAAAGGCCAGACGGAGTTGGACCTGCCCCAGTTCAATACTTTGTCAATAGTTGTTAAAAAAACATTGTCACCCAGTTCATTCAGCGCTTCGAGGGTTTCATTGTCCCCGAAGTCTTCGTACTTCATTGACTTTATCTTTATACCCATTTCAATGCTCCTTTCTTCCAGGCGTATAACAGGCCAAGCCCGAGAATGAAAATGAAAATGACAATTTCAACAAAGGCCCGCAAGCCAATAGACTTCATGACAACACCGAAGGGAAACAAAAGCACCGTCTCCACGTCAAAAACCAGATAGATAATGGCAAACAAATAATAGCCTACCCTGAACTGGATCCATGTCGGGCCTTCGGTGGGTATCCCGCATTCGTATGGCTCAAACTTTTTGGTGTTATAGGAACGGGGGGAAACAAGGGAAGAAAATATGACGGCACCTCCTACGAGGACTAAGCCGAGAATAAAGAAAATGACTAAATATTCACTGTTCATAGTATCAGGTTTAAAAAAAAGTTTCTATTTAAACAGCTTTCCAAAAAAAAAAAGCAAAAGTAAACTTTACAATGATATATCGCCTTATTAATAAGTCAAAAAACCTTTTGTTTTATTAACACCTTGTTGTTACTGAACGGAAACAATTAATTTACAATATAGTGGAGTTTATTCATCGGATAAATGACAAACTCGCCGTCAATAAACCGGCCTATCTTTTGCAGACTTTTTCCTGCTCCGCACTCGATAAACTGTGCAAACCCCATGTTCAATAGTTTTTCAAAAGTTTTTTTCCAGTTCAAACTTTGGTGAAGGTTACGCACTAGCTCGCCGGCAACATCTTCAACCGTTTTTATAATCTTTTGGTCAACGGAAGAAACTACCGGGCAATCAGGCTCCTTCAGGGAAATATGATCTTTAATGAATTGACCAAACTCATTTTTTGTTTCTTTTAAAATGCGGGAATGATAAGGTGTTTTAACCGGTAGCAGAGAAACATTCAACGCCCCCGTTTCCCTCGCTTTTTCAAGCAGGCAATCAACATCTTTTCTGGTTCCGGTGATCAGATGCGAATGTTTACTGTTGGTATTGGCAATTTCCGCACCGATCTTTGAACCATTGATTATGGTTTCTATTTCATCCCGTGTCAATCCGATGACAGACCCCATGCCACAATCAACACCTTGAATAATAGTACGTGATACGTCAAACGCTTTTTTTATCAACTGCAAACCATGTTCGAATTCAAAAACACGATTACCATACAATGCCGCATACAGGCCCATGCTATAGCCCGCAACCGCACCAGGTTTTAATCCCTGCCAGGTTATTTCATCAGACAAAGAGCAGCTAAAAATATAGCTGATGACCTGACTGCGTAATTCATCACCGGTAAATTTCGTGTCATCCAGGGAAAAATTCAAATAATCATCATCTGTAATTTGTGTTGCCGTTTCAAGTTTTTGCTGAAAACTTCCTGAAAGCGAACGAAGTATCTGGTCTTCCGTACCCAGGTATTCGGAAACAAACGCAGGAAAAATAAAAGCGGTCTTCATGCCTCAGTAGTCCAGTTCAACTATCTTGTTGCCATACTCTACGATACGAAGCTGCATGTCAATCAACTGGCCGATGGTTTCCACCGGATGTTTGATACTGTATTTGCCGATGGTTTTCAGGTCAATTTCCTGCTCATATTTTTTTGTAAATATTTCAATCAAAGCCAGAAACATCAGCGAATCTCCACCCAGATCGGTAAAAATATTGGATTCATCGGTTATTTCCTCCACGTCAACTTCACATTCTTCTGCAAAAAACTCATAAACTATTTTCCGTACTTCTTCTCGTATTTCATCAGTTACCTGTGCCATTAGCTTATTTTTTATTTACAATCCAACCGGAAAATTCCGTTATTTTGGTCTGGCAAATATATGTATTTGTTGTGCATAATTACGACCCGACACGGATTTTGGATATAAAAAATGCTGAAAAAGATAATACAATGAAGAATAAAAAATCCCGGAAATTCTACTCTGAATTACAAGCCAGGGGATATGAACTCGATTCATACGGCCATGTAAACAATGCTGTTTACCTTAATTATACGGAACACGCCCGGTGGGAGTTGTTCAGGAAACTGGGCCTTTTGGATGAGATTGTTTCCAGCGGAAAAAAGATAGTCATTATCGAGAACAGCATAAAATACATCAGGCAGGTAAAATTATTCGACGAAATTATCATCGAAACATGGATGGAAAAATCAGCCCACTTTCTTTTGTTTATGCATGTTTTATCAAACAAACAAACCGGAAAACTGGTTGCCAGGGGCAGGGTGAAAACTGTGTTTCTTGACGAAAACAACAAACCATGCGACATTCCGGAATTGCTCCTGCCCATACTTAAGAATGAAAAAAAAGAAAATGAATAGCAGCGCAAAGACCATATTGAAAAGAGATGGGGATGTAGGTTTGATTTTACTGAATAATCCGCCGGAAAATTATATTGAACAGCCCGGATTCATTGAACCTGAAAAACTTCAGGCATTTATTGACACCGGAATAAAAGCCCTGGTGATCGGCGGAACGGGCAGACATTTCAGCGCAGGAGCCGGTCTGGAGACAATGAAAAAGAGTATAAAAGACATCAACAATTTCGGTGAACAATTGATTGAAGGCAATCGTTTGTTAAATTACATTGACGAACTGAATATTCCTGTTATTGCTGCCATTTCCGGAGTTTGTTTTGGCGCCGGTCTGGAAATCGCGCTGGCATGTGATATCCGCATTTGTGAAGAAACCGCCCTGTTTGCTTTCCCCGAAATCAATCATGAACTTTTTCCCGGACTGGGGGGAACGCGAAGGCTGGTGGAATTAACCGGCAAGGCAACGGCACTGGACCTTGTTTTGGGAGGCGATATGATTACTGCTTCAAAGGCAAAAGAACTCAGTATTGTTGACGAAGTGGTGCCCAAAAAACAGGCAATCGAACATGCTGTGAACACGGCGGGAAAACTTACGGAAAACAAGTCTTTAAAGGTAATCAATGCGGTGATGCAATCCATCAGGAACTACAAATCATTACCCTTTGAAGAAGCGATCGAAAAAGATGCGGAAGTATTTGCCCGGTTAGCACTTGAAGCGTTGAGAAATGAAAAACAGGCTGATGACTGAAAACAGGAAGATATCATGGGAAGTCAGGGAAAATATCGGTTTTCTGACATTCACCGATCCGCCTGAAAACCGGATGGATTCATTGTTTTTTTTGGAATTGCACCGGCTCACCACACAGATGATCCCGGAAAGTAAAGCACGGGCAATCATTATTTCGGGGAACGGACGCCATTTTTCTGCCGGCGCCGACCTGGATGAACTCTTCAAAGAAATTCAAACCGGCAACGGGACCAATATTTTGGTTTCAAATTATAAATCTTTCAGGTATCTTGAAGACCTGAACATTCCGGTTATTGCTGCCATCAGGGGTGTGTGTATAGGTTCCGGGCTTGAACTGGCCATGCACTGCCATTTCAGGTTGTGTGCCACCGATGCCTTGCTGGGACTGCCGGAAACAGGGTTCGGACTGATCCCCGGTGCAGGCGGGATCCAAAAGATAATTTCACTGGCCGGAAAAGCCAAAGCCGTCGAACTAATTTTAAAAGGAAGTAATTTTGCTGCAAATGAAGCGTACAACCTTCATGTTGCGGACGCTGTCTTTCCGAAAAAGGAACTTATGGAAAAAGCGATGCAGCTTGCAGGGATTGCGGTGGAAGGATATAGAAGATATCGGAAAAAGGAGTATTTGAGAAAATTAAACCCACCCTTTCCCCGCCCTAAAGGACGGGGAAACTGAATCGGGTTTAGCTTGATTTGACACAAATCAATTACCCCGTCCTTTAGGGCGAGGATAAAGAAATGAACCGAAAAATAAAAATAACAGGAACCGGCACCTTCCTCCCGGGAGAGCGAATCCCCCTTCAGGGAGTGGATTATTATCTGGGTGAACTGGACGAAGCCCCTTCCAGGATACGGAAATGGCTGAAAATGAGTAAAGGCCTGATGAGTAAGATGCTGGAAGTGGAGTATTACCATTTTGCCATTGACCCTGAAACGCGGGAGTTTACCGAAGACAACATCAGCATGTCTGTGAAAGCGGCTGAAAAAGCAATCAAAGCAGCAGGTATTAAAGCCCCGGATATTGATTTTATTGCTTATGGAAGCCCGCACCAGGACCAGATGCCTACAGCCTCGGTCAGGATACAGGAAGAACTGGGAATTGAGCAGTGCGGCGAGGTTTCCATCCATGCCAACTGCACATCGGCATATAAAGCCCTGTTGATTGCCCATGATATGATACGTAACGGCAGGTACAAAACGGCCCTGGTCGTTGCGTCTAACATGTCATCGTCCGAACTTCGGGCTGAATATTACAACCAGAAGCTAATTAAAAAAGAAGAAATTTTGCTCCGCTATTTTCTCAGTGACGGCGCCGGAGCGTTAATACTGCAGGCCGGTGATTTGCCGGGCGGGTTGTTTGTGGAAAACA
This sequence comes from uncultured Lentimicrobiaceae bacterium, assembly GCA_964567945.1. Taxonomy (GTDB): domain Bacteria; phylum Bacteroidota; class Bacteroidia; order Bacteroidales; family F082; genus JAADID01. Next base: position 6,660 of record CAZMOS010000100.1, read on the forward strand.
CCTATATGGAATCCATAGGCGGCAAAAAACCGGCGGCCATGTTCAATAAACGCCCTGCTTACTGGATGAATCCAAAGGAAGAATATGAGCAAGGATTTCATCATCTTGCACAGCTATTTAATGACCAGTTGCGGAAACATTTTAATGAAGAAGGCGGCTCGGTATTTTACAAAGGGTTAAAGCGGATGATGGAAAAATACCCTTTTGATGTGGCTGCTGTTCGCTTTTTCCAGGTGAATTTTCCTTCGCGCCATATCTCGGAGATGGTTATGGAAGAGTGTGAAACACTGGGGATCCCCAAAGAAAAATTATACACAAAAATGAGCACCATGGGTTATATCGGCCCGCCGATGGCTCTGGTAAGTGTTGACCGGATGATCCGTGAAGAGCAATTCAAAAAAGGCGATCTGATTTTAAGCTTCGTCACTGAAGTCAGTAAATTCATGCAGGCCGGATTCCTGCTAAAATACGAATAATGCGTGGAAGCAACTTCTGAATACAAAATCGGCATCATCGGCTGCGGCACAACGGGCAAAGGCCTTTTTGACTTTTTAAGGGGATTCCCCTTTCACATCGTTATGGTCTGCCGGACAGAAGAGGCTGCCGGACAATTTGACAAGTCATTTGAAAGACAATTGAACCGGGCGGTGAAATTCAACCTCATCAACCGGGAAACTTTTAACTCCCATAGGCTGAAAACAGTCATAACATCCGACACCGGAATGCTGGCGGAATGCAATCTCATCATTGAAACCATCACGGAAAACGCAGATAAAAAGAAAAAGTTGTTCCGGCAGCTTGAATCAATCGTTTCACAGGAATGTATCCTGACCAGCAACACATCTTCCATTTTCCCCGATGAACTGTTTTCAGAGATGAAATATCCGGAGCGCTGTGTGGGATTGCATTTTTTCTTTCCCGTAAGCATGGAGAATTTTGTTGAGATCAATGTGGCAAGGCAAACCGGTGACAAAACAATTGAAAGCATTAAAGATTTTCTAAAATCAATCCGAAAAAATCACCTTGTTCTCACCGGCAAAAACCATTTTATGATCAACAGGATATTTTTAAAAATGCAGGCCGGTTGTTGCCGCATCCTGCAGGAAGAAAAAGTAAATGTAACCCAAATTGACGAGATCGTCAGAAAAAATCTTTTTTCAGCCGGTATATTTCGCTTTTTTGATACGGTGGGAAACGACGTGATGCTGCAATCGGTGAAAAATTATCTCCATTACGAAGACGACCCTGATTTTTTTCTTCCCCTTGTGGAGTGCCTTGAAGAAAAGGTCTCTCAGGGTAATCTGGGGAAAAAGACCAAATCGGGTTTTTATACTTATCCGTTAAAAACCTGGTCTGATGAAAGTGAATCACTTGACGAAACAGTAAAAAGAGCACTTCTGCAAAAGATCACCGGGTGGTATCTGGACGGGGTTTACGACGCACTCAAAAGAAATATTTGCAGCAAAGACGAACTGGAACAGATCGTTAAAGAATACCTGATGGTTGAGAAAAGCCCGTTTGAGCTGGCGGGGGAGAGGGGAAATAATTAAAAAAATGTTTTGAAACAAACAATTATATTTATACTCTAAAAGATATTAAAAAGATTAGTTTTCAACTCTTTGACCATGTTCAAGGATTTCATTTACCAATGGATTGTCTCTGTTAAATTCATTAACCCTGAACGGATGAGGTTCAATTCTGCTGTCAATTTTTCTTCTTAATCTCATTAGTTCCAATTGCATATTGAGATAATTGTCGAAATCATTTAAAATGACCGCAATATCAATGTCACTTTCTTCCCGGTTTGTACCTTTGACATATGAGCCAAAAAGAATAATGCCCCGGCAATCATATTTGCTTTTTACCAAAGCCGAAAATTCCTTTACTTTATTTAAAATTTCTGACTCAACCATCCTTTTAACTCGTTTATGCGTTCACTCCAAACTGCCTGATTGATCACTGTTCATACTTATATTTTACGCAAAGATACAATGAATTATGTTTTTTGTCTGTTGGTATTTGTGAAAATATATAATTGTTAAGTTTAAATCAGTAGAAATATTGTTCCGAACTTTTCGTAACGAAAATATCGTAAAAAAATTCCGTTCTTTGCCATTCCAATTAAAAAATCAAAAAATGGAAAACAAAGTCGTGATAACAGGGATGAACATCATCTCATCGCTGGGACTGAACCTGGAAGAGAACTGGAAAAGCATAGTACAAGGGAAAAGCGGTGTTGGCCGGATTACTTTGTTTGATCCTTCCGGACTGGAAACACGAATCGCTGCCCAGGTACCTGACAGCTTTGAAGAATATGCCACCGGAAAAATAAAAAAGAGACAATCACGCCAGATGACACGGGTTACCCGAATGTGTTTTGTGTGTGCAAAAGATGCTGTTGAACAGGAAAATATAGATTTTGACCAAATAGACAAAAGCCGTGTGGCAGTAATCCTGGGAGTTCTTAATACCGGGAATTCAAGCGTTGAAGGAACACAGATTTCGAGGGATTCTATCCTGAAAGGGATGAACAATGCCATGCCTGCATGGATTTCACTGGAATACGGGCTTACAGGCCCGGCTTATACGGTGGCTACGGCCTGCTCGTCATCTGCTTATGCCATTGGCCTGGGCTACGACCTTATCAAAACCGGCAAAGCCGATATGGTGATAACCGGGGGAGCGGATTCGATCATTAATCCCGAGGAGATTGCAGGATTTAACCTGTTGTATGCTTTGTCCACGCAAAACGATGAACCTGAAAAAGCCAGCAAACCGTTTTCAAACGATCGTGACGGTTTTGTGATCGGCGAAGGAGCAGGCATTATGATCCTGGAATCGGAAAAATCGGCGAAAGCCAGAAATGCAGTCATTTACGGTGAGCTGGCTGGCTATGCATTGACTTCGGAAGCTTACAACATCATGGCGCCAAGAAAAGACGGCGAAGGCATGGCCGAAACCATGGAAAAAGCTTTGACTGTCAGCGGCATTGACAAAACAGAAGTTAATTACATCAGCGCCCACGGGACCGGAACCATGTTAAACGACCTTTATGAAACCATGGCTGTTAAAAGGGTCTTTGGTGAGAGGGCTTATAAAATCCCGGTATCTTCCCAGAAATCAATGATCGGACATACAGTGGGTGCTGCCGGGGTGATCGAGGGGATAGTCACGGCATTGAGCATCAAAAACGGCTTGCTCACCCCCACCATAAACCTGGAAAATCCCGATCCTGACCTTGATCTTGATTTTGTTGCCAATGCCGGCAGGAAGGCCGAACTCCGGGTGGCACTGTCCAATTCCTTTGCCTTTGGCGGGCATAATGCTACGCTGGTTTTCAGGAAATATCAGTAACCAAACCTCCTGGCTGCAATGCCGATTGAAACACCGAAAAATGCAAATAGCAGCAACAGGTTTTTCCATATCCCTGTCATTCCGGCGCCCCTGGCAAAAAGATCGAGGAAAGCATCAATCCCCCATCGCAAAGGCGACAGGTTGGAGATCAGCTTCAGGTTTTCAGGCATCATGTTGACCGGCATAAAAATACCGCCCAGCGCGGCCATGATCACCACGAGGATGGCCCCGAACATAGCCGCCTGATTGTAAGTGGTAGAATAAGTTCCGACCAGCAACCCAAAACCGATGGCAGACAGCGCCGAAACCAAAACAGTCACAAAAATGGCAAAATAATGGTTCCCTATTTCCAGCGCCGGCAATCCGAACCAGTGAGGAAAAACATAAATCCCCACCAGCACCATCAGCAGGAATTGCAAAAAACAAACCAACAGGTAAGCCAGGGTTTTACCAAGCAGAATATTAATATAAGGTACCGGAAGGGTTTTGAGCCGGTCGTAAGTACCTTCATTTTTTTCAGCGATCAGGCTTCCGGCCAAAGGGATCACAATAAAAAACATGGCGAACAGGGAAAAAGCGGGAACATTGTTCTGGGTAATGCTTGGCCGTATCAATACCGCTGACCCGTCTCCATAAAAAGTATCCGTTTCAACAATTTCCTGCGGCAGTTCATCTGCTCTTATCTCTTTCAAAGCATCCAGCATCATTTGAGAAGCGGAGTCTTTTGTTACGATCACTTCCGAAAGCTGATTGAACAAAACCTGCATCATCAAACGGGATTCAGCACCCCGTTCAGCCAGTTTCACGGCATTCATTATGGAGGTTTTTACTATTTCCCTGATGGCGGGATCAAACACGATCCGGATGCCGGGTACTTTTTCATTTGCCAAAGCCTCTTTGTCACCCTCAACCAGCGATCTCATCCCGTCAATGATCTTCTCTTCGGCATCTCCGGTTGTGTTTCCTGAAATAATTATTCCCGCCCTGAACTTACCTTTTGCCACGAGCTCTTTCAGTAAACTGTCAGTCAACGGCTTGTTGTTGTATTTTTCAACCAGTTTGATTTCGTTACTTTGTGCAAATCCCTGCTGCATCAGGTTGCCGATAGTTCCCCCGTCGTGATTGATAAAGAGGATATCAATATCCGAACCGCTGACGGAGTGGATGGCGTTTTGCTGTGTAAGGGTGATCACGATGATCAGCAACAGCGGCATCAGGAAAAGGATGGACAGGCCCGCCTTGTCCCTGACCAGTGTCAGGATCTCCCTGTAAATATTATAATACAGTTTTCTCACCAGCTATTCCCTCAATGCTTTTCCCGTTAATTTTAAAAACATTTCCCCCAGATCATTACAATCTTCGTTTTGACTGATGAGTTCTGCGGGGTTTCCCGTGGAAATCACCAGGCCGTTATCAATGATGCTCACAATGGAACACAGTTCTTCCGCTTCATTCATGTAATGTGTTGTATAGATTACGGTTGTCCCCTTCCTGTTCAGTTCTTTCAGATATTCAAAGATCAGGTTTCTGGACTGGGCGTCAACACCCACGGTGGGTTCATCGAGGATCAGAATTTCCGGATTGTGCACCATTCCCGCTGCAAGATTGGCTCTTCGTTTAATCCCCCCCGAGCATTTCCTGATCAATTTTCCGGCATGGCTTTCCAATTGGAGCCGGTTGAGTAAACGGTTAACGATATCATTCAGGGCTTTGCCGTGAAAACCGTGCATCTGACCGAAATAGACGATGTTTTCGCGAACGGTTAGGTTGGCAAACAAAGCGATCTCCTGCGGTACCAGCCCGATGATCTTTTTTACTGCGGAATCCTCATTGTTTTTATCCTTTTGATCAATGATTATTGAACCTGCTGTGGGTTTGATCAACCCGCAAACTAATGAGATCAGCGTTGTTTTTCCGGCGGCATTGGGGCCAAGGATACCGTAAAAATCTTCTTTGCTGATGGCCAGGGTTATCCCTTTTAAGGCTTCCGTTTCAGCACCTTTGTACTTTTTATGCAGGTCATTTATTGATATTAAGGGAAAATCTGCCGTCATATTTGTCATCAGTTTTTTATGGCTTCAATGATCCCAAAAGGAGAAACCGTATGGATCGCCTTTATAAACTTAAATCCGGCAGCTTCAACCAATGCCTTGTATTCCTGTTCTGTCCGTTCTCTTCCCGTTTCTGTTCCGATCAGCATTTGCAGGTCAAGGATTTTACCGAGTGCCGGCTTGTTGTCACTTTTTATCACCGCTTCAACAATAAGCACTTTCCCCTTCACAGGCATGGACTTGTATATGTTTTTCAAGAGTTTTAAGCTGGTCTGGTCATCAAAAATATGCAGGACGTTTTTCAACAGGTATGCATCCCCAGAAGGTATCCTTTCAAAAAAGTTACCCGATTCGACCTGTATCCGGTTTTCTACTCCAAACCTCCTGGCTGTTTCGCGGGCAGCATCCACCACATGCGGAAAGTCGAAAACGATCCCTTTCATATTGCAGTATCTCCGAAGGATTTGAAAAAGCAGGGTACCTTCACCCCCACCCAGATCCACCAGGGTTTTAATGTTTTTAAAATGGTAAGCCGAAAGAAGCGCCGTGCCAAGTATCCTTGATGTGTCGGACATGGCTTTGTTGTATAATTCATTTTTTTCAGGATGTGTTTTCAAAAACGTAAAAACATCCATCCCCAGTTCATCCACCGCCGCATTTTTTCCTGTCCTGACACTTTTTTCCATTCCATTTATCAGGTTAAAATTAACCTCACTCAAATGTTGCATTACCATGTGCTTCATGCTGTCGTTTCCTTCCATTAAAGCTTTCGACATGGGTGTATTGGCAAAAACACGATCGCCCGTTTCCTTAAAAACACATTCTCCGGCCATTAACCTCATCATCCTGTACAAAGCCACAGGATCGCTGTCGGATTGGCGGGCAAGTTCGTCAATTGACATTTCGCCGTCACCTATCATGTCGGCAAGATTCAACTCACATGCCACTTCCAGCGCTTTTGACATCCAGATGCTTGTCGCTTTCTCAAAAACGGCCACACCGGGAGGCACCATTTTAAAATAAAGCCTTTTTAAAAAATTCCTGAATGTTGTCAGGAGGGTATAAAGCCAGACAGGTGGCACACTTGCCTTGTTTCCGTTTTGATTCATTCCGTCACAGAAATTTCAGCAAAAGTAACCGAATTCAGGAAAATGACTGCACGCTTTTCATCCGGCAAAGAGTTTAATGATTTATCAGCCGGTTTTATCAATATTTTTCAACCTTTTTAAATCGAGGATCGTGATCACTTTTCCATTCAGATCAATAATCCCGTCCTTTCTGAATTCCGAGAATGTCCGGATAATGTTTTCCGTAGTCATCGAAACCAATTCACCTACCTCACGGCGTGTAACCGGCAGCCTGAATTCATTTTTCCGGTAAACATTATCGGCAAGGAATAAAAGGATGTTGGCTACCCTCCCTTTTATTTGTTTTTGGGCAAGGGCAAACCTTCTGTCAATGGTTTCATCCGAAATTTTACTGATCCTGTTCAGGACAGTGAGGGCAAAATCGGTGTTGTTTTTCACCACCTCGATAAAAGCATCCAGTTCCACATCGCAAACAAGGGTTTCTTCAAGGGCAGCGATTGAATATTTATAAGTTGAATTGGAAAAAATATTGAGCAAATTGATAAAGTCACCCGGCTTGTTTATACTGAGTATCTGATCTTTACCTCTTCTGTCGGTTTTATACAGCTTGACAAGGCCTTTCCTCATGTATAGAAAAGACTGAATCTTTTCTCCCTCTTTCTTTATCACCTCTCCCCGCTTAAAAACAAACTCTTTACGTGCATTATTGATGATTTCATATTGTTTGTCATCCAGCTCGCCAAAAAGTAAATTCCTGTAAATGCAATAC
>CAZMOS010000101.1:0-13893 GCA_964567945.1 uncultured Lentimicrobiaceae bacterium
ATCACAATATCCTCGCAGGTGGATTTATAAAATAAAGATTATTCATCAAATACTTTATATCATGGAAACAAAAACGAATCAACAAACTTTGCAACCGGAGGTAATGGTTGAAGAACAAATTACCCCTTCACGAATTATGCAAACAGGAACCGGATTTTTTGCTGCCAAAACACTGCTGGCCGCAGTTGAATTTGAATTATTTACCCTTTTAGCTGAAACGGAACTAACGGGACAGGACATTCAGTCGAAACTGGCTTTGCACGACAGGAGCCTTTATGATTTTCTGGATGCACTGGTCGCAATGGGATTCCTGCAAAGAAGCGGAATAAAGGAAACAGCCCGTTATAGCAATACTGCCGATACCAACCTTTTTCTGGATAAAAACAAACCTTCATACATCGGAGGGATCCTGGAAATGGCCAACAACCGCCTTTACCCTTTTTGGCAAAATCTTGAAGCAGGTCTGATCACGGGGCTTCCGCAAAACGAAACACAAAACGGACAAAAACCGTTTTTTGAAACCCTGTATGCCGATGAAGTAAAACTCAAAGAATTTATTGATGCCATGAGTGGCGCCCAGATGGGAAATTTCATCGCTTTTGCACAGAAATTTAATTTTTCAGCTTACAGTACGCTTTGTGATGTAGGCGGTGCAGGAGGCCATCTTTGCGCACAGGTGGTATTGAATAACGATCACATGAGATGTGTTTCTTTTGATCTTCCCGTGGTTTCCCCGATAGCACGGCAAAATATGGAAATGATGGGTCTGAAGGACAAAATAACCGTTCAGTCGGGTGATTTTTTCCAGGATGAGTTTCCCGAAGCGGATATTATTACAATGGGTAACATCTTGCATGACTGGGGAACAGAAGACAAAAAAATGCTCATCAGAAAAGCATACAATGCACTGCCTGACGGAGGAGTTTTGGTTGTGATCGAGAATATTATTGATGACAAGCGCAGTGAAAATGTTTTCGGGTTGCTGATGTCGTTAAACATGCTGATCGAAACTGAAAACGGATATGATTTTACACTTTCGGATTTTAGTTCCTGGGCAAAGGGAACCGGATTTAAAGAAACGTATTCTATTCCGTTGGCAGGCCCGGCTAGTGCCGTGGTTGCTGTGAAATAACAACCTTATTTCCTGCATACTGCAAAAGCTGGTTTGAATTAATACAAAATCCCAAATTGTGATCATTCAAATTATCAAACTGAAAACAAACTTTACGGAAGAAAAGTTGTTAAAAAGAGCCCAGGGAACGGGAGCCGCAGTTTAAGGCGATCCCGGGGCTCTTGCTGAAGTATTATGTAAAAACAGACGAGGGGCAATATGGCGGGATCTACGTCTGGGATTCTCCGGAATCGCTGAAATCTTTCCGGGAATCTGATGTGGCCGCAAGTATCGCCAGGGCGTATGAAGTCACGGAAGCTCCAGCGATGGAAACAGTAAATGTGCTTTTTCAGTTGAGAGAATAAAAATTATAGTACCGGGACAATGAGATTGACTGATCAAAGGTGAGTCCGTTCCGGAAACTCCGGTCTGTCATTTTAACCATAAAGTAAACAAGGCACCAAAAAATTGTTAATAAAAAGTTAAATGCCATTTATTTATATGTTCAACCCTTGTTGCTTATTACCTTTGACGCGGAAGATCAGAAAAAACAAACAAAAGTCTGATCGGTTTACCCAAATACACTCATGCACCCGCGCCTGAAAACATCTGCCTGGTTAACGCGTTATTTATTTACCGTGTTTTATCTCATTTCTTTTTTATTGGCCGGAATTCCTGCCCTTGAAGCACAGATCAAGCCGTCATATTTTAATGATTTTAAACATTATACGGATGAGGACGGACTGCCCACGACATATATTTCAGCTATCCGGGAAGACAAAAACGGTTTTTTGTGGATAGCCACGGGCAATGGTGTTTCCCGCTTTGACGGCCATCATTTTACAAATTTCACCCATTATTTCGCCGACTCGATTCAGCATAAAATGGGTTTTGTTGGAAGCATTGTTTTTGACCGGTCCGGGAAAAGGATATGGCTGGGCAGCAGCGGAGGCATTCTATATTCATCTGTTGACTCCGTTAATTTCCAGCCGGTTGAACGGCTAATCCCTTCGATGAAAGGTACGAACAAAAGAAACACTGATCTTCTGACAGATGACGGGAAAATACTTTGGGCTGCCGGAAATAAAAACGGACTACTGAAAATTGACCTCCCCACAAAAGAATACCGCAGGTTTACTTTTACGGATGAAATGACGAAAGGTAAATTTCTGCTTAACGGTATCACCTGCCTGGCCAAAGACCCTGCAAATCATTCGGTTCTGTGGCTGGGAACCACCGCCGGGCTGATCCGGTTCAACAGTAACACAAATGCTTATCAGATATATGTTTACGGGAATAACACGGAATTGGCACAAAACAGGATCCGAACGATCATGGTTTCTGGCGATAAAGTTTTTTTGGGTACCTGGAGTAAAGGGTTGATCATTTTCGACAAAAAAACAGGGCAATTCCATCAGCTTTTAAAAGATGAGGACAATAGTCGGAATTTGTTGATCCTCGACCTTTACACGGATAAGGATTCCGGCCTCTGGATCACTACCGCAAAAGGCCTGATTCTTTATGATATGCACAACAGAGCAATAAAAACTATCCTCGAAAACGACGAGGCAAAAGGGATTTTAAGGGGTGTTTCCTTTGTTGACTCCAGGGGCATCACCTGGTACTGTTCCGGTAAAGGACTTTTTAAATTCGATCCCTTGCAATTCCATTATGAATTTGTAGAACTGGAAAAACGAAATGAAATTCAATATGCCCTGAAAGTCAGAAAGATCATCCAATCCGGTGACGCTTACTATGTGCTGGGGCATTCGGCCTCGGGATTGTATAAGGTCAATGCGAAAACCCATTCGGTTGAAATTATCAATTATCCCTACCTGAAAAGCGGGAAAGGGCCGAACACAACATTGCGGGATATGATAAAGATGGAAAATGGTGATTTTCTTGTCCTGTCTGGTAGCGAGATCACGCTGTTCAACCCGCAAACCGGCCAGATCAGATTATCGCCGTTACAGATCGTTCATCCTTTTCCTTCCATCCAGTATGTGGTACGTGACAGGGATCACAATTACTGGATCGGCACCCGGGCAGCCGGACTCTTTCGCATGAATTTCAACCGCCACAGCATCAAAAATTTCCGGAAAGAATTTGATGCCTTCGGAGAAGGAAGTTATTCCTGGATCAACAGGCTGTTTATTGACTCCGGGAACCGGCTCTGGATCGCAAAAGGTTCTACAAGCGTGATGAACCTGAATGACAATACCGTTTTTTTTCTGAGTCCGGAGGAGAAAAAGAACATATTCTTTTTTCAGGATGTTAACGGCTTTTGTGAAGACAGATCGGGAAAGATATGGATGGCTGGTGGCCCGGACGGACTGGGTTTTACAAATATTGAAAATTTCAGGAACGGGGTATCGCGTCAGGTCGAAGGATACTTTTCAGGTGTGTTTCCATACAATGACACGCTTTTATGGACAACCGGAAAAATCCTCGGCATATTTAATTTAAACAACATGACCCACCGGGAAATGAGGTTAAGTGCAGGTAACAAAAAACTGAAAGTCTCCGGCCCGGTAATTCCCGCCGGAAACGGAGAATTTGCCATCGGCTGCGACAACGGGGTTCTGTTTTACAATCCGGAAGAACAAGTAATTAACAGTGAAGTGCCCGTTCCCTACATCCGGAAAATAATCAGTGACGGCAAGACGGTTTATGAAGGAAACAACCTGGCAAAAGCGGATTTCACTTTTGAAAGCGGAACAAAACATATCATTTTTACGATCAGCTCGCTGGGCTTTCACCTTTCGGACCAGATCACTTACCAGTACAGGTTTGACAACGAATGGCAAAACATCGGCAACAATGATGAAATACACCTGACAAACCTTTCCTACGGGGATTATCCACTGGAGATCAGGGCAAGCAATGAGCCGGGCAGTTTCACCGGAATTCCGAAAGTGTACCATGTTTCCATTCTTACACCCTGGTGGGCAACATGGTGGGCCTTTATTTTGTATCTGGGCATCGCTGTGTTTTTTGCCGACAGGTTTTACCGCTTCCAGTTGTCCAAACGGCTGGCCATTGCAGAGAGCAACCGACTGAAAGATGTTAATGAGCTCAAAAGCAGCCTGTACGCCAACATCACCCATGAATTCCGGACACCGTTAACCGTCATTCTCGGTATGGTGGATTCCATAAAAACGGGTAACGGGGAACAAGACCGGAAAACAACCAAACATGCCATGGACATGATCAGGAGGAATGGGAGGAACATGTTGCGTCTGGTGAACGAAATGCTGGATCTTTCAAAACTTGAAAGCGGCAAAATGGAACTGCAGTTGATCCTGTCGGATGTGATCCCGTTCATTAAATACCTGTGTGAAGGGTTTCACTCACTGGCCAAAGAAAAACAGGTCAACTTTATGGTTTATTCCGAAGTTGATAAACTCCTCATGGATTTCGACGCCAACAAATTGTCAGCCATTCTTTCCAATTTGCTTTCGAATGCCCTGAAATTCACACCCCCCGGCGGGAACATCATCGTCCACCTGAACCGTACGGATAATCAGAAGGACAATCTTTTGATCATAAAAGTAAAAGACACCGGGCCGGGTATTCCCGAAGAAAATATCCCGCATATTTTCGACCGGTTTTATCAGGTCAACAATAACTCTGCCTCACGAAACGGGGGGACAGGCCTCGGGCTGGCCCTGACCAGGGAGTTCGTTGAAATGATGAACGGAACCATCGAAGTGAAAAGCAAGACCGGACACGGTAGTGAATTCATCATTCAACTGCCGGTAACGAACAATGCTGCGAAAACCCGGGATATTCTGACACATTTAACATCCACTGTTCCTGTATTTGTCAACGGGGAGAAACAGCTCCAACCTGTCCAAACAGATCAACCGGAATTGCCGCTGGCCCTGATCATTGAAGATAATGCAGATGTAGCCCATTATCTACAAACCTGCCTGGCGGGAAAGTACAAGACAATCCATGAACTGAACGGTGAAACCGGGATTGAAACAGCCACAGAGAAAATCCCGGATGTCATCATCTGCGATGTGATGATGCCGGGCAAAGACGGTTTTGCCGTGTGTTCGGAATTAAAATCAGATGAACGCACCGACCACATTCCCGTGATCCTGCTCACCGCAAAAGTAACTGTAAAAGACCGGATAACCGGCCTTTCCTGTGGCGCTGACGCCTACCTGACCAAACCTTTTGTGAAAGCGGAATTGTTGACCCGCCTGGATCAGTTGGTGCTGCAACGCAAAAAAATAATGCAAAAAATGGAAAATGGCAGCGTTGGTCATTTCTTAAAGGTCAGGGCCGAAAACCCCGAAACGAAATTTCTGCAAAAGATCATCAGGATCATTCATGAAGAGATCAGTAATCATTCTTTTGGTTCATCCGCGCAGCTTGCCCGGAAAATGCATTTGAGCGAATCGCAGATCTACAGAAAGCTGAAAGCGATAACGGGTAAATCAACTGCCGTGTTCATCCGGTCAGTTCGACTGCAAAAAGCAAAAGAGTTCATTCAGACTTCCGACAAAAGCATTTCCGAGATCGCATACGAAGTCGGTTTTAATGATCCTTCCTGGTTTAGCCGGGCTTTTAAGGAAGAATTCGGCTATTCTCCCAATGCAATATCCAAATAACTGATCCACAACTCCCTGCCTCACATTTCTTCCTGTTGATGCAAAAATAGTGCAGGTGATTTTCACTCCTTGCAAATTTAATCCTGCATTTTGAAAAAATAGTTCTGCAACAATTTTTATATAGCTCTTATCATTGCCGAAGATTTTTCACTTTAACACGAATAACAAATCTGTTTACTCTAAAGCATGGCTGACTTAAACTCTTTTATCGAAAACGACTATTATCCGACCGGCATGTTCGGGAAGATTTGCGACAAGCTCGAACAGCAGGGACTTGAGTTAAGTCGGCTCCAAAGAAAGGATCTGTCAGGTCTGGATGAGTTCATTATCCGGGGGACGGAGGTAACGGAAGAACTGGCCGGTGAAATATACCTGAAAGACACCAAAATACTTGATGTGGGTTGCGGACTGGGCGCGTTATGCCGCATGCTTGCCGACAGCTATCAATGCGAAGTCACCGGGATAGATTTGAGTGAAGAAGCCATTGAAACGGCAAAAAAATTATCGGAACTGGTTGGCCTGGCAGAGAAAACGGAATTCATTCGGGCCGATGCACTGAATCTGCCATTTGAGGATGGATCGTTCGACATTGTGTGGACGCAATTTGTTCAAATGAACATCAGGGACAAAGCAAAGTTTTTTATGGAGATCAAAAGAGTATTGAAATGCGAGGGGGCCCTGGTTTTTTATGAGGTATTCAAAACAAATAACCGGAAAATAAACTTTCCCTTGCCCTGGGCCGGGAATCCCGCCTTCAGCTACCTGGAAACATTCCGGTATGTGGATACCTTGCTCACTGATCTGGAGTTTGTAAAATTACACACCCGTGATCAAACCGGCAAAACGAAACAATATCTTTTTCAGTATCTCAAAATGGGTAAAACGCAGAACAGTCAAAGATTTGGTTTTCAATTATCAAAAACCAGTTCATCAAATAACAGGTTAAATAATCTTTTGAAAGCAATTGAAGAAAATAAAATAGAGCTAAAAAGCAGTATCTATAAAAAAATGTCAGGCATTTAATGCCTGTTCATTGAATAACATAACTAATATTTTACTAATCAAAATAATAATACAATGAAAACAAAAATGATCAACGCGAAAGCGGTTGAAGAATTCAAAAATCAATTAAGGGGAGAACTGATCCTCCCGGATGATCCCAACTACGATGAAACACGAAAAGTTTATAACGGGATGATTGACAAACGGCCGGCTATGATAGCCAAATGTGCCGACGTTACCGACGTGATCACCGCCGTAAATTTCGGACGTGATAATAACCTGCTGGTTTCTGTCCGTGGCGGCGGGCACAATGCCGCGGGACTGGGCATTTGTGATGACGGACTGGTCATTGACCTTTCCGGTATCAGATATACTTATGTGGATACGCAAGCCAAAACCATCCGTGTCGGCGCCGGCTGCCAGTGGGGTGACGTTGACCATGCCGGCCACGCTTACGGGCTGACGGTTCCTGCTGGAATAATCTCCACCACAGGCGTCGCCGGGCTGACACTCGGCGGCGGGCTGGGATACCTGACACCCAAATACGGACTGACCATTGACAACCTGATCACTGCCGACATGGTGCTTGCCGACGGTAGTCTGGTCACGGCCAGCGCAACGGAAAACCCCGATCTGTACTGGGCTATCCGTGGTGGCGGCGGCAATTTCGGTATTGTCACTTCCTTCCTTTTCAAAGCAAATCCCGTCCATACAATCATCGGAGGCCCCACCCTCTGGAATATCGAACACACGGAACGAATCCTGAAATGGTACCGCGACTTCATTTTACAATCGTCAGATGAGCTTTACGGCTTTTTTGCATTGCTTACCGTACCCGGCCCTCCGTTCCCGGAAGAGCTCCACGGCAGAAAAATGTGCGGTGTCATCTGGAATTATACAGGCGATCCTGAAAAATTTGACGATATATTCAAACCCGTGTTAGAGATGAAACCCGATTTTGCACATGTAGGCGCTATGCCCTTCCCCGCACTGAACAGCATGTTCGATCAATTCTACCCCAAAGGGTTGCAATGGTACTGGCGGGCCGATTTTATCAACGACATACCCGACGAAGCCGTTGCCGAACACGTAAAATTCGGGGAAAACCTGCCCACGCCACACTCAACTATGCACCTGTATCCCATCACGGGCGCTGCCCAGAAAGTCGGAGATGACGAAACACCATGGGCCTACCGCAGCGCCAACTGGTCGCAGGTAATTGTAGGCGTGGATCCCAACCCGGCCAACAAGGAAAAGATCACCCGTTGGACAAAAGATTATTACGATGCCATCCATCCCTACTCTGCCGGAGGGGCTTACGTCAACTTTATGATGGAGGAAGGTCAGACCCGTGTGAAAGCGAGTTACGGGAGTAATTATAACCGCCTTGTTGAGGTCAAGAAAAAGTATGATCCTGAAAACTTTTTCAGGGTGAATCAAAACATTAGCCCCAACGGCAGCAATTAAACTTTTAAATAAAATGAATCCTTTTAAAATTAATATAAATCTATTAACAATTAAATTTATTACAATGAAAACAAGATTAGAAATTACATCAGTAAAGATTATGAAAAAAATATTCTTTGCAGCATTATTATTTTTAATGATGTCGGCTTGTGCGCAACAACCACCGGAGCAACCAAGTCTGTATGAACGACTCGGGGGAACGGAGGGTATTTCTTCCATCGTTGACGATGTTGTAGCAGCCCACCTACAAAACCCGACAATCAAAGCTATTTTTATTCCCTACAAGGATCAACCGGAACGACTGGAACAAATAAAAGCAAATTTGGTTGATTTCTTTGGCGCCGGTACCGGCGGAACCGTTTCTTATACAGGCCGGGATATGCCAACAGCCCACAGGGGAATGAATATCAATCCGGCGGAATACATGGCCGTAATGGATGATATTATGATGGTATTGGGCCAGCACAATATTGATGACCAGTCGAAAAAAGAAGTGCTTTTTATTCTTTGGTCGTTAAAAGGAACGATTATGGGTCAATAAAAGCGTATTGCTTATGAGAAACAGCTTTCCTGCCGCCTGTCGGAATAACCCGTTTTATTCCGGCAGGCGGTTTTTGTTTGTAAGTGCTTGCCAAAAAATACACAGCTATTGTGAATAAGATACTGAAGAATACAGGATTCAATCAGAAAAATATTGTAGGACAAAATGACATTTGTCAAAATAACCGTCGTGTATCTGGCCAGTGTGGGATTTAAAGAGTGTTTAATCCTTAAAAACCAGGTTACAGATTAATGAAAAATCCAATAAACGGTTTTTTTATTAATTTACAATAGAATTTAGCTACTCTCCAATGCAATATACAATCCAGAGATAATAAGCACTTTAGAGTTTGCATTTCCATTTCTATGCAAGATTAATACAAGCTTTTTTTACTCATTCCAAAATACTGCTATTGATTGACGAAATGCTGAAAGCCCTTCAGGCAAAAACAGCACACTTTTGTCATCAGATAAAAGGATTTACCGGATCCGGTCAAATAATCACGTAAATCTGAAACTATGCCTTATTAACTATTAAACTTTATTATCATGAAAACAAAATTATTACTTACAGCGGTTATGCTCCTGGGGCTTTTCTTAACGGGCTGCAACAACCAGAAACCAACTGAAACAGAAAAAGTTGACCTCATCGCCGAAGAATTTCCCAAAGCCCAGCAAGAGGTACTGGAAACCTTCCAGGCGATCGCGCAAAGTATCATTGACCATGATATTGACAAGCTCATTTCTTTCCATGCTTACGGGCCGAAGTTTACAGAGTTCAAAGACGGGCAACCACGAAATGGCGGTGCAGACAATGAAGCTTATGAGCGCCAGCTTTTCGGTTCGGTTACCGAAGTAGTGGCATTCAAAGCAAATGACCTGAAGATCGCCGTTTACGGAGATGTGGCCAACGTAACCTTTCACTCTGATTTTCAACTTATGTTCGGTGACCAACTCGCTGTGGTAAATAATCAGATCACTTTGTTGTTCGTCAAAACGGATGACGGCTGGAAACTTGTTCACGAACACCATTCACCTTTGAATAGTGAAGAAAAAAGTTAAAAGCAGTCTTATATCAGATGGTGACAAATCAGAAGAGTCAGGTTTGTAAGATTTGGCTCTTCCGAAATTTTTTATAAGACCTTATTGCAAGCGGGGTAAAGAGCTTGCTGAAGTTAAATTATTAAAAACCATTTATCATGAAGAAACTTATCAATTACACAGCTATCGCTATGACAATGATTGCCCTGTTTGGTGTATTAACCCTGAATGCCCAGATTTGTACAAAAGAACAAAAAGCCGTTTGGCAGGAAGTTGAAAACATGTGGGCAAACTGGAAAGCAGGTGATTTGGATGCCGCTTTCGCAAACATCACCAATGATTATCTTGGATGGAATGATAGCCGCCCCATGCCCCTTTCAAAAGACGAATGGGTAAATCCAATGATAGCAACGAAAAACATGCGTTCGAAAATCAATTATGATATTGAACCGGCAAGAATACTTGTCCACAATAATGCAGCCGTTGTACACTACTATTATAGTTATTCTTTCCTGTTAACTGAAGAGGGAGAAAGTAATAAAGTCTCCCAACAGGGCAAATGGTCTGAATTTTTCATCAGGGAAAATGGCAAATGGATGCTGCTCGGCGATTTTACTTCCACAAACCCAAAGGAAGAATAGAAAACACTTTGGATTAAACCTCAAAACAATAATCAAAATGAACACATCAAAAAATTCGACAATCATTTTGCTGTTTATCCTTGCCTGGGGGCTGACGGCTTACGGTAGTAATGAACTGACGACAAACTCCGGATCTGACGCTTCCAGAAGTAAACTTTACAAAGATATCGGGTTTGAATCCCAAAACGCCACCCTCCGGGGGCGGCTGTACCTGCCGGACGACAAATCAAAAAAATATCCGGTCATTGTCATGGCGCATGGTTTTACCACTACCATCAACGGCATGACAGCGGATAAATATGCGGAGCGATACCGGGATGCGGATTTTGCCGTCCTCCTGTACGACCACCGGAATCTGGGCATCAGCGACGGAGAACCGCGCCGCGATGTGAATTTCTGGGTCCAGTGCCGGGGGTACATTGATGCCATAAGCTTTGCGGAAAAACAACCGGAGGTCAACCCCGAAAAGATAGCTGTTTGGGGCGCCAGCATGAGCGCGCAGGAGGCATTTCTGGTGGGCTCGGTTGACGACAGGGTGAAAGCCGTTGTGACTATGATCCCCGGTTTCGATTCTTACTTTCCACTTGAAGACAAGGACGGTAAACTATATGCTTTCGCAAAAGAAGCGGTGATGAACGACGACATTATGGGGATGTCGCACACAATCGTGGAGAAAATGCCCATCGTTTCCTCTGACCAGTTGGGAACGCCCTCGGTGCTGACAAAGATAACGGCCTACCGCTGGTTCATCGAGTACGGCGGGCGTTACGGTACCAACTGGAATAATGTGGTGACGTTGTCCGATATTGACACACCGGAAAATTACCACACCGGCGTGTGTGCACCCCATCTGAAAGCACCCGTACTGATGATCGTTGCGACCAACGACGAAATGGAAGGTGCAAACCCGGAAGTTACCCTGGCCATTTACAAAAAAGTCACGCAACCTAAAGAATGGGTGGATATTGACGGCGGTCATTTCGGGTTGTTGCACTATCCGGGTGCATTGTTCGACAAATCCAGTAAAGCGCAGATTGACTTTCTGAACAGGTATTTGAAATAAATAAGTCGGGTTTCTATTAAGCGACCAAGTGATTAAACACGAATAGAAAATGATGTTTACCATTGCAATTATCCTGTTATTTTTTAGCACTACCCCATTTCCAGGTACAGGCAATTTACCGACCCATCATGGTAACGCTCCGTCTTCATCAAAAACAGAGACCTTTACTTTTACATCCAACGGAGCCGCATACAAAGGAAAAATATACCTGCCCGCTTCGTATAAAACCATTAAGAATCTGCCGGCCATCTATTTGATAGATTTCACGGAGCAGCATTTTAAACTGGCAACGGACGAGTTTGAAAAAGTAATTGAGGGTGTGCGACAGGTCAAAGGACTTGAGGCGCTCGTTGTCAGTCTGGAAAACATTCCCGATTATGACGCCGGGCCGGACGGCTTTCGGGAACATTATGAGATTTACAAAAATATGGCTTCTTATGTTGATAGTCATTACACTGCCAATTCTTCCCGGACACTCATAGGAAGGGGCAGCGAAGGAGGCATCGTGCTGATGGCGCTTTTTGTCGAAAATCCCGAAAGCTCCGTGTTTGATAATTTCATCGCCACCGACCCGTCACCAAAATATGCTTCCGCGCTGATAAGCATAATTGAAAACGGGAACTTCCCGGAAAACAAACGAAACAAAAAACTTCATTTTTCTTTCTCAACAAGTAATGAACGTGCAAAAAGCACCCAACTCATCCACCTGATCAATGAAGCGCAATATCCCTGGTTACAGTTTGAATCGATTGAATACACTGACAGTGATTACGAACACACTTATCCGGTTGCTTTTGCTGCTGGTATAAAATTTATTTTCAATTGAAATAAACAAAGAAGGATTTCGAAAAAAATGCAATCAACTTAATTCATAATAAAAATTCAAAATCATGAAAACATCAAAGATCAGTGCAACAACCATTGAAGTGGTCAATTACGAGCACGGCCTCACCGGGGACAAGGTCACCTGGCGCGCTCCGCACCTTGATCTTTCAGGCGGGCGTACTGAACAATAACTTATCCATTTTTCAAGTATCCGCAGATGAAGATCAATCATTTTTTTCAACCCGCTGAATACAATGCTGTTCAGCAGGCCTGACAATCCTGATTCAGGCATTTGCACTTGAAAACAATTCACACATACCAATAGGGTTTTTCTTGTACTTTTGCTGGTTGCATTCATATACAGTACATGAAGAACAGTGCCGCATTTATTCTTTGCCTTATTGTTATGTTGAGTGTGTCAGCTAACACCATCCTTGCCCAGCAAGTAGAGTTTATCAAAGGGGCTGACGGCTCGGTTCTTGACGAAGTGGAACAATCAGGGGGAAAATATTATGAAAACGGAACAGAAAAAGATGCTTTGATAATTTTCAAAGAGCACGGTTTCAATACCATACGGCTAAAACTATGGCATACG
Organism: uncultured Lentimicrobiaceae bacterium; assembly: GCA_964567945.1. Classification (GTDB taxonomy): domain Bacteria; phylum Bacteroidota; class Bacteroidia; order Bacteroidales; family F082; genus JAADID01. The sequence continues at coordinate 12,908 of CAZMOS010000101.1, forward strand.
CCTGTAAACGCATACAATAGTTTGCCCAATGTGCTGCGAATGGCAAAACGGGCAAAAGACAAAGGATTCCAAATTCTGTTAGACATTCATTATTCCGACACCTGGGCTGATCCGGGTAATCAGGAAAAACCGGCTGCATGGGCGGGATTGCCTTTTGAAGTTTTAAGTGACAGTGTATATGAATACACCAAACGGGTGATCACAGCTTTCAAACAACAAAACACGCTGCCCGACAGGGTGCAGATAGGTAATGAGATATCATGTGGAATGCTTTGGGACGACGGCAGGATTTGCGGTTCATTCATCAATCCCAAACAATGGGAACAATTCGGAATACTGGTAAAACAAGGAATTCTGGGCGTAAAAAACAGCCTGGATGCGGGGGAACAGGTGAAGATCATTATCCATTTTGATAATGGCGGGAATAATTTCGGCTGCCAGTGGTTTTTTGATAATCTTTTGGTACAGGACGTTGATTTTGATATCATCGGCTTGTCATTCTACCCCTGGTGGCACGGAACTCTTTCCGATCTTGAATTCAACATAAATGATCTGGCAACAAGATACCGGAAAGACATCATCGTGGTGGAAAGCGCCTATCCGTGGACATTGGAGTGGGGTGACAACACCGGTAACATTGTGGGGAGTGAAGACCAGCTTCTTGCCGGATATCCGGCAACGGTGGAAGGGCAAAAACAATTTTTGGAAAAAATAATGAACATCATCAGAAACGCTCCGGATGAAAAAGGTAAAGGTTTTGTTTACTGGTCACCGGAATGGATTCCCGGACACCCCGGCTCACCCTGGGAAAATCTGGCTCTGTTTGATTTCCAGGGAGAAGTGCTGGAGTCCATCCGGGTTTTTGATGAATCAACGGCCATTGATGAAAACAAAGATGCCTCCCTGTTTTCCGGTATTAAATGCAATCCCAACCCGGTCCGGAACAAGGCATCATTAGAATTTTCACTCAACGGCAGGTCTGATGT
>CAZMOS010000102.1:0-2194 GCA_964567945.1 uncultured Lentimicrobiaceae bacterium
TCAAAGAAAACAGGCCCTTTTACGATGGAAGTGTGCAGGTTTATCCCAATCCCGTTTCGGATGAATTTACTTTTGACATCGGTAAGCAAACTGCAACGGAACACACAGTTGTGTTTTATAACATTTACGGTGTGAAAGTCAGGGAGATCAAAGTCCCGAAAGGGAAGCAGCTTGTAAAGCTCAATGCGTCGAACTGGAAAAGCGGCCTGTACGTGGCCGTGGTCAGCAGGCAGGGTAGAATGGTTGTGCGGAAGAAGTTTGTGGTGAAAAGGTGAAATACAAAAACCCCGTCTCGAAAACGAAACGGGGCCATGAAAAGTCAAACGTTGTTTATTGTATTTTAATGTCTCGTGAGAGGCGGGCTTTTTCGTCTTTGGGAAGGGTGATCTTCAGTATACCGTTGCGGTAATCCGCCTTGATCTTGTCGAAATCAATGGTTTCGGGCAGTGTGAACGAACGGCTGAAGCTGTTGAACCAGAACTCCCTGCGGGTGTAATTCTCGTTCTTTTCCTCTTTCTTCTCTTCCACCTCTCGCGAAATGTTCATAACATCGTTGTCGAGACTGATCTTGAAATCTTCCTTTTTCAGACCGGGAGCGGCCATTTCAAGAACATATTGCTTTTCGTCTTCTTTGATGTTTACGGCAGGAATGTCTCCCCTTTCTATTTCCGGTTTCCTGAGAAATTCGTTTTCAAAATCACGGAAAAGTCCTGCAAACAACGGGCTGTTTTGAAATCTTACTAAGTTCATGATTTGTCCTCCTTTTATTTTTTGTTAATGATTATCGTTTTCACCGGTTATTTTTCAAATCCCGTTCCACCGGGAAAAGCCTGCTCCAAGTGCGCCATTATGGCGTATATGTTTTATACCCAATGCCATTATGGCGGCTATTTTAATATTTTTTTTGAGGATTCAACTCCATGATGTTTTGTAATTTAGCTGCCCAATATCCTGAACTTTGGATAAGATCATCAACAGTTTACGCCCGCGCAGGATCATCTGGCCTATTCTTATCGGATTGGCAGTCAGCGCCCTGTTGCTTTACAGGAATTTCGACCCGGAAAGTTTTTCCTTTGTTGAATTTTCGTGGAAGGTTGTTTTATTTCTTTTTATTGCCGTTTTGATGATGGCGGTACGTGACGTATCTTATATGTACCGCATCATTATCATGACCGATAACCGGATGAGCTGGCGGCAGGCATTCAACGTGATCATGTTGTGGGAGTTCAGTTCGGCCGTATCTCCTTCGGTGGTCGGCGGGACAGGTCCGGCGATTTTTTTCCTGCACAAAGAAGGCGTGAACGTGGGGAAAAGCACAGCGGTTGTCCTGGCGGCGATTTTCCTTGATGAATTGTTTTTTATCCTGTCTGTTCCCGTTGTGTATTTGGTTTACGGGAACCATATTTTTCCACCGGAATCTGTCAGGATCGCCGAAATTATCTACGCGTTTTTCGCAGGATATATCATTATTTTGATCTACACACTTTTTCTGGCTTATGCCCTGTTTGTCAACCCCCACATATTCAAATCTTTTATTTCGTGGGTTTTTCTTTTCCCCATTCTGGTCAGGTGGAGGATGAGGGCGCGGAAATCGGCAAACCAGTTGATACGTACTTCCCGTGAACTACGGGGGAAGCCTTTTTCATACTGGGCGAAAAGCTTTATTGCCACGGTATTTGCCTGGACGGGGCGTTACTGGGTGGTCAATTTCCTACTGATGGCATTTTTTTTCCAACGTTATACAATGTGGGATCAGTTCCTGATCTACGGCCGCCAGTTAAGCATGTGGATCATCTTGCTGATCAGCCCTACTCCCGGGGGAAGCGGCATTGCTGAATATATTTTTACCGACTTTCTCGGAGATTTTATTCCCAATGCTTCCTGGATCGTCCCCCTGGCCATCCTGTGGCGGCTGATTTCCTATTATCCTTATCTTTTTATCGGCGCTGCGATATTACCTGTTTGGCTGCGAAGGGTATTCCGGAAAGAAAATAAATATAAAGTGGTGGATTGAAACCGGGTTTACTTTGATTTATCTAAACACAGGGTTTAAAAAAGGACGTTACAAGATATCCGGCGCTAAAATCCTCCCATCTGTCAAATCCTTATTAAACAGCAGAAATGTCGTATTTTTACCGCCTGTTTGAAAACGGCAGATGCCCGGAATGTTTACCAAAAGTGAAAATTTTGAAAA
>CAZMOS010000102.1:2294-13796 GCA_964567945.1 uncultured Lentimicrobiaceae bacterium
CTGTTTGAAAACGGCAGATGCCCGGAATGTTTACCAAAAGTGAAAATTTTGAAAATGGAAAAAGAACGGCTTTTCAAGGAGTTCCCGCCTGTTACTTCGGAAGAATGGAAAAAAAAGATCATTGCCGACCTGAAAGACGCCGATTACCGGAAAAAACTGGTCTGGAAAACTCCGGAAGGTTTTGAAGTTGAACCTTTTTACCGGCGTGAAAATATTGAAAGCCTTTCCCATACAGGTACTTATCCCGGCAGGTTCCCTTTCACCAGAGGCAGGCATATCAAAGGAAATACGTGGCTGATCCGCCAGGATATCCGGGTTACGGATTTTGAAAAGGACAACAAAAAAGCCCTCGATCTGTTGAAAAAAGGGGTCAATTCCCTCGGATTTATCCTTGACCCGGACTATATCCCCGGAGCGCAGGACATTGAAAAGTTACTGAAAGACTTAGACGGAAACACCACAGAAATGAATTTCATTACCCATTATCCGGTGGAAATGTTATCCGCTCTGGAAGATGCGGCTGAAAAATCCGGCTGGCAATCCGGAAGAATGAAGGGCTCCCTTGATTTTGACCCGATCGGTCATTTCAGCCGGTACGGCAGATTTTACCATTCGGAAGAAAAAGACTTTGCAACGCTGGTGCAGTTAATGGAAAAATTCCCGGCCTTACCGCATTTTCACCTGATCACCGTGGATGCCACCCTGTTTGCCAATGCGGGGGCAGGGATAGTCAGCCAGTTGGCTTTTGCCCTCTCAAAAGGCGCCGGTTACCTTACTTTCCTTACAAGTGCCGGGTTGGATGCAACCGAAGCGGCTTCGCATATACGATTTCAGTTTGCGGTTGGTTCTTCCTATTTTATGGAGATGGCCAAATTCAGGGCCGCCCGCCATCTTTGGGCGCATGTTGTCAATGCATACGGAGTAAAAGAAAACAACAGCCGGGCTATGTTCATCCATTGTGAAAATACATCGTGGAACAAAACCCTGTATGATCCTTATGTGAACATGCTGCGCACGACTACCGAGACCATGTCTTCACTCATTGCCGGAGTGGATTCCATGAAAGTGTTGCCGTTTGATGAAGTTTTTGAAAAGCCTGCGGATTTTGGCGGGCGCATTGCCCGCAATCAGCAACTGATCCTGAAATACGAATCGTATTTTGACAAGGTAAACGACCCGGCAGCAGGCTCTTATTACGTTGAAGAACTTACGGACAAGCTGATCAGAGAAGCGTGGAAACTGTTTTTGGAAACCGACGAAAAAGGCGGATACAGAAAAGCATTTGAAAAGGGTTTTGTTCAAAAACGCGTGAAAACAGAATCCGGACAAAAAGTGCTTGACATTGCCCGGAGAAAGAAAATCTTGCTGGGAACGAATCAGTATCCCAATGCAACAGAACATTATGAGAATATGGATATTTCCGCTTATAATGAAAAAAAAGAAACCGGAAATATCGAAACCTTAAAACCGGTGCGTGGTGCTTTCCCGTTTGAGCAATTGCGTTTAAAGACAAACCGTTATGCCCGGGAACATCATCGTCCGGTGGTCTGGCTGCTCACTTATGGCAATATGGCAATGCGGAACGCAAGGGCACAGTTTGCCGGCAACTTTTTTGGCTGTGCCGGATTTGAAATTGTCAGCAACCCCGGCTTTGAAACTATTGAAGATGGAATTAAAACAGTTAAAAAAGAAAAACCCGACATTGTGGTCATTTGCAGTTCGGATGAAGAATACGGCGAAATAGCCCTGCCTGTGTTTCAAGCTTTGAAAAACGAAATGATCATAGTCCTTGCCGGATATCCTGAAAAACTGGTTGAACAACTGAAAAAAGAAGGTATGGAACATTTCATTCACGTCCGTTCAAATCTGCTGGAAGAGTTGAAAAAGTATCAGAAATTATTGGGAATTGAATAAATCTTGAGGTCACAATTTGTGACCTTAAACGGGAATATGAAAGAAATCATTATATATAATGAAGAAAAAATCGCTTCACTGATCTATATCATTCGGGTAAAAAGAGTGATGTTAGACGCAGATTTGGCAAAGATATATCAGGTGGAAACCAGGACTTTAAATCAAGCTGTTTCCCGAAATAAAGATAGGTTTCCGGATGATTTTATGTTTCAATTAACAAAAACGGAATATGAAAACTTGACATCACAAATTGTGATTTCAAGTTGGGGAGGAAGAAGATCCCTGCCTTTTGCTTTTACAGAACACGGTTCTCTGATGCTTTCATCTGTTTTAAGAAGTGAAGTTGCTGTAAAAGCCAGTATCAGTATTGTAAGGGCATTTGTCAAATTACATGAAATTCTGGCAAACAATAAAGATTTGGCCGGGAAAATAGCAGAAATGGAGAAGAAATATGACGAACAGTTTAAGATTATTTTTACTGTAATTAAACAGCTAATGGAGAAATCAAAGAAACCGGAAAGGAAGCCATTGGGGTATCAGTATAAAAATAAAAAATAGCACAAACAGATATGAAACCCGATTTCAAAAAAATTAATATTACCTGCCGGCCGGCCAACCTGCCCGATGCGGTGAACTGGGAAGCTGAAAACGATATCCGTCCCGAGTGGGAAACGCCGGAACATATTTCAGTCAAACCGGTTTATACCCGGCTGGAATGGAAAGGTATGGAGCATCTGGATTATGCAGCCGGGTTGCCGCCATTTCTGCGGGGGCCATACTCAACGATGTATGTGACCCGTCCGTGGACCATCAGGCAATACGCCGGATTTTCTACGGCGGAAGAATCCAATGCTTTTTACCGCCGCAATCTGGCAGCAGGGCAAAAAGGGTTATCGGTGGCATTTGACCTGGCGACACACCGCGGCTATGACTCCGACCACGAACGGGTAGTCGGCGATGTGGGCAAAGCCGGTGTGGCCATTGACTCGGTGCTGGATATGAAGATCCTTTTCGATGAAATACCACTCGACAAGATATCTGTCTCTATGACCATGAACGGCGCTGTGTTGCCGGTGATGGCTTTTTATATTGTCACGGCGCTTGAACAGGGAGCCCGCCCGGAAAACCTTTCGGGCACCATCCAAAATGACATTCTGAAGGAGTTCATGGTGCGCAACACTTACATTTATCCACCCGAGCCCTCCATGCGTATCATTTCCGACATTTTTGAATATACTTCTAAAAAAATGCCCCGGTTCAATTCCATTTCCATATCGGGATACCACATCCAGGAGGCAGGAGCTACCGCAGATATTGAACTGGCTTACACGCTGGCTGACGGACTGGATTATATCCGCACAGGACTGAAAGCGGGATTAAAAATTGACGAATTTGCTCCGCGTCTTTCCTTTTTCTGGGGTCTCGGGATGAATCATTTCATGGAAATTGCCAAGCTGCGGGCGGCTCGTATGTTGTGGGCTAAAATCGTAAAACAATTCAATCCTTCCAATCCCAAATCGATGGCTCTACGTACGCACACGCAGACTTCGGGCTGGAGCCTAACCGAGCAGGATCCTTTCAATAACGTGGCCCGCACCTGCATCGAAGCTATGGGGGCTGCTTTGGGACATACCCAGTCACTGCATACCAATGCACTGGATGAAGCCATTGCACTGCCTACTGATTTTTCGGCTCGTATTGCCCGAAACACCCAGATCTATTTGCAGGAAGAGACAGACATTTGCCGTTCAATTGATCCGTGGGCCGGATCGTATTATGTTGAAAAACTCACCCATGAGATCGCTCATAAAGCATGGGAACATATCCTTGAAATCGAAGAAATGGGGGGCATGGCCAAAGCCATCGAAACGGGACTGCCCAAAATGCGTATTGAGGAAGCTGCTGCCCGCAAGCAGGCCCGTATTGACGCCCATAAAGATATCATTGTGGGGGTTAATAAATTCAAACTGGATAAGGAAGACCCCATCGAAACCCTTGAGGTGGATAATACGGCAGTCCGTGATGCACAGATCAGGAGGCTTGCCCGATTGAAAGCCAATCGCAACAGTCATGAAGTACAAAAAGCTCTGGAAGCCATTACGGAAGCTTGTAAAACAGGGACTGGAAATTTGCTTGAGCTGGCTGTGGATGCTGCCGCGAAAAGGGCAACATTAGGAGAAATCTCTGATGCCTGCGAAAAAGTATTCGGAAGGTATAAAGCAGTGATCCGATCCATTTCCGGGATCTATTCATCGGAAGCGAGAACCGAAAGTTCTTTTATGGAAGCCCGCAGGTTAGCCGATAAATTTGCAGAAATAGAAGGCAGGCGGCCCCGTATTATGATTGCCAAAATGGGACAGGACGGGCATGACCGCGGCGCCAAAGTTGTAGCTACAGGATATGCCGACCTGGGGTTTGATGTGGATATCGGCCCGTTGTTCCAGACTCCCGCCGAAGCTGCACGCCAGGCCGTGGAAAATGACGTGCACATTTTGGGTGTGTCCAGCCTGGCAGCAGGACACAAAACCCTTGTTCCGCAAGTGATTAATGAACTGAAGAAATACGGTCGTGAGGACATCATGGTCATTGTTGGAGGCGTTATTCCTTCACAGGATTACCGGTTCCTGTATGATGCCGGCGTTGTGGCCATTTTTGGACCGGGAACTGTAATCCCGGAAGCGGGAAAAAAGATGCTTGAATTATTGATTGAAGCCCGGAATTAAAATTAATAATGTTCATCCGGTTGAGAAAAAAACAAACAGCCGCCAGGATTTCCCGACGGCTGTTTTTTCAAACAATGTTTGAAATGGACAATTTTATTGTTGGTTTGTTATTCTCTAATCCATCAAAACAAGTTTTTTCACTGCTGATTTATCACCAGCTATGATTTTGACGAAATAATATCCTGGTGTCATTTCTGCTCCGGTATTGCTGTTTCCATCCCACAGGATCACGCGACTTCCTGCCTGTTGGTTAGCCTCTTTTAGCGTATAAACCAATTGTCCGGTGGTATTGAAAATATTCAGCGTAACATCACCTGAATTTATCATGTTGAAGCTGATCTTTGTGGCTCCGTAAGAAGGATTGGGATATACACCCAACACAATATCATTCACTTCGTTAATGGCGGTTGGTTCGTGCATGTCTTTTGCAGCAGCGGCGGCAGCTTCCAGGGTCATGTCCGGAATGTCATCATCAGGATCGTCATTGTGACATCCCAGGCAGGAATATGCCGGGCTTAAAGAAGCTTCTCTGGTATCATCATCCCTGACCCATTTGCCGTCTTCAGTAAACATTGATTCGGTGTTTGGTGTGATTCTGAAAAGGTGTGAACGGATGTCGCCTTTGTAACCGCTCTGCCCACGTGTAGTACCCGATTTGTCGGCAAAAGGCATGTGACAGTCGAGGCAATCTGCACCATCGCCATGATTTTTTGTTTCTACTTCAGTTGAATGGCATGTGCCGCATTGGAGTTTAATGCCATCGCCGTCCCAGATAACTCTTTTGTGTTGATCATGGCATGTGAGGCAGGTAAAACCGGCATCGTAGTGAGGGCCTGATACAAACTCATCCCACTGCTCATGATGCTTTACAAAACCTCCTTTTGCATCAATTTGGTTAGTGTATCCGCGGTTATGGCATGTTCCACACATGAAGGTCGGGTCATCGCTGTCATTACTCGGTGTTTGAAGTACGCCGTATCTTTCCAGTCCACCGAGTGAATTGTCCAGGTGTACCTGCTCGTAAACCAGGTCAATATTGTCTGCGGTAGGTGCTGCAACGTGGTCACTTCCGGGTCCATGGCATGCTTCGCATCCGATTCCTCCTTCACTAAAATTGCCCAGATCGGGAACATTACTAAGCCATGTACCGGTAGTGTCTCCTCCGGTGGTATGGCATTTGAAACAATGATAGTTGTAAATTTTTATGTCCCCAGGATCATAATTGACCCAGCCATGGAACTCTCCGCCAAAGAAATTGATTTGGTTATGTCCCATTCCCGCATCGGGAAACGAACTGCCGGCTGTACCTATGAGGTGTCCGTCGGTACCAACAAAACGGGCTTTCCAGCCAAATCCGCCGATTACACCGGCAATGTCAGCCCATGTATGTGTGCCATCGCCCAGGCTGTCCATCCATGTGTCCTCATAGTTGGTGACAAAGTCAGGATAAACCGGTGGCTGGTTATTTTCAATTACCGTAAACTTGTAAGGATGCCCCGATACTTTCCAGGTATCGAAGTTTTCCTGGTGACATAATGCACAGGCATCCGATCCCACATAAGTTTGCGCTTGCATCCAGGTAAAACTACCCAGAATAAACATTAATACGATTAAAAAAAGTAAATTCTTCCTCATAACTTATTGATTTTAATTAAACTGTTTTTAAAAAAGTTCCATACACTTTATTTCAATTTAAAATGCAAATAAAAATAAATCTTTATGATGCCAGTAATTAAAAAAAAATGTTTAATATTACATCCTTAAAGAGTAAAATGATACCATTGTTTTGGCCTAATCAATGGTTATCTATGATCTTTATCATTAATATATTGATATATGTCAATATAAAGTTTTAAAAAAGACATCTGATCTTAAAGGATAATTTATTTTTTAAAAAAGGAGAGCATGTATATAGAGAGCTGGCATTGCAGTAATTCTGTTTTCAAGAGTCTTACAAAAGATGAGATTGCATTGTTGGATCAAAATAAAATGGATGTTCATTACCAGCCGGATGAAATCATTTTCAAACAGAATTCACCATGCAGCCATGTAATCTCATTTTATAAAGGTCAGGCTATGGAATATGTGGAAGGCGGCAAGAATGATAAAATCATTTTAAGGCTTGTCAAACCGGTGGAATTCATAAGCGGGGCAGGGTTTTATTCAGATATGAAACATCATTTTTCTTTGAAGGCCATCACTAAAGCTAGTGCATGTTTTATTGATATGGGGATCATTAAAGAGCTGATCTCAAAAAATCATGTATTTGCCAATGTATTTTTGAAAACCGTACACGATAACCTGATCTTTTCCTATCAAAAGTTATCAAGCCTTACCTTTAAGTACCAATTGGGAAGGCTTTGCGAGGCTCTGCTCTATCTGTCCAATGATTTTTACCAGGCCAACCCGTTTGAACTGACCATTTCAAAACCCGATCTCGGGGCAATGTCGAATATGTCGAAAGAAAGTGTTTACCGCTTGTTGCATGAGTTGGAAGAAGACGGTTTTATAAGCGTTAAGGGTAATCATGTCACAATTTTAAACCCCAAACGTCTGAAAGAAATCAGCCGCAACAGCTAATGCAGTTCATCTCCGAATTCTCCGTTTTCCGATAACAGAATGGCGATTTTTTTTGTGGCCGGAAATTGCGCCATGATTATAATTATTATTGAAGTGACGGGAATGGCCAGTATCATCCCGACAATTCCCCAGATGCTGGACCAGAAAGCCAGGGAAACCAAAACCGTCAGAGGGCTGATGTTCAAACTTTTCCCCATCATTTTGGGCTGCACAAAATTGCCAAGAATGACCTGTATGATTTCAAGAATGACAAACACATATACAAAACTCATTAAATCACCAAACTGAAAAACGGCAAGCAATGCAGGTAACAATGAAGAAATGAACGGGCCGATGTATGGAATAAAATTCAGGATAAAAATGAGAAATGCCCACAAGACGGGGAAGTCAACATTCAGAATCAGCAAGGCAATGTAACTGATGGCAGCAGTCAGAAAACTGATAAAGACCATCGAGAACATATATGCCCGAACCGATTTATCCAGTTTGTCAATGAGCATAATAAAGTTCTCATATTTTTTATTTTTATCAGGATAAAGCTTATCCATCTTTAAATAAACTGCCGTTTCTTCAAGCAACATGAATATGACATAAACCAGAATGACCATAAAAACAGTGAGAAAACCGGAAAGCGAATTCACAATGTTTGAAGCAATCGTCGCAATGTTGATTTTGGCAACCGCCTGATTCAAATAATCCATAATTTTCGGATTTTTAAAAAGAGCACTCATTTGCGATATCAGGTTTTGTGTTTTTTCACGGTATTGCGAAGCCACATGGTTGAATTGCTCTATATTCACACTGATCAACTGAAATATTCCGAAAAGAAAAAGGACAATTACCAAAAAAGAAAGCAAACCCGTTAACCATTTGGGTAAAGATTTTCCCCTTATTTTGATCCTGGCCATCATCCTCCTCATTTCTTTGATCATGTACCAGATCATCAGGGCAAAAATGAATGGTTTAAGGATGTTTTCAAAATATATCAGGAGTAAAACAAATAAGGCAATAATTGAAAAAGTATAAAAAATGGTGCTCAGCGAGGTGTTATTAAAATTATCGTTGCTTCCGGTCATTAATTGATTTTTTTGGTTATGATAAAAACTTTCAGCTATATGCATTGTAAAGATAAAAGTTTTTTAAAGAAATTCCATTTTTCATTTTAATAAAAGCAGTTCAAACAATCCAGACATACTGATAATTCAGGATCAGGAAAATGATCAGGATAATATTGGCAAGAATACCGTAACGGGTGTCGGGCAAACCCATAGTGCAAAGAATTAGAGAAATAATGGTAGCATACCAGATATACCTGCTCCAGAAAATTGCCCCTGCAAGCAAGTCATAACCTATATAGCCAAAACCGACAGCGGTTAACAAATAAAAAAAACCAACCAGCCGGGTGCCGTCTTCGCCCAATTCAAGATTACCTGGGTATAATGTGGTTTTGTATGGGATGTTTTTGTCTTTCAGCAACCGCCAGTAAACTAAAAATCCTACAAGGTGTGCAAAACCATGTAGAAAAAGAAAAATTGCCAAAGCTATTTTCATATCGGAAATTTGTACGTAAAATTATCAATTGGGTTTCCCAGACTAATATATAGAAGCAAATATAATATATTGGTTTAACCAAATGAAAAAAATATGTTTTACCTGTATCATCAATTTTTTAGGATATTTGCACCCCTGAAACGAAAAATTATAAAATCATCATATAATGGAAGAACATAACAAAAAGACCTGTTTGTTTTGTAATCGTGATGCCCAGCAGGTGCCACTGGTTCAGCTTGAATATAAAGGACAAAACTATTATATCTGTCCACAGCATATTCCTGTTTTGATACATGACCCGTCACAACTGGAAGGGCTTTTGCCCGGAGCTGAAAACATGCAGGCGGGATAGGAGTTTTGGAGTTTGGCCGGCTGCCGGCTGATTAAATATCATCTTCTCCCACATTATCCATGGAATTGCCTTCCCTTCTGGTTGGTTTAAAATTATTGAAACGATAAGAAAGTGTAATCGTGATCATTGGTGATTTGGGCTGGTAAAGTGTGTGTGTGTAAAAATCTCTTCCTTCCGAGATAAATTCACGTTTTGTCGTACCCAAAATATCACGGGCCTGCAAAGTTGCTGAAAGTGAACGGTTCAGGAAATTTGCTTTCAACGCGGCATCCAGGGAATAATATCCTTCACTGGTTCCTTGTGCTGTCACTGTTAAACTATTGTAACGTCCGCTTACCTGGAACTGTCCGTTTTTCCACAACCTGAAAGTATTGTTCATCCGGGTGTTCCAGTTTGTTGAAGTCCTTTCAAAAGGCTGATCGTAGAGGGTTCCTTTTAGCTTATAATTGTAAAAATTTCCGCTGATATCCATATCCCACCATTTGGTTATTCCAAGATTAAGCATCACTTCAACGCCCAGTGAAAAGTCCTGTCCGACATTTTCAAAAGTGTGCATCATTACGGTTTCACTGTAAACGCTTGAAACCCTTTCTACTTTGTTATGCGTTACCCGGTAATAACCTTCAACTGAAACAAAATTGTCTTTGAAATTTTTCAAATAGCTTAACTCATAGGAATCGGCATATTCGGGATTCAGGTCGGGATTACCCTTTCTCACATTATACGCATCCTGCCAGGTAACAAAAGGCTCAAGCTGCCATCCCCTGGAACGTTGTATCCGGCGTGAGTAGCTGGCCATTAGCTGTTGTTCGTAAGGCAGTTGATAAGACAGATGGAGTGTCGGGAAAAAATCCCAGCGGTACAGGATAAAGTCGTTTTCACCGCTCATGGAAATGACCCTGTCGGTATATTCAACGCGCAATCCGGCCTGGTAACCGAATTTCTTAACCTCTCCGGCATACAGGGCATATACAGCGTAAATATCACGTTTATATTTTGTTTCATGATAAAATTCAGGTACAAATTCGATATCTCCTGTTTCGGGATCAAAAAGGTAAAGGCCGGTAATATCTGTACTTTTGCCGTTGCGGCTCTGAAATCCGGATTCAAACTTATCCTTTTTACCAACAGGGAGGGTATAATCCAGTCTCAGGCGCAGTATGGCTGACGGGCCGCTTTCCACATTTTTTTTACCTCCGGTAAGAGTGTCTGAAAGGTCACGCAATTCATTGATAGTATATTCATCATTATAGCGGTACTGGTAGATGGCCTCTGCCTCTAATTTGTGTTCGGTCTTTTTCATCTTCACCCGGGGCCCTTTTGGTTTGGCGCCCGGTCTTTGGCCACTACCCTCTTTATTGCCTTTTCCATTATTTTCCTTTTTATGGCCGAAGTTATGTTGATAGACACTGCTAATGTTGTAATAAAGCCCCCCCACTTTTGTATTATCAAAGCTGTTGTAAGAAAACTTGTCGCTTTCCGCTGAGTTCCATTCATCATAACGCAAAGTGGCATCGCGCAACATTTTCCAGTTTCCGTATTTTCCGCTCAGAGAAACGTAATCTTTTTTGGTTGGATTGAACTCAACCCCCCCACGGATACCATAGTTGTTGAAGCTACGGCTTTGGTCACCGTGAAGGTTCACAAAAAAAGCAGTATCTCCTCTGTAAGTTTCGCGTTGACTTTCCGTTGTTCCGGGCCTGGGGCGGGTATTGTAGTTTCCGCCCACGAAGAAGTTTAACTTATTCCATCTGTAATTCAGCAAAATATCACCCCCGTAACGGCCGTAATTCCCGGCATTCAGGTTAATGTTCCCGCTCAGGCCGTCCAGGTAATTTTTTTTGGTGATGATGTTGATGATCCCTGTTGCACCGTCCGGCTCGTATTTTACCGACGGGTTGGTGATGATCTCAATATTCTGGATGCTGGACGAAGGTATCTGACGCAACACATCGCTGGGTTCGAGGATGGTGGGTTTTCCGTCAATGAGTACTGTAAAACCACTGCTGCCACGTAGAGTAACATTTCCGTCAACATCCACCTGAACGGAGGGTACGTTTTCCAGAACATCAACGGCAGTCCCGCCCATGGCCGTCAGTTGTTTGTCAACCCGGATGACTTTCCTGTCTGTCTTAAATTCAATGGGAGCCTGCTTGCTGACTATTTCCACTTCTTTCAGAATTTTCGAATCCGGTGTCAGGAAAAAGTTACCGAGCTGAATATTGTGGTCCGTGTTTTCCACATGAAACACATCCGATTTTATGTCTTTCAACCCGATAAAAGAAATGACAAGATAATAATCTCCGGGTGCAGGCAATTCCAGTTTGAAATGACCGAGATAATCAGTTATGGTTCCTGTGATCAGCTTGTTGTCATTTGCCG
>CAZMOS010000103.1:0-13630 GCA_964567945.1 uncultured Lentimicrobiaceae bacterium
ACTCACAGACAAATACATCACCTTCAGACACGGCCAGACAGGCAAATCGCAGAGCCTCTTCCTTGACGACATCAGTTACGAGGCCATCCCCTGTCCTCCGCCCGATACGATATATACTGACAGCATAGCACCGACAGCAGCGAGACTACTCTGGACGGAATACAATTTTGCCACTAACTGGGAGATCATCCTGGATACTGCCGGATTTGACACAACAGGAATTTCTCCCCTGACTGTTTTTGAGAATCCATATCTGCAGACCGGTTTAACACCCAATACAACTTATGAATGGTATGTCAAGACTTGTTGCAATGTAGGCGATACCATATCCCAGTGGACAGGCCCGTCAAATTTCACAACCAGAAGCCTGGTACGGAAAGCACCATATTTGCTTTATGATGGAGTGGATACCGCCATGCAGTTAAACTGGCAACTGAATGATTCGGCTTCCTGTACCATTGCATGGGGAACAGATTTGAATTACGATTCAACTGCTCAAACCATTGAGTATGGTAATGATCATCAGCATCAATATACATTTGCAGGATTATCGAAAGACACAAAGTATTATTATCAGGTAACCATTGGAAATGAGGCCTATACGGGTGATTTTAATACAGCTCCTCCGGGAACGGGTACGAAGTTCTCATTTTTTGCCTATGGCGATACGAGGACAAATCCTGCAGCCCATGACAGCATAGCTAAAAAAATCCTTGAAAACATTCAAAACGATACGGCAGCACAAACATTCATTGCGGCGTCGGGTGACCTGGTTGCTGACGGAGATATTGAATCGGACTGGGATAATCAGTTTTTCGATCCTCAATATTCAAATATCCAGGAGATGCTCCGAACATTACCTTTTATGGCGTGTATGGGTAACCATGAGCGACAGGGGACAGGGTTCGGCAAATATTTCCCTTATGTTTTTTATAATTCCCCCAGGTTTTACGGTTCTTTTGATTATGCCAATGCACACTTTATTATCATTGATCAGTACACTGATTATTCCGTTGGAAGTACACAATATAACTGGCTGGTCAGTGATCTTGCCTCTACAGCGAAACCCTGGAAGATCATATTGCTGCACGAACCCGGGTGGAGTGCAGGGCCGCACGCGAACAATACGAATGTCCAGACGGTCATCCAGCCTCTATGTGAGACCTATGATGTTCAGTTTGTTATAGGCGGGCACAATCATTCTTATGCGCGTGGAAGGGTCAATGGTGTGTATCACATCACAACCGGGGGAGGGGGCGCTCCGTTGTATGATCCTGATCCAAGTTATGACTCAATACAAACAGCAAATAAATCTTACCATTTCTGTAAATTAAGTTTTGATAATAACCTGTGTACATTTACCGCCATCAACAGGGACGGGATTACAATTGATTCATTTACGAAACGTATTTTTACCTGTCCTGCTCCGTCTGATCTTTATACCGACACCATAACCCCGTCATCGGCAAGACTGAACTGGACTGAAAACGGCACAGCCTCCCAATGGCAGGTCAGGGTGGATACCGCCGGATTTGACACAACAGGTGTTTTGCCTGTTACCGTAACAGACAATCCTTATCACCTGACGGGTTTATTGCCGAATACTTCGTATGACTGGTATATCAGGGCTTATTGTGGTGCAGGGGACAGTTCAATGTGGGTCGGACCGGAGACTTTCACCACACTGTGTAACCCGTATTCGATTCCATTTACGGAAAACTTCGACGGGTTGACGATTCCTGCATTACCCGGATGCTGGTTATCATACAATACGGATACACTTGAAAATGTGATCACTATAGATTCGCTGTCTTATTCAGCTTCAAATGCTGCCGCCCTGTTTGGGAGAAAAGATACAACGGACTTTATTGCTTTGATCACTCCGGGATTCAGTGACCTTGTTTCACAAAGCAATCAGATACGGTTCCGTGCCAGGACATATACCGGAAACACCGGCCTTGTCGTGGGTACGATGATTGATCCGGCAGATACGACTACATTCACCGGGTATGACACGGTTTCGGTTGTTTCGCAATATAACGAATACACTATTCCTTTCGATACCAATTATACCTCATCCGGCTTGTACATTGCACTGAAACATGGTCTGTCCGACACTTCGCTGACCGTTATCGTTGATGATTTCCATTATGAAGAGATTCCTTATTTATATGTAAATCCGCCGGATACTGTCGTTCCTGTGTTGTCTGATTCCATGTCTCTGGCTCTGTCATCCAATACATCATGGTCAGTTACCGAAAATGCGAATTGGTTTAACGTGGTACCTTCCGGCGGTACGGGAAACGACTCCCTGATTGTAGTTTACGATAATAATGATTCCGGACATTCAAGATCGGATACTATTCTGGTAGTTACGCTAACGGGTAATCATGATACGGTTATTGTTACCCAGGAAAGTCCCCATTTTGAACCGGTGTGGAGCGGCAACCCTTTTAATCCCATGAATATTCTGATAGATAGTGCATTTCTTAACAAACTCTATCTGCAAGCTGGAGATGAAATAGCCGTGTTTGATTATGATTCCACGCTGCCGGGTGAGGTTTGTGTGGGCGGGGTGGTTTTAATCAGCGAATTTACATCTGATACAACTTATATCATAGTGGCGGCTACTGACGAAAGCGGCACACCCGGACTACAGGGATTTATTCCTGGTGACTCAATCAGATACCGGTACTGGGATGCCAGCGAATCTGCGGAGGTTCAGGTCTATCATGCGCTTTATGATACGACACTGGATACTGTTTATACTTCACTGGGTACGGCAAAAGTAATGCTTGACGGCTATTTGAGTATGTGGCTGGGAACCGTGAATGACCAGTGGGATAACCCGGCAAACTGGCGTTCAGGACAGGTACCCGCAGCAGGAGATGATGTTTACATTACCCTCGGATATACTTATGCTCCCGTAATTTATTCCAATGTAAGCATCAAAAGTTTACGATTACAACCGGGTGTTACAATAATGATTAAAAACAATGCCGTGTTGACGATCACCGGGAATTAGGGTGGAGTTTTGAGTTCAGAGTTTTGACCCCCTCTGCCTTCGGCATCTCCCCCAAGGGGGGAGAGTGTTCTTGTTTCAATTATTAATTTCTACATCTTCTGTATTCTGTCTTGGCTCTTGGTTCCTGGCTCTAAAGATCCCTGATAAAAGTATTCATATTTTCTTCTTCTTTCAGGTTGAGTTTTTTCTTGAGCCGGTAGCGGGCGTTTTTCAGGCTGTCGGGAGAAATGTTGAGTACCGAGGCCATTTCCTTGATGCTCATATTCAGTTTGATCAGTGCAGCCAGCCGAAAGTCGTTGTTCGTAAGTTTCGTGTTGACCTTTTTCAGGTTTTGAAAGAAATTTTTGTTGACCTGCTCGAAATATAGTTTGAACAAATCCCAGTCTTTGTCCACGTTCAGTCCCTTCTGAATGCTGTGCTTGACCTGGGTCATCGCTTCCCTGCTTTTGCAGTCGGTGGAGTTTAGTCTGGCTTCAATATCATTTTTTATATCCTGCAGCAATTTGTTTTTTTGCATCATGTTCAGGGCATGTGTGGCCAGTTGTTTGGTTTTGTATTCCAGTTCGTTTTGCATTTGCATTTCGCGGGCATGTTTTTTCTCCAGTTCGGCTTCTGCCAAGGCTTTTTCTTTTTTATAAACCAGGACTTTTTGACGGTGAATTTCCAGATCTTTTTTTCTCCGGACAAAAAAGATAATAAATGTGAGGATTAAAAACACAGCCAATCCCACAATTCCCACGATCAGTAATCTTTTTTGCGATTTATCAAGTATTTCCCTGTTTTTCAGACGGAGAATTTCCCGCTCGTTTTGTGCCGTATGGTATTTTATTTCCAGTTCCTGCAGGTTTTCTTTCAGCGCACGATTTTCCAGACTATCTTTAAAAGTCGAATACATTTTATAATATTGAAGCGCTTCTGCATATTTTTCCTGTTTTTCATACAAACGGTAAAAGAACAATAATGCCTGTTTCTTGTAATAGGTGCTGTTGATCCTTTCTGAGATATCCAAAGCCCGTTGCAGGTATCTGTCGGCTGAATCATACCGCCCGGTTTTAAGATAGGCATGCCCCAGATCAATCATCACACTGGCCTGATCATTGGGTAATTTTTGTTTATTAAAGATGTCCAGGGCACCATGCAGGTAATCCAGTCCCGGTTTTTCATTGCCCATCATCACGTACGTAATACCTATATTTTGATACCCCGCACCGATGGCATCGAGTTGATTGATTTTTTTGTAAACATCCAGGGCTTTGTGGAAATAAAACAAAGCCGAATCATACTTTCCCTCATCGTAAAAGACAATACCGTAGTTATTTAAAATATCGCCATAATAGTTATTGTTTGAAAACTTCATTACATTGATGGCTTGACGGTAATATGCTTTCCCTTTGTCAATTTGCTCAATATCCATGTAAATATTCCCAATCAAAGAATTGATGATACCGGCATTTAATGTGTCTTTTAATTTTTCAGCATACTTTAGTGCCTCGCGGTAAAGGAACATGGCTTTTTTACTATTCCCCGTACGTTGATATATTTTGGCATCATTGATAATGGCCGTCATCATCCCGGCAGAATCATGGATAGACCGGAATGTTTCCAGAGCATCATGTGCCATTTGGGCTGCTTTTTGGTTGTTGCCCATTTTCCGGTAATCAATGCAAAGCAGGTTCATTGATTTTGCCCTGGTTTTGACATCTGTTTCCGGTAACGATAAAATCCTGTTGAGCCAGATTACCGAAGAATCGGTTTCACCGAGCATAAAATAAGCATAGGCCATCCGGAAAACGGCTTTGGAAAATAGCGGATCTTTTTTGCCCGACTGTTCCAGCAGTTTGCGGGCTTCTTTTGCTTTTTTCAATGACCGCAGCGGTGAGTCAGCAGCCATTTCTTCGGCCTGACGGATGAACTCCTCCGCTTTCAGCCGGGTTGAATCCGTTGCCGGAAAAGCCGAAAGGTTAGTGAAATACACAACTGAACAAGCTGTAAAAAGAATTGATCTGAATAGCCCTGTAAACAAATTCCGTTTCATTAAAATGGTGTCAGTGATGACTTACAAGGTGTAAATATAAAAAAAGTTCGACATATCTGACAGTTTGTTATTCTGACAGAAAAAGGTAATCAGAGATAATATAATGTATTGACAGGTAATGTGTAAAGATAATCTGACGGTCGCGCCATTTTTTTATAAAACGGATGTTGATTAATTGGCCGTGAGATATTTGATGACCTTTTGATGACCTCTGAAATTTTGAATAGCAAAATGTGTGGTTTTTATTTGTCTTTCCAAAAACTACGAAAGCGATGTTGTTGATTTGTAATTTAAATGAGACGGTTTACATCTGCCTTGATCATATTGTGAAGGCAGGAACCGTTGAAGTGAAGGACGAAAAGCAGAAGATTATTCATACACACCAATTCCGGGATTCCAATTACGAAAAAGTGGAGATGAACGGGATGGGCGGAAGCTTTACGTTTAAAATCAATTACGAATCAGAAACGATAACAAGACACATACAAATATAAAGAAGACGGACACCCCGCCCTGAAGCCCGCCTGCCGGACAGGCAGGGACGGGGATACTGAAGAGGAATCATCCCCGCCCTAAAGGACGGGGATACTGAAAGCGAAAAATATAAAAGATGCTATGAAACAAATCAGTTACCCGGTCATTTATGGCCGGGAATATAAAAACACTCTACCCTTCAGGGCAGGGACTAAAAACCAACACTTATGAAAAAAGCATTATTTACACTCCTCATCACCGCAACAACCTTCACCGGCTTTGCACAGGTAGCCGTCAATACCGATGGCAGCAGTCCGAACAGCCATGCCATGCTGGATGTACAATCATCAGACAAAGGGATGCTGATCCCCAGGATGACAACAGCACAGCGAACGACATTCGGTGGTGCACTAAGTACAACGGAAAAAGGGATGATGGTTTTCGACACCGATCTGCTTGAGTTATACGTTTTCGACGGCAGCTCCTGGATAGCGGCAACCAGTTACTGGACGCGTTCCGATGATTATGTTTTTAATATAACGGACAGCATTGGGATAGCTACCGCCACTCCGGGATCGGAGCTGGATGTGTATGGCCATATCTGGCAAACCGGTACCGGAAGTTCTGTATTTTTGGGCGAAGGCGCCGGGGCCAATGATGATTTTTCAGCCAATTACAATGCTTTCGTCGGGAAGGGAGCAGGCAATTTAAATACTGTGGGATTCCAGAATGTAGCCCTGGGACATGAAGCATTGCACAAAAACATAAGTGGAAATAAAAATATTGCCATTGGAAACCGGGCTTTATACCGTAGTACGAAAAATTCAAATCTGATTGCCATAGGGGATTCTGCTTTATTTGCTGCAGATTCAGGTTATATTATCGGGTTTGAAGATCAACCCTGGTTTGCCAAAAACGTAATCGCCATAGGAAATAATGCGCTAAAAATTCAATCGGGCGGCGAAAACAACATCGCCATTGGCCACGGTGCCGTAGAAAACGGATGGCTGCATGAAAGCATTGTTATGGGTGACAGTGCATTGATCTCCGGCCGGGCGGACAGTTCCATTGTCATTGGATACAAAGCCCTGTTCAACAACATCCATGTGGATTTTTACCCGCATGCCAGTGTAATCATCGGTGACCACGCCATGTATAATTTTGGCAACTGGGCTGACGGCGGAACGTACAGCGACTTTAGCCAAAACATTGTAATTGGCAGGCGGGCATTTTACAATTTGGTTTGGGGTGAGCATAATGTGGCCATGGGGGCACATGTGGGGCATGGCATAACGGATGCAAGGCATAATGTCGCCATAGGGGATGATGCCATGTCATACATAGGAACACCTGCATCAAGTGAGCCACAATATAATGTGAGTGTTGGAAATGTTTCCGGCAGGTCAACTACTGATAATATGTATAATACCAGTGTAGGATACGGCGCAGGGGGGTATGTAAAATTTTATAATGTGGCCGTAGGTTACGGTGCTTTGGGAGGCGGAGCAACGCTTAAAGAAAACAATGTGGCCGTGGGCGCTATGTCATTGAATAGTTGCAAAACCAACGGCAATATCGGTGTGGGTTACCAGGCGCTTCAAAACAATGCCGACGGAGATTACAATTTGGCCCTGGGGTACCGGGCCGGAGTCAACAGTTCGGGCAGTAACAATATCTTTATCGGGATTAATGCAGGGCAGGATGAATCGGGCAGCAACCTCCTGTTGATAGGTAATACCAGTCCAATAATTAAAGGGGACTTAAGTACGTTGCAATTAATTTTTAACGGACAAATAAAAATTAACGGAGGGAACCCCGGAGCCGGAAAAGTCCTGACCTCCGATGCCAGCGGCCTGGCCACATGGGAAACCCCTGCAGCCCCCGGCGCCTACGAAATTGACGACCTGACCGATGCTGTTTACGACGGCTCTTCCCTGTTTCTGGGATACGGCTCCGGCTCGCACGACGGCGGCAGCAACAGCAATACGGCCGTCGGAAAAAATGCTTTGTGGACCAACATTTCGGGAACCCAAAATGTAGCAATCGGCGAAAATGCAGGCTACCAGTCCACAGGCAACGGAAATGTGTTTATCGGTTACTATGCCGGAAGCCAGGAAACCGGAAGCAACAAACTGTACATCGCAAATTCTATGACTTCATCCCCGCTGATTGGTGGCGATTTCTCCACTTCACAAGTGGACATCAACGGAACCATCAAGATAACGGGGGGAACACCCGGCACGGGCAAAGTATTGACATCAGATGCCAATGGTCTCGCCTCATGGGAGAACGCCGTGCAGCAAATTAATGATCTGTCGGATGGCAAAACAACAACAGGCTCATGCGTTTTTCTTGGAACCAATGCAGGCGCTTCTGTAACAACCGGTACCGGTAATTCCGCCCTCGGCGTGGAAGCTTTAAATGCCGTTGCCGGCGGATCTCAAAATACGGCCATGGGCTACCGGGCGTTGTACAGTAATGCCTCGGGAACCGGTAATACCGCTGTCGGATTCAATGTGTTCAACGGCAATTCATCCGGGAGCAGCAATACCGCCATCGGACACTACGCAGGGTTCCTGAACAACGGTTCGGGGAACGTTTTTCTGGGTTACCAGGCCGGCTACAACGAAACCGGAAGTGACAAACTCTACATTGCCAACTCAAACACATCTACTCCTTTGATTGGTGGCGATTTCAGCACATCGCAGGTGGACATCAACGGGACGATTAAAATTACGGGAGGAAGCCCGGGCGCCGGAAAGGTGCTGACGTCAGATGCCACCGGCCTGGCTTCGTGGGGAACGGCTCCCGTAAGTGCTGACGGTTCAATTAATACACATTCCGATGTTGATGTTTCAACCACTACCCCCGTCAGTGGACAGGTATTAAGCTGGGACGGTACGAACTGGGTGCCTGCTGATGATGCCAACACCACCTATACGGCCGGAACAGGTTTAGACCTCACCGGAACGGTTTTTTCGTTGAACAGTGGTATTGACAACCTGACGGATGCCAAAAGCGACGGCTCCTGGAACCTTTTCATGGGAAACGGAGCAGGCGCCTCGCATACTGCCTCCGCATTTTACAATACGGCAACGGGGATTAATGCGCTGAATGCCAATACGGCAGGGAACAACAACACGGCCTATGGTTTTGAGGCCCTGAAAAGCAATACGGCAAACAGCAACACCGCTTTCGGTTTTTATGCTTTGACGGCCAACAGCAGCGGGACCGAAAACGTTGCTTTGGGAAGCAATGCCCTGGCAAGTAATTCGGGAGGAAGCAACAACACCGCTGCGGGCAGCTCCTCACTGACGGCGAATACTTCAGGTGACGACAATGTTTCTTTCGGTTATCAGGCCCTGCAAAACAACAGCAGCGGTTCGCAAAATACGGCTGTGGGAAGGGAAGCACTGAAAAACAACAGCTCGGCGAATAACAACGTAGCCATCGGTTACCGGACCTTAAACAGCGTTTCGACAAATGCCAACAATACGGCCGTCGGTACCTCCGCCGGCTATCTGGCATCGGGATCGGGCAATGTGTTCATCGGATACCAGGCAGGTTACAACGAAACCGGCAGCAACAAACTGTACATTGCCAATTCGAATACATCAACACCCTTGATCGGCGGTGATTTCAGCACCTCACAGGTGGATATCAACGGAACCATCAAAATTACCGGTGGGTATCCGGGGTCAGGCAAGGTGCTCACGTCCAATGCCACGGGGTTGGCTTCGTGGGAAGATCCTGCCACGCCTACACTGGGAATCAATGATCTGACCGACGGGGTCAATAATGGAAATTCGGTCTTTTTGGGAGACTATGCGGGTATAAATAACGGTACGTTGGGGGGAAATACCGGAACGGGAAATTCTGCTTTATCGTCAAATACTTCAGGAACCAATAATTCGGCTTTTGGCTCAGGAGCTCTGGTATTTTTAACAGCCGGTAATAACAATACGGCGATAGGATTTGGAGCAGGTGCTTTTGATGCGTCCGGTAACCAGATGACCGCATTGGGTTCCGATATTTTTATCGGCTCATACACGAAAGCTTCGGCAAATGCCGATACCAACATGATCGTCATCGGACGATTTGCAGTGGGACTTGGGAGTAACACCGTTGTGATCGGCAACTCCGATATCCAAAAGAACGCTTTTTACGGCAAAGTGGGCATCGGCACAACCGACCCCAAATCTGCTTTGCAGGTCAACGGCGGCATGCAGGTTGCCGACGACACCGATACCGCCGCCGCCGACAAGGTGGGCACACTGCGCTACCGTTCCGACAGCAATAATTCTTATGTGGAGATGTGCGTCCAGACAGGCGCCACCACCTATGCCTGGGTGATCATCCACCAGGAGACGTGGTAAGATCAGGAGTTATGTGTTATGAGTTAGGTGTTTTGTGGTGTTGCGGTTTGACGAAATTAACTAATTTCTAATTTCCCTTTACCCTTTCTCCGGAATGTTTCCCAACGGAAATCCGTCGGGAACAAAAGTAATGATGAAAATTCCGTTTTCCGGCAGTTAATTATTATTTTTGCATTAAAAGACATTTCCCATGATCACTACACTAATTATTGATGATGAACTGAATGCACGAAAAATAATCCGGGGTATTGTTGAAACTCTGCCACAGGACTTTACAGTTGTTGGAGAAGCCCATAATGTAAAAAGCGGCCTTGAACAAATCAGGATGCATCGTCCCGGCCTTGTCCTCCTCGATATTGACATGCCCGACGGCAATGCTTTTAACCTGCTTGATGAAATAGGAAAAATTGATTTCAGGATTATTTTCATCACCGCTTATTCCGAATTTGCCATGCAGGCGTTTAAATTCAGCGCCATTGACTATATTTTAAAACCCGTCGTTTCCACTGAACTTTTCAGAGCGCTCAACAAAGCAAAAAAATCATTCGAGATAGAAGAAATCAACCTCAAGTTAAATGCGTTGCTTTCAAATCTCAAATCAAATGACAAAAAGAAAAAGGTGGTATTGAAGACATCAGGTTCAATATTATGCGTTGATATTGATGATATCTATTTCTGCGAATCGGATGGGGGAAGCTATACCCGTTTTCATTTTAAAGACAAAAGCAAATTTCTGGTATCAAGGCCTTTAAAAGAATATGAGGAAATGCTTTCCGGATTTAATTTTTTTCGTATTCATAAATCTTATCTTGTCAATCTCGACAAAATCGTCAGCTACGAAAAACAGGCCGGTGGTTACGTAATTCTTGACAATCAGGCAGAACTATCCGTATCTTACCGCAAGCGGGAACAATTCCTTGAGCGGTATCTGTCGGCATGACCCCAACCTTCCTTCCCCAAAGGGAAGGGAGTAGGATTTTCCCTAAAATTTTGAACACCCCAAAGCCCGCACCACGTGGGAGCATTGAGAGGGGTCAAACGCTCAATAAAAAAATCCACACGCTAAACAGGTTTTTCCACACGTTGGGCAAAGTGACGAAAAATTCTCTTTTTTTAAAGATATCTTTGGCTCAAAACAACTAAAATCAATGAGTTCAAATTGATGATCTAAAACATATACGTCATGAAAAATCTATTCGCGTATTTCGTTTTTATTTGCTTTTTCCTGAATACATCCCTACATGCACAGGTGGCCATCAACGACGACGGCTCGGCGCCCAACAGTTCGGCTATGCTTGATATAAAATCAACAACCGGCGGTTTGCTGATTCCTCGAATGACCAGGACCGAGCGGGATGCCATTCCCAATCCGGCTGCCGGTCTTCTTATCCTGCAAATTGATCAGGACAGTGGCTATTATTTCAATGCCGGAACATCCGTGTCGCCAGGCTGGCAAAAGCTATTGATCGGTTCGTCAGGTGAAGAGGCATGGAAAACCAAAGGTAACGGAGGTACTTCATCAGGAACAAATTTTTTGGGAACGACAGATACAGCGGCAATTGTATTCCGCACAAACGATACGGTACGCCTGCGCATCACTACCAAAGGACAAATTGAAGTGCTCAACACGGGGTCCTCGGTCTTCGTTGGAAAAGGTGCCGGAGCAAACGATGATTTGTCCGATAACTACAATGTTTTTATCGGTAGTGCCGCCGGCACAGCTAATAGTACAGGTCATTCCAATATAGCCATTGGTGCTTCGGCTCTTCATGCCTCCACTGTCAAAAACAACCTGGTGGCTGTCGGCGACTCGGCACTCTATAACAACGGGACCGGGTCAATTTACAACTGGGACGCTTCAGACAACACTGCCATCGGTTCCAAAGCGCTTTATGCAAATACAACCGGCAGTAGCAATGTTGCCATTGGCACCAACGCTTTAAGCTCAAATACTAACAATTCAGACATTGTAGCCATAGGAGATTCAGCGCTCTTCTACAATGGCATTTCGGGCTGGGACGCATATAGAAATACAGCAGTCGGATCCAGGGCATTAAGATCAAATGATGCTGGTCGTAGTAATACAGCCATTGGCCACAAAACACTTTATTTAATTAGTAATGGTATTGGAAATACGGCTGTTGGAGCAGATGCAATGTACCAAAGTCCCTCTGGTAATGATAATGTAGCCATAGGAAATAGTGTACTTTACAGTTCAGTTTCAGATAATTGCACTGCATTAGGAAGTTCAGCTCTCAATAGAAATACTACGGGCACTGACAATACTGCCTTAGGCTATAGGTCTCTCTATTTCAATACTACAGGGGAATACAATGCCGCCACAGGTAGCGAGGTGATGCTGTTTAATAAAACCGGAAACAGGAATGTTGCAAACGGATATCAGTCACTTTATAAAAACATTTCGGGAAATGAAAACGTAGCTGTAGGCACTCAAGCATTGTATAGAAATACCGACCGTTCGAATTTGGTTGCCATAGGTGATTCTGCGCTTTATAGTAACGGTACAGGGGCAACACAGCCATTGCATGCCACGAACAACACGGCTGTGGGTTCCAGAGCCCTTAAGGCCAACACTACTGGAAACGATAATACAGCTAACGGTTTCAGGTCGCTCTATTCCAACACCACCGGAAATGACAACACCGCCTGCGGATACCGGTCAATGTACGACAATACTTCCGGAAGCCGGAACACGGCTTACGGATTCAGGGCACTTCACTCCAACACCGCAGGCGAAAACAACACCGCCAGCGGATACAATGCATTGTTCGCTAATACCACGGGCAAATACAATACTGTCAGTGGTTACGGGGTCATGTTTTCCAACACCACCGGAAGTTCCAATGTAGCGATGGGCATCAGGGCATTGTTTAATAATACCGACCGTTCCAATCTGGTCGCAATTGGCGACTCGGCGCTTTTTAATAACGGGACGGGGGCATCGCAATCATTGCACGCTACCGACAACACAGCCGTTGGCTCCAAAGCGCTCTACTCCAATACTACGGGATACTTTAACACGACCAACGGCTACCATACCCTGTATAGCAACACGACCGGACACCACAGCTCCGCCAATGGAATGTACGCCCTGTTATCCAACACGACCGGGTCGTACAGAACCGCGGTGGGATATAGCGCCAACTCTCTCGGCACAAACTATGACAATTCCACCGGTCTGGGCTACGATGCCGAACCGGGCGCCAGCAATAAGGTGATGATCGGCAACAGCAGCGTCGCCTGGATCGGCGGACAGGTGACCTGGACGGCCGTCTCGGACGAAAGAGCCAAAAACGGCGTACAGGAAGACGTCAAAGGATTAGAATTTATCATGAACCTGCGTCCGGTAACCTATCATTTTAACAAAGATGCCATGGACCGGCTGATCGGTACGGTGGACTCCAGCGATTATGCGGAAAAGTACGACATCGAAAAAACCAAGCAAAGCGGATTCCTGGCCCAGGAAGTGGAAGCAGCCGCCAGACAGTCCGGTTACGAATTCAGCGGGGTGAAAAAACCCAGGGGCGGCAGCGATTATTACGGTTTGTCCTATTCGGAATTTGTGGTGCCCCTGACCAAAGCCATTCAGGAACAGCAGGAGGTGATCGAACAACAACAACAAACGATAAGACAATTGGAACAGAAACTCACGGAAATAGAACAACTGAAGGCAGATATTGAATTGTTGAAAAAACTGAT
>CAZMOS010000104.1:0-9254 GCA_964567945.1 uncultured Lentimicrobiaceae bacterium
CGAGCAGGGGCTGGCCGTTGTGCCACCATTGGTAATCGCCCTGTTCCTCTCCGGCATCCAGCACAATCTCTCCCTGGGCGCACATCAGCGTGTCGGGGCCCAAATCGGGTTGGGGGGATTGGATGACGGTGACCACGCGGGAGGTTTTTTCCACCCTGCCACTTGGGTATAGCACTGATACTTTAACCTCAAACTCACCTGAATGGGTAAAATAATGTACGGGGTTTAGGTCGAAAGAAATACTATCGGCTCCGGCATCCGGGTCATCAAAACTCCAGCGGATATTAACCGGGTCGGGCTGGAAGTTGGATTGAAAGTAAAAAGGTTCCGCCGAGCATTGCCCTTGCCATTCAAAGCGGTAGAGGTAATCAAGCAATACGTTTTGCAAATTGAATTTTACACTGTTATTCCCCATAAATAAATAATCGGGCTCATAATTACATGAGGTACCTCTTTCCCAGGGTTTGTGAATAACACTGATGTAATCATACGAAATATAATTATCGAAAAGCGTACCGTAAATCTTTCCGTCTGTGGCAAGTTGCAGACAAAGGCCAGGGCCGGTTGTGATTTTTATCCGTGAATTGAAAAAGTCAGCCGAATCATCAATGTTTCTCATATCCAACTGATAAATATCAGTTAAGTGGTCTCCTGATTCAGTGTATACTGCCAAATACAGCAATTTTGAATCTGGTGAAAATTCCACACCGTGAGGTTCAAAAGGTAAACCGTTTTCTTCATTTATAAATCGAAGTACATATTTAAGTTCTATCTGACCAGTAACCGCGTCAAAATTAAGGATTTCAAATTCGGGGTGCTCCACGTCAAGATCTTCACCATTGAAGGCTGAAACCAGATATTTTTTGTTGTAAGATAATTTTAACTGCCCTTTGATTTCAGTCACTTTTCTTTCGACACCTGTATTGCAAATAACCGCATCCTCATTGATACCGTTTGCTGTTAACAAAAAGGCGGCATAACCGGGTTCTATCATTTTGTATGTAATTATCCAGATATCACTCCCGTTTTTATGGCGTGCCGCAACTATCTTCTCCACAGCATCATAGGCATCTGTTAATCTTATGTTCTTTTCATTTGTAACTCCGCCTAATCCATTGTCCAGATTCATATCAACAACGGTATAATATAAACCATAAGCTGCTGCCGGATCCTGGCCCGCAGCAACTGTAAAAACATAATATAAATTCTCGGAACCCGGTTTTTGAACGATAATGCTTCCCTGCGAGGAAAAATCATTCCCCTTTAAACTATCACCATTCATCATGAACTTTCCTTCCCGGTTCCAAATCGCTTCTCCGTTGGTAGCAAAAAGAAAATTACCCAGTGAATCGCTCATTGTTGCTCCTGCCCCATAACATTGAAAAATTCCGTCAATTTGTTCAGGCATACCGGAATTAAAATCAAGGCCTAAATATGATCCAAAGTACCAAACATTGGCCTCTTTTTGAGCAACAGCCAACAAACCTTGCAAAATGAAAAAGATGAGTATGAGAAATTTTTTTAACACGGCATTACAGTTAAACGGTTTAAAGAGGCACGGTGTTTCATAAAATATAATGTGCGTGTAAAGATAATGAACGCAGGCGGGTTTGTCAAGAATGGGGAGGGGATATTTATTGAAAGGGAACTTTTAATGGATATAAACCGGCCGAGCCCTCTTTCCTTCCGCCCGCAAAACCTGATAGTCGCTTCCCCGCGGGTTTTCAACCTTTCCGGTCTCCCCGCGCCGTGCCGCCTTCGACCGAAAAGGTTTTGCGCAAGTCCGCACCTTCCCCCGCAAAACCTGACAGGACCCATCACACCGGCCTGCAGAGACCTGTCAGGTCAGCCCCCCATTTCTTATTTCTTATTTGATGTTCGATATTATATACAATACACAAACACTCTTCCAGGTACGCCACAGGCGTACTCTGGAAGGTGTCTTCCCTTTGTGCCTGCCCGATCCCGAGGTCTCTGGATCATTCAGACGGGCCTTTCTGCCTTTGTGGCAAGAATTTTACTTTTCGGAGTAGAATCAACAATGGAACAATCGAACAGTCAAGCCATTGAGGCCATTTACAACCCAACTTCCTCCTTCAGCATATCCGTCCATTTCTTCACGCGTTCTTCCGTAAACTCCGCCTGGCGGTCTTCATCGAGTGCAAGTCCGAAAAAATGGTCGCCTTCCATGCCGTCGGAATCGGTAAATCGGTATCCTCCGGTAGGCCAATTGCCGATATGCGTTGCCCCTGTTTTTAACATTTCTTCTTTAAAAATCCCCAGTGCATCTACATAATGGTCGGGATAAAGCACCTGATCGCCAAGGCCGAAAAAGGCGACATACTTTCCGGACAAATCAATTTTTTCCACTTTGCGAAAAAAACGATTCCACTCGTTGTCGTCCTTTACATCAGTCCACAGCTCTGCCCCCACCGTTGAACCGCCCAGGATGATCAGGTCATAATTATTAATTGTCGAAACATCAAAACTGACAACATCGGATATATCGGTTTGTCCGGAGGGAAACATCCTGAAAACCTTCCGGGCAGCACGTTCAACGTTACCGCCTTTACCCCAGAATAATATCAAAACCTTTTTCATGTATTTAATTTTTGCAATAATTAATACTTCTCTGTAAACAGACGGGTTAGCCCGTCTGTTCCAAACTTCTTATAAAACCGTAAAATTAAAACTATTTGTGTTCTGATCGGATTCCGTTCAACTTTTTTCTTCAACCTGTTTTTCAAATTGTTCGTAAATCAGGCTGGCGGACACAAATGATTCTTTGATGAGCAAGACCATGGCCGACAGGGCGGCAATTACAGCCAGGATCACAAACGAAAAAAGAAGATATTCCGACAAGGGATGAAAAGCCAGTGTCAACCCGCCGAACAAGCTTCCCAGAAAGACTAATCCCGCCGCAATGTACAATAGCGATAAAGCCCATTTGAACATGCCCAGGCGTTTATACTGGCAATTATAAAATTTGTCATTATATTTCAGGTTTCCGTCAAATATCTGCTGCATCTGCCTGATCAGTTCAATATAACGGCGGGAGGTTGAAAGAATGATCAGGCCCACTCCCGGTAAAAAAGTCAGGGGGGCAAAGATGATCCCTATTTCGGTCAGGCTGATCATCTCATGTCTTTTGAAACACCCGTGATCCGGAGTGCATTTTCCATTGCCTGCTTCATAAAACCATAAGTAGCTTCCCGTTGTTGGTTTTGCCTCATTCCCGCCAACGACCGGCCTTCCAGCACCTGTCCTGTCCACTCGTGCTCATGCCAGTGGCCCGGGGCATTGATTGCCGGTTTGTTTTGATAGCTAATTCCGTCCTTTTTCCATGCGGTGACATAAAAATAGGGTGAATCGTAGTAGCTGTCGGGAACTGCCAGCCCGATGCTGACAGAGGTTATTGCTTCCCCGTTTTCAAATTGTAGCGGAATGTAACTTCCTTCATCAAAGTGGTGCGGCCAGACCAGAACCGCGGAAGCCGTTTCAAAATGTTCCGCAAAATGTGTTAAAACCATGTGCCCGTCGGTGCGGTAATGGGCAAGCTCTTCAAAAAGTTCCGGTTGGTCCAATCTGTAAACCCCACCGTTTTCAACTTCGTGCCGGGGAATTTCAAAATGTATTTTATCTGTCAATGTGCTGACATCCACCCCCAGTTCACGGAGATGTTTTTTCAACCACTCCAATACCTGCCGCTTTGTTTTTCCGTTCATTTCAACCGAACCCTGTTTATTCATTTCACTATCCGTGACCATCAAAACAAGAGAAGGATAATGCAGTGCGACGCGCAACTCTGTGCTGACGGATTTGATCTGTCGCCCTGCCAAGAGGTTCTTTTCCGGCATCCAGACTGCACTTGTGTGACTGTCGTCAGGCTCTTCATTTATAAAACTTTTGCCTGCATAGGCGATAAACTGAGCGGCATGATGAAGCGTGTTTGAGGCTTTTGCCAAATCGTTGAAACGGCTGATCGTTAGTTCTTTCCAGTTATTTATTTCCATTGTTTATTTTTTGTTTGTAAACCGAAGGTAATGTCACGCAAAGGCGCAACAGTTGCAGCGGATTTTATTTTACGTTGTATCATTTATTTCTCAACTTTCACTCCGCGCCAGAAGGCCACATAGTCTTTTATTTTTTCCGCAGCATATTTTGGCGAGGGATAATACCAGGCGGCATCTTTGTTTATTTTATCATTTACTTTGATGTTGTAATACGAAGCCGTACCTTTCCACGGGCATACCGTATGTGTTTCACTGCTTTCAAAATATTCGCGTTTGATCGTTTCCGAAGGAAAATAGTGGTTACCTTCAATAACATAAGTTTTATCGCTTTCGGCCAGCACTACGCCGTTCCATATTGCTTTCATTGTTTAAATTTTAAAAAGTGTATCGGTAAAATAATTTTTACTGTCCAGGAAATGGGAAACCTTTTCCAACCCCCGGGAAAGTGCAAGTTTCTCTAATTCTTCCAACGTATATTTTTTTGACACCTCCGTGTGAATGAGTTCATTCTTTTCAAAAATAATTGTCAGGTCGAGCGCGGAAAAATACACGCGCTGGTTTTCAAGAGAAATCAAATAACTTAGCACCTCACCCGAAGCAGGTTCATAACAGGTGTAATGCCTGAAACTTTCCGGGTTAAAGTCAGCTCCCAACTCATTGTTCATGCGGGTCAACAGGTTCAGGTTAAAAGCAGCGGTAATACCCCGGGGGTCATCATAAGCCTGCAGGATCACCCGGGGGTCTTTTTTCAGGTCAACGCCCAGCAGCAGCATGTCGCCCGTTCCGCTTCCCGAAACAAAATGTTTTAAGAATACCCCGGCTTCCTCATAATGAAAATTGCCTATGTTCGATCCGAGGAACAAAGTGACATTCCGCCTCTTATTAAAATCGTCCATTTGCTGAAGCGCGCCAAAGTAATCATCATGAATGGGTTCCATTTGCAACGAAGGAAAATTATTTTCGAGGTCTGTCGTGAGCTCGTTTAAAATGTGCAGGGAGATATCCACCGGGTAGTAAGTAAATTCAGCATTGTTGTCAGTCAGGTATTTCAGCAGGAGTTTTGTTTTCATTCCGTCGCCTGCACCAAATTCAATCAGGTTGAAAGGGGTGTTAAAAGCACCTATGGCATCACATATCTCCTTTCTTTGTTCGGCCAGAATTTCAAACTCGCAACGGGTAAGATAATATTCGGGCATTTCCATGATCTGCTGAAACAGGCGGTCGCCTTCTTCATTGTAAAAATACTTTGAAGGCAAGGATTTGTTTTCCTTTTCCAGCCCATTGATCACATCAACGGCAAAAGGGGTAAGTTTTGTTTCTGTCGTTTTCATTTTGCTAATCTTATTCCGGTGAATTGCCATCGTCCGTCAGGATGAAAAAAATTCCGGTAAGTTTTCCGGCTATGGCCCGGTGATGTTGCAACCGAGCCACCCCGCAGCACCATCTGGTTCACCATAAATTTTCCGTTGTAAGCCGGGAAAAGAGGATTCAACCCCAGTGTATATTTTAAATCAGTCCAAAACAATTCCTGGTGCTGTTGCTCGTGCTGCAAGCCCAGTTCGGTCAATGTCATAACCTTTTCGTCAGCCCCGTTTTTTATAAAACCGGCCATGGCTTCATCAACATATTTCCGGTATTCATAAACTTCTGCCACTGTGGGCCTGGTCAGGTCACCACGGCGGGAACGCAAAATCCGTGAACCGGCATTGTTATAATAGGAATTGAACAAAAAAGCATAGTCTCCGTTAAAAGTTTTATACCCCGGCTGATGGGGTTGAAGTATAAAGGTTTCGAAAAACCAGGTCGTGTGGCCAAGGTTCCATTTTGGCGGACTCACGAATTCGGCAGGTTGAGGAACGTAATCTTCAACAGCCAGCGGTTTGAAAATGGCTTCAGTATGGCCGCGTATCCGGTGGTAACGATTAATCTGTTCTTCCATCAATATTTTAATTAAACCAGTAACGGGTCGGTGGTAATTTCGAGCAGGGCCGGCCCGGGATGCGAAAACAGCTTTTGCATTGCATCATCCAGTTGATCACATTTATCCGCTTTTAATCCCAGGGCACCACATGATGTTGCAAACTCTGCAAAGTCAGGATTCACAAGCCCTGTTTGCCAGACTTCAAAATTTCCCGAACGTTGCTCCTTTGAAATTTTCGCCAGTTCGTTGTTATTCAGCACAATGACCTTCACCGGCATTTTATATTTCACCAGAGTTGTTATTTCTGCCAGATACTGGCACAACCCGCCGTCGCCAGCCACGGCAACCACAGGCCTGCTGTCTCCCGCTGCTGCCCAGGCACCCATGGCGGCCGGCAGCGCAAAACCAATAGAGCCGAGATAGCCGGACATCAAAAACGTATTATTCTTGCTTTCATAGTACCTGCCGAATGAATAGGCATTGTTTCCCACATCCACCGTCATGACTGCATTTTCGGGAGCATGCCGGTTCAGCGCATCAAAAACATGGATGGAGCCCAGCCCTTTTTTACGGTATTCGTCCAGCCGCTTTTTCTTTTCGGCGCGCCAGATACCCCATCTTTCAGCTATCTCATTCTGCTGGTTGATCGTATTGACTTTACCTTCCAGTTCGTTCTGCAACAAAGAAACACTCACGGAAATTTCACCGAAGACCTGTACATCCACTTTGTGGAATTTAGCCAATGCCATCGGATCGAAATCAATCTGGATCGTTGTTTTTTTGTCGGTGATGCCTGTGTGGTTCGAGAAAGAGGCCCCCAGCACGATGAGCAAATCCGATTCATTCATAAAATGGGAAGCCACAGGTGTTCCGCTGCGTCCCAGCACACCACCGGCCAGGGGATGGCTGTCGGATATCTGACCTTTGGCTTTAAAAGTGGTCACAACAGGTGCCTTCAGCATTCCGGCAAAACGGATAATGGCAGGCATGTTGAAACGGGCGCCATATCCTGCGATGATCACGGGCCTCTTGCTTTTTCTGATCAGCGCCGTTGCCCGCATGATGCTTTCTTCGGGAGGAGCAATATCAAAAGAGGTTATCCGGTTCTCCGGAGTCTGGGGTTGTTCATCACCGGCAGGAAGGGTTTGTATTTCATCGGGAAAAGTTAGGTGCGAAGCATCCCTGTTGATCAACGCATGTTTCACGGCCAGCGACATCAGTTCACTGTGTTTGCTATCGCGTTCCACACGGTGGTTGAATCTGGCAACCGGCTGAAAAGCCAGCAGCAGATCCACTTCCTGAAAATTTCCTGTGCCTACAACCTGCGTAGCCACCTGGCCGGTCAATGCCAGCAACGGGGCACGGTCTACTCTGGCATCCCACATGCCGGTAAACATATTGGTGGAGCCCGGCCCGGCGATGGCAAAACAAGTTGCAGGTTTCCCGGTCAGTTTTCCATAAGCGGAAGCAGCAAATGCCGCAGCGCCTTCATGACGGATGCCGATGTATTTTAGTTTTCCTTTTTCTTCCTGACGCCGTAAAGCATCAGCCAGTCCCAGGTTAGAATGGCCAACCATCCCAAAGACCGTATCAATTCCCCAGTTAACCATTGTTTCGGCCATGATGTCCGTGATGGTGGTGTCGTGTTTCTTATCAGGTTCAAGCGCCACAAATACGGCGTTGCCTTCTGTTTTCACCGGAAAAGTTTCTACGCCATCGTCAAAGCCTGGGGCTTTTCCCGTACAGGGATGATAATCCCAGCCGTGCCACGGGCACCGCAGCAGTCCCTTTTCAATGCTTCCTTCGCCGAGCGGACCTCCCTGATGCGGACATTTGTTGTCAAGGGCACAAATGTGGCCTTCATGATGTGTTAAACAAATTTCTTTGGTTCCTGCATGAACGGTCATCACACGCCCTTCTGCAAGGAAAGATTTGTCGTCGAGAACTTTATACCATTTTTGATTTTTCACCTGGATTGTGTGTTTGGCAGAGGACGAAAAATAATTTTTTTATCAATGTTGTTTTTTAGACGTCAGCAGGAAGATTTCCTTACAAATCTACGAAATACATACTTTTGGACAAAAATTTTTCATGGATTTTTATTCCAATATGGTACTTCTGGGTTTCCTCGTCATCATAGGATTTTCCCTTGCGCTCGACCTGGGTGTATTTCACAAAAAAGACCATGAAATCGGTTTTAAGGAAGCTCTGGTCTGGACGGTGATCTGGATTTCCATGGCCCTGATGGCTTTTTTGTTTATCTTTTTTTTCGGAGATAAAATCCATGGTGTTGAGAACTTTGCGGATGTAAAGGCAAAAGTTACGGAATACGGCCATCCGATCCTGAAACAAATACAGAGCGTTTCGGGAAATGATGAAGCCGTACTAAGAATCTACCGTAAAAACCTGGCCCTGGAATTCCTGACCGGTTACATTGTGGAGTATTCTTTATCCATTGACAATATTTTCGTCATTATCCTGATCTTTGTTTCTTTCGGGGTTGAAAAGAAGTATTACCACCGCGTACTTTTCTGGGGAATACTGGGAGCAGTGGTTATGCGTTTTTTATTCATCTTTTTATTCTCAACACTTATTCACCGGTTTGAATGGCTGCTTTTCGTGTTTGGCGCTTTTCTCGTTTTCACGGGTATAAAAATGTTCCTGCAGCGTAACAAAAAGAAAAAGATTGACACCAAACACCATCCGGTCATGCGTTTTACAGCGAAATATTTTTCGGTTGACAAGGATTACACGGGGCATAATTTTTTCATCCGTAAAAACAGGAAGATTTTTGTCACCGGTTTATTTGTTGTCTTACTTCTCGTGGAGTTCTCGGACGTGATTTTTGCCGTGGATTCCATACCGGCCATTTTTTCCATCACCAAAGACCCATACATCGTTTACTTTTCCAACATTTTCGCCATCATCGGGCTTCGGTCGCTTTTCTTTTTACTTATCAATATCCTTGACAGGTTCCGGTATCTGAATATCGGGCTTTCACTGCTTTTGGTTTTTGTGGGAGTAAAAATGATCCTGCCGATCTTTCCGGGTCATGTTCACCTTTCCACACTTCACTCGCTGATCGTGATCCTTGTTATTATAGGGGTAAGTATCCTGGCTTCACTGGTCATTCCCGAAAGAAAAAAACATCTTTCGTGATATTGCGCCCGCTGTTTTTGTATTTTGTCTGATACGGCAAGAGGCTTTATTCAAAACTTTATACCGTTGCTACATACCTTTTTTCTTTTTTTCTTCTAATCAGGTCTTTGATAAAAGATGTTTTTCTGTTTTCTTCAAAGATGAATTGAAATTTATCTTTT
>CAZMOS010000104.1:9354-13591 GCA_964567945.1 uncultured Lentimicrobiaceae bacterium
TTTGATAAAAGATGTTTTTCTGTTTTCTTCAAAGATGAATTGAAATTTATCTTTTTCAACCGTCTTTGATGGTATCAAAATATTTTTTCAAAAGCATTTGGGCTGCTTCGTAGGGAGATCGTTTGCCGGCAGCAATTAATTTTTCTGTTTTTCTGATCAGTTTTCTGATCTCAGGATTTTGATAAAAGCTGTCGCTTAAACTCTGAAATATTGTATCGTGAAGAATTTTCAACGACTGATGCTGCCGGTTTTTTTCAAAATAGCCATTTTGTTTTGTGATATCCACATATTGGCGGATAACATTCATGATTTCATCCAGTCCTTTGGCATGAAGCGCCGATGCTGTTAACACTTTGGGTGTCCAGCCACCGGGTAAAGGCGGGTAAAGATGCAGTGCATTTTCATACTCTTTCCGGGTAAGTTCCGCTTTTTTAATGTTATCCCCATCGGCTTTATTGATCACCACTAGGTCGGCCATTTCCATGATCCCCCGTTTTATACCCTGGAGTTCGTCGCCCGCCCCGGCGATCATCAGCAACAAAAAGAAATCCACTATTTGTGAGACGGCGGTTTCGGACTGGCCCACGCCAACCGTTTCAATGATGATCATGTCGAATCCCGCCGCTTCGCAAAGGACCACGGCTTCGCGGGTTGCCCGTGCCACACCTCCCAGTGTTCCTGCCGTCGCCGAAGGCCTGATAAAAGCATGTGGATGAGCACTCAGGCTTTCCATCCGGGTTTTGTCACCCATAATGCTGCCTTTCGAGCGCTGGCTTGTGGGGTCAATGGCCAGCACCGCCACCTTGTGGCCCTGTTCGATGATGTAAATTCCGAATACTTCAATGAATGTACTTTTCCCTGCTCCGGGAATACCTGTGATCCCCAACCGGAAAGAGTTGCCTGAATGAGGCAGGCACCCGCTGATCACCTGGTGGGCAATTTCCTTGTCCTCGGGACGGGAACTTTCGATGAGTGTGATTGCGCGGCTGAGCAGGGTACGGTCGCCTTTCAGAATACCTTCCACATATTCGTCAGCCGAAGGTTTTTGTTTCCTGAATTTTTCCAATCCTCCTGAGAGAGTCGGGTTGACCTGTGAGGGTTGCTTAACACCTTTCTGTACGTTCAGGGCCGATTCCGGTTTTTTGGGTTTGTTTTTCATTTCTTATTACAAAGATAAATTTTTTGACGGAGTGGGAGGGGAGTTTTCAGTTTTGAGTTCAGAGTTTTGAGTTCAGAGTTTTGAGATACAACAATCGGGCAATAGAACAATTAAGCCATAAAACCATATCAAATAATTTTCACATAATTTGATTGGGATGTTGTAAAAATGTAATTTTGCAGGGCTAAACTCTCCGTAGCTCAGTTGGCAGAGCATCACGCCTTAGGCGTGAGGGTCGCAGGTTCGAGCCCTGCCGGGGAGTAAAAAAGCAGTTCTTGAAAATTTATCCTCTCCGTAGCTCAGTTGGCAGAGCAGCTGACTCTTAATCAGCGGGTCGCAGGTTCGAGCCCTGCCGGGGAGACTTGAAGATTAACCTCTTTCTGTATTTTGAGAGAGGTTTTCTATTTTAACAAGTAACTAAATAGCAGGGCGAGAAGTTTATCCCGGGTAGCGAAGCAGCCTCGGGAAGCCCTGCCGGGGAGACATAAAGATTAACCTCTTTTTGTAATCTGGAAAGCGTCGCTGCGTAAAACAAGTCTTTTTGGACAGCTCCGTTTTTTATACCTGATTAACAAATTTAGGCCTGAATTTGCACTTTTGGATACAAAATTCGGCATCATTTTATTCGTAGGGACATAACATTTAATTATTACCCCACTTTATCCCTCTTTTACCCGAAATGACTACTTTTGCCGGCATGGAAAAAAAGGCAATTGTACTGAGCGGCATTCGTCCTACGGGAAACCTGCATCTGGGAAATTATTTCGGTGCGGTGAAGAATTTCGTTAAATTGCAGGATAAGTTCACCTGCTACTTTTTCATTGCGGATTATCATATGCTGACAACTCATCCGAAACCGGAAAATCTGCAGGAAAATGTCCGGCAGGTGATCATCGAATACCTCGCAGCAGGACTTGATCCCGAGAAGGCAACCATTTACCTGCAGAGCGATCTGCCGGAAACAGCCGAACTGTATCTTTTTTTGAATATGAATGCTTACAAAGGCGAACTGGAAAGGGTGACCACTTTCAAGGAAAAAGCACGCAAACAACCGGACAACATCAATGCAGGATTGCTTACTTACCCGACACTGATGGCAGCCGATATCCTGATCCATAAATCACATTTGGTGCCGGTGGGCAAGGACCAGGAACAACATCTGGAAATGACCCGTACTTTTGCACGCCGGTTCAACAGGATGTATAAGGTTGATTATTTCCCCATCCCGCGGGCGTTTAATTTTGATGAAGAACTGGTGAAAATTCCGGGTCTTGACGGTTCGGGAAAAATGGGCAAGTCGGAAAGCGAAGGCAATGCGGTATTTTTGGGAGAAGACCCCAAATCCATCCGCAAAAAAGTGATGCGGGCCGTAACCGACAGCGGGCCTACAGAGAAAAACCAGGAAAAATCGGAACCTATCCAAAACCTGTTCACCCTGATGAGCGTGGTTTCCGATCCTGAAACGGTACATTATTTTGATGAACAGTACAACAACTGCACGATCCGTTACGGAGATTTGAAAAAGCAACTGGCAGAGGATATTATTAAGTTCACGGAACCTTTCCGCGAAAGGATCAAAGAACTTGCTGCCGACAAAGCATATATAGACAAAGTCATTGAAATAGGCGCCGAAAAAGCCCGGGCCAGCGCTGTGCCTACTGTTCGCGGGGTTCGCGAGATCATTGGTTTCAGGAAGATTTATTAAAATAACAACTGAAAAAAGATTTGGTGGTGGTCAAAAAGACATATAGTTGCACGCAAAGGCGCAGAGCCGCAAAGTTTGCAAAGTTAATTTATTGATGCTCAACATTCTTTTTTCTTTGCGTCTCTGCGCCTTTGCGTGAACCGAATTTTTCAGATAGCACTAACACAACAGAACAAATGGGGGTCAAAACAAAAAAAATAACAATTGAAACAACAACTTTCTCCCCCACCAACTGACGGGGAAATGCCCGAAGGGCAGAGGGGATCAAATACTGAACCTGAAAAAGCAGTGCTTGTCGGGCTGATCACACCGGGACAGGACAAGGACAAGGTGGACGAATACCTTGATGAACTGGCTTTTCTGGTAGAGACAGCCGGAGGTGTCCCTTTGAAACGGTTTACCCAGTCTCTGCCCTATCCCAATCCCAAAACTTACGTGGGAACAGGAAAACTGGAAGAGATCAGGCAATATGTAAAAGCCTCCGGCGCCGATATGGTTGTTTGTGACGATGAACTGGGTTCTTCGCAAATCCGCAACCTGGAGAAAACCCTGGAATGCAAGATCCTCGACCGCACCAACCTCATCCTCGATATTTTTGCCAAAAGGGCGCAGACGGCACACGCCAAAGTGCAGGTTGAGCTGGCGCAATACCAATATCTTCTTCCCCGGCTGACGAGGATGTGGACACACCTTGAAAGACAACGCGGTGGTATAGGATTGCGTGGCCCCGGAGAAACAGAAATAGAAACCGACCGGCGGATCATCCGCGACAAGATCACGTTGCTCAAAAAGAAACTGAAACAAATTGACAAGCAGAAAGCCACACAGCGCAAAAACCGGGGTAAGCTGGTCAGGGTAGCGCTGGTGGGCTATACCAATGTGGGAAAATCCACACTGATGAACCTGATCAGCAAATCGGAGATTTTTGCCGAAAACAAGCTGTTTGCCACATTGGACACCACTGTCAGGAAGGTGGTTATTGAAAACCTTCCTTTTCTCTTATCTGACACTGTGGGTTTTATCAGGAAACTGCCGCATGACTTGATTGAATCTTTCAAATCCACACTGGACGAAGTCCGTGAATCGGATATCCTTGTGCACGTGGTGGACATTTCCCATCGCGAATTCGAAGATCAGATAAAGACTGTCAACCAAACCCTGGCGGAAATCGGTGCAGGCGACAAGCCGGTGATCATGGTCTTCAACAAAGTTGACCTTTATCAGTTCATTGAAAAAGACAAAGACGACCTGACACCGGCAACGGAAGAGAATATGACCCTTGAAGAGCTGAAAACAAGCTGGATGGCAAAAGACAATCACCCCTGCATTTTCATGTCAGCCAAAACAAAAGAAAACTACGAACAGTTCAAAAA
>CAZMOS010000105.1:0-9385 GCA_964567945.1 uncultured Lentimicrobiaceae bacterium
GAATGAGGATCATTAAGGAGAAGACGTTAAAGAAATTTAGTGAACAGGAAAAATATAAACCTGCAAGAAAATCTTTGTTGGCATGGATTTATGAAGTGAGATATTCTTCCTGAAACAATGCAAATGAACTCAAATCAAAATACAGAAATGCAAGTATTATAAGTTCAAAAAGAGTGGTGTTTAACATCAAAGGAAACGAATACCGGTTGATTGTGGATATTGAGTATAAAATCAAAATTGTATTTGTGGTTTGGTTTGGTACACATAAAGAATACGATAAAATTGATGCTTCAAAAATAAATTATGAAAACTAAAATATTAAAAACGGAACGAGAGTATGATATGGCCTGTGAAAGGATTTATGAGCTGATCAACAGCTCTGATAAACCCATAGAACCCGACAGCCCTGAAGGAGAAGAACTGGAACTGTTATCAATGCTTGTGGAAAAATACGAGCAGGAGCATTATCCGGTTGAAGCTCCGGGCCCGATTGAGGCCATAAGGTTCAGAATGGAACAGATGAACCTGAAACAGGTTGATATAGCTCCCTTATTTGGAGGCAAGACAAGGGTTTCGGAAGTGTTGAACGGAAAAAGACCATTGACAATGAAAATGATTGTTTTACTCAACAGATATCTGGGAATACCTTTCGAATCGCTGAT
Source organism: uncultured Lentimicrobiaceae bacterium (assembly GCA_964567945.1). Taxonomy (GTDB): domain Bacteria; phylum Bacteroidota; class Bacteroidia; order Bacteroidales; family F082; genus JAADID01. The sequence goes on from CAZMOS010000105.1 coordinate 663, forward strand.
ATTAGGCAATAAAGAGGTTAAACTTGATACGGATAAGCAAAAACAACTTTTAAATGTTCCTTCCATTGCTGGGTATTTGAAGAAATTTGGCAGAAAGACCCAATATCGCCAGTCATTCAAAAGCGCTGCCCGTGATCCGGAAACCCTGACGATTGCCGAAGAAGGGATGGATGATTATTCAAAACAGTTGGATGAAGAGGATAATAATGATTCTGAAAGGAGATAAAAAACAGCCGCCATCAGGCGGCTTTTTTTTTGAGGTTTTATTTTATGCAAGCACTTCATTCACTAGCCGGGCAGCGTCTTCAAGCCGAATGGCCGAATGCACTTTAAGCCCTGACTTGTCGATCAGTTCCTTGCCTTCTTCGGCGTTGGTTCCCTGCAAGCGCACGATAATCGGTACTTTGATCTCCCCGATATTGTGGTAAGCATCCACAACTCCCTGTGCGACCTTGTCACAACGCACGATCCCACCGAAAATATTGACCAGAATAGCTTCTACGTTGGGATCTTTCAGGATGATACGGAAAGCTTCTTCCACGCGTTTGGCATCAGCCGTACCCCCCACATCCAGGAAATTGGCCGGGTTGCCGCCCGACATTTTGATCATGTCCATAGTAGCCATAGCCAGCCCGGCACCGTTGACCATGCAACCCACATTGCCGTCAAGTTTCACATAGTTGAGGTCAAAGCGTCCGGCTTCCACCTCCAGTGGGTCTTCTTCAGCAATGTCGCGCATAGCGGCAATATCTTTGTGACGATAAAGGGCGTTGTTGTCAACCGTTACTTTTGCATCGGCGGCATAAATACGTCCGTCAGCCGCTTTGATCACGGGGTTGATCTCAAACAAGCTGGCATCAGCCCCCGTGTAAGCTTTGTAAAGAGCCAGAGAAAACTTTACCATTTCTTTAAAAGCAACACCGCTCAAACCCAGGTTAAAAGCAATCCGGCGTGCCTGGAAACCGGTCAGGCCGACCAGCGGATCAATTGTTTCCGTAAAGATCTGATCGGGGGTTTCTTCGGCAACCTGTTCGATGTTCATTCCGCCGCGGGGCGAATACATGACCATGTTTTTACTTTTGTCCCTGTTGAGCAGGATACTCAAGTAATATTCCTCTACCTTTTCAGGGCCGTCGTAATAAATGTTTTGTTCCACAAGTACTTTGCGAACCAGCTTTCCTTCTTTTTTGGTTTGCGGGGTTACCAGATGCATGCCGATGATCTGGTCGGCATATTTCCTGACTTCGTCCAGGTTTTTGGCAATTTTAACACCGCCGCCTTTTCCACGCCCGCCGGCGTGTACTTGTGCTTTAACAGCCCACTTGTCGGAACCTGTATGTTTTTGTATTTCTTTTGCAGCGTTAAAAGCTTCTTCGGGTGAAGAGGCAACGATCCCGAAAGGGATCGAAACACCGTAACTTTTCAAAATAGATTTGCCCTGATATTCGTGTAGATTCATTTTTAAAATGTTATTTTGATTTTTGAAAGGCGCAAAATTAGAACATAATCCGGATTATTGTTCACTGTTGGTCAGGAAATTTTTCAGGCTTTGCAAAATCGGGGTTTGTCATGAAATCATCGTCCCGGAGTGTCTTGAGAAAATTTATCAAATCTTGTTTTTCCGCAGGAGTCAGTTGGATGCCGCCTGTGTTCACATGATGCATCAACGGGCTGATGGAAGGCGACCACTTAACTTTGTGTGAGTAAAAGTCAATGACCTCTTCGAGAGTTTTGAACCGCCCGTCATGCATGTAAGGTGCCTGCACCTCGATGTTCCGGAGCGTGGTGGCTTTGTAAGCCCCGATATCCATGGGATCATGGGTTACACTGTAATGATCCTTTGGATCAGTAAATACTGTGTCTTTCCCGTTATTATAAAAAAGGTTAGTTGTGAATAACGGATTGCCGAAACCACCGTGGCAGTGAAAGCAATCGGCGCCTTCTTCAGTTGTAAAAAGCACATAACCGTTCAGTTCCGATTGTGAAAGTTGAACTTCTCCCCGCATGTATTTATCAAATTTCGAGTTGGCAGAGATCAGCGTCCTGACAAACTGGGCGATGGCACGTTCTATATTTTTAAAGGTTACCTTGTCACTCCCAAATGCTTTTTTGAACAATTCGGGATAACCGGGGATGGACTGAAAAAGGGCTGCTGTTCTTGCCGTATCCCCATCTATCTCGTGTTTAGCTAACACGGCCAGCCTGACAAAATCTTCAATATTTCTCAAGTTTTTATCAGGATTGTCGGGATATAAGAATCCGCTCCAGCCATAACCGTTAAAATTCCACACCAGGTTGATCATGGGCAACATCACATGAGGGGTTGGAATACCGGTAATTCCATGCGGGTGTCCTCCGGGAAACATGGGATGGTCAATGCCTGCCTCAAACGACCTTTCCTGACGGTGACAGGTAGCACATGCCATCAGTGAATCAGGATCGGTACGTCCCGAAAAACGCCCGTCATAAAAAAGATAACGTCCCAGTTCAACGCCTTCGACTGTCATGGGGTTGTCTTCGGGGATGTTCAGCTTGGTAGGAAAACCAAATGGGATCTCAATCTTATACGGTGTGGGGGTATAGGGCTCCTCCGTTTTTTCATCTGCTTTTTTGCAGGAAGAAATGATAAGTACAAGCAGCAATGTAAAGCCGGAAAACCTCAATAAATAACCGGCTTTGTCCTTTCTTTGAAAGGGTTTTATGATCCTGTGTATGTTGTTTATAAGTTTCATTGTTTGTTATTGTCAGATCAATAATGTTTTATTTAACCCACCCCCTTCCCCTCCCGGGAGGGGAAGGGGGTGGGTTTTCTCATCTTAATCCACCTTTTTCAATTGTAAACACATCCCATCCATTCTCACAGGCGGCATGTAGAGCGTCTTGGTTTTGCATGATCTTGCCGCCCCAGTAATTGAAATCAAACACATTTGGATTTTGAAACCAGTTTTCCACATTCATCACAATGGTAAATGTCTTTGTTTCATTTTCCTTAAGCTCAAACCCGGAATTGGGCAACCGTACCCTGAAATAATTCTGCACAAAGCGCTCAATCGAATCGGGAAAAGAATAATAAATCTGTCCGATGCCCAAATGAAAATTGAAAGGCGTAATGTTGTTCAGTGTATCCAACCATTTGCCGTTTAGCTTCATGTAATGGTAACCGCCTCCCAGTAACTCAGGCCAGAACATCAGTGATTCCGGGGGATTGACAAACAACATGGACTTGTTTTTTTCTTCACTGATCCCAAAGGTTAAACTGATGGAATCGTAAGTGCCCGGCGAAATGTCATCTTTTAATGTATAAGTCCATGTGGATTCTATGTCGGTGTCCACATAATGGATATCTTCCCATTTATCCAGCAATATGCTGTCATTGTTTTTATGGATGGCGACATCTGATAAAAACCACTGTATTTCATTGACCAGGTAATGATTTCCCGCAGCATTAACATACATTAAAGTGTCAAACCTGATGGGTTGTCCGCCGATCCTGTGAGTGAATTTGAAAACAATTTTCCCCGGTTTTTCTGCCGGTTGGGGATTTTTGTTGTCATTTTTGCATGAAACTGTCAGTAAAACAATTCCTATGAAAAAAACAGAGAGGATGTGCAAATTAATTTCAGATGATATCTTTTTCATTTAAATGGTCCCGTGTTTATTTGTTTGTCGCATTTAGAGCAATTATCATGCCTTTGCCACTTCTCGGCCCTGTTTTTTCTTCTTTATTTTTCAAGGCCGGAAAAAGAAAAAAATACTTTTTTCATACTTAAAAAACAGTTATTGCAAAGGTGTGAAAATTTATGATTTATATCACAATTATTTCGTAGAAAGAATTCTAAATAACTTATCATTTACAGTAAAAAACTCCGCATAAAACCGTATTTTCGCCCACTGACAAAAGTTGAGTTATGCGTTTTGAAGTTGGCAACAAAGTTACTTTCCTGAATGAACGCGGAGGCGGCGTAATAAAAGCAATCATTGACAGTAAAATGGTGAAAGTAGAAACCGATGACGGTTTTGAAATTCCGGTTTTATCCTCAGAACTTATTCCCGATTACAGAGCGATGGAGGCAGAAGAAGATATTGATTTTGATTTTGTTCCCAGGGCTAAAATCACGGAGGAAAAACAAAATACCGAAAAGGAAACCGTACCCTCAAATATAAGTGAGATCAATCCCTGGGGAACCGTCAAAGAAGAAAAAGGAATTTACCTTGCTTTTGAGCCCCATGACCAGCAGTGGATGTTGACCGGCGATATGGATGTGATTTTGCTAAATCATACATCTTATGAACTGCTGTACAATCTTTTTCTTGTTCAGGACGGGGAATTGAAAGGCGTGGATTACGGCTCACTTGAAAAGGACACCAGGGTTGTAATAGAAACAATTACCCGGGATGAAATTGAAAACTGGTGTTCAGGATATATACAATTCATGTTTCACAGCGATTCGCCGCGAAGGGTTTTGTTGCCTGTTCATACGGAAATCAGGATCAAACCCAATCGCTTCTTTAAAGAAAACAGTTACCGGAGCAACACCCTTGTTCAGGGAAAAGCGCTTTTGCTGAGCCTGGCTCCCGAAAATACATTGCAAGCCGCTTCGGAAAGTGACGAATCAGGAAAATATGACAACCACGGACAAGCCACAGTAGCCAGACCGGTAAAAGAAAAGCCATTGATTGATAAGTACCGGACAAAGTTCGATGAAGCAGTGGTGGACCTGCATATCGGTGAATTGGTTGAAAATATTGCAGGATTGTCCAACCATGACATGTTTGTTATCCAGATGAGTTATTTTCGTAAAATGCTGGAAAGCGCAATAAAAAATGATTACCGGAAGGTGACTTTTATTCACGGTGTAGGCAATGGTATATTGAAAAATGCCATTGTGAAGGAACTGGAAGAATACGAAGGGCTTGAAAACAAAATGGCTTCGATCAGCAAATTTGGCGTTGGGGCAATTGATGTGATCATTAAAAACAGGGAATGAGTTTTTTACCGGTCATTTGTCATTGGTTGATCCGTGGTTGAAGTGAATCAAAACGTTTGAAAAAAGAAGACAAATAGATGATTAATAATAATGTAAAATTTTAAAGTTAGTTATAAATGAAACAATTAAAGAATATATTATTCTCGATGGAAACCATGGGGTTTCTCACCCTTGTGTTTGCAGCATCCATTGGTGTTGCCACATTTATCGAAAACGATTTTGGCCCTGCTGCGGCAAAAGGAGTGGTCTATAACGCTTTATGGTTTGATATACTTCTGTTATGGCTGGCAGTCAATCTGGTAGTGAATATTATTAGACACCGGATGTATCACAAAGATAAGCTTACGCTTTTTATTTTCCATTCCTCTTTCCTTATCATATTGCTGGGTGCAGCCATTACAAGGTACATCAGTTTTGAAGGTTCTATGCACATCAGAGAGGGAAGTGTTTCCAACACAATAGTTTCGGATAAAACGTATGTTCGGGTTTGGGTGAATGAGGGAAACGATACTGCTTATAGTGAAAAAACGGTTCTCCTGTCCACGCTCCGGCAGACAGCTTACTATGCAAAGGTTAGCCTTGACGACAAAAAATTCAGGTTTAAAGCCGTAAAATACATTCCGAATGCACAAAAGAATATTATCCAGCTTCAATCTGGCGGCGAACCTTATATCGTATTGGTGGCTTCAGCAGGAATGGGCAGGCAGTCGGTTGACCTTAAGTATAATACTTCGCAATACATAGGATCAAATGTCCTGAGTTTTGGCGATCAGGTCACCCAGGGTGCGGTCAACATTAAACTGGAGGAAGGCAAACTTTTGTTTACGGCACCTGATACGCTTTATACCGTTTCCATGTCAGGAGACGAAAAAGATACGTTACTTCCTGATATATGGCATCCGCTTGAAACAAGGAGGCTTTATCAAATGAAAAATTTAAGTTTTGTCCTTACACAATTTTACGAGCATGGTGGTGTTGAATACGTATCCAATCCAAATGGGAATTTTCATGATGTGCTTGTTGTCGAAGTTTCTTCCGGAGATCACAACCGGCAGGTAATGCTTAGCGGAGGAAAAGGTTTTGTCGGACATCCTGAAAATTTCAGCTTAAACGGTGCTAACATTACCATGACTTATGGTTCCAAACAAATCGAGTTGCCGTTTTCGTTGAAGCTGATAGATTTTCAACTGGAACATTATCCCGGTTCAAACAGCCCGTCATCCTATGCCAGCGAGGTCATACTTATAGATCCTTCTGAAAACGTGGAAGAATCCTACCGTATTTACATGAACCATGTTCTGAACTATAAAGGATACAGGTTCTTTCAATCTTCTTATGACAGGGATGAACTGGGAACCATTTTGTCGGTCAATCATGATTATTGGGGTACGCTTTTAACATACATCGGATATGCCCTGATGACTTTGGGGATGTTCCTTACTCCTTTCAATAAATATTCCCGTTTTGCACTTTTGGGAAAAATCATTCGCCGCAACAGGCGACAGGCGAAAACCGTTTCTGCCGTTGTGTTATTACTTCTGGCCTTTAATATTCCGGTCCTTGGGCAACATCAATTCGGGCATTTGCAAAAGGATGAAGTTCCTGTTGTTGACAAGGAGCTTGCCCGGGATTTCGGAAAACTTGTTGTACAGACAAATGACGGCAGATTAGAACCCGTCAACACCCTTTCCAGTGAATTGCTGCGAAAAATATCGCGAAAAAACAAATTCTACGGCATGACGCCGGACCAGGTGCTGCTGGGAATGGTAAGCCGGCCTTTAACATGGCAACAGGTACCCGTGATCAGGGTGGGGCATAAAGAGATCATGCATATTATGGGTCTGGAAGGAAAATATGCTTCCTATTTTGATTTTATTGATATGAAAGCCGGAACATATAAACTCCAGGATTTTGTATCGGCAGCGTATGCCAAGAAACCTGCACAACGTAATGTATTTGACAAAGAAGTGATGAAGGTGGATGAGCGGATGAATATATGCTATATGATTTACAACGGCCAGTTTTTAAAAATGCTTCCCGATCCAACGGATCCGTACAAACAGTGGTATTCACCTGCCTCAAAGATAACCGGATTAAATGCTGACGATTCGTTATTCCTCGTGAAGGCTTTACCCGCTTTTTTTAGTGCGGTAGATGAGAATGACCTGCAAAGTGCAAGACAACTGGAAGAAGGAATTGCCAATTATCAGAAGAAATACGGTGCAGCTATCCTCCCCCCGGAAAAGAAGATCAAAGCGGAAATAACCTATAACCGTCTCATGATATTTGACCGTCTGAGCGAATATTACGGATTGATAGGATTCGTTATGCTGATATTTGCCTTTATTGTACTGTTTCGTGACAGCAAGACGAACCGGATCGTCATAAAAATACTGACAGTGTTCATTATTTTAGGATTCCTGGCCCAAACCGGAGGGTTGATCCTGCGCTGGTATATCTCGGGGCATGCCCCCTGGAGCAATGGTTATGAATCATTGGTTTATATTGGGTGGGTCCTCATGCTTGCCGGTTTAATCTTTTCCAGGAAATCGGCCATGACGCTGGCAGCTACAACGGTGTTGGCTTCGATCATTCTAATGGTCGCCCATTTGAGCTGGATGGATCCCGAAGTCACCAACCTGGTTCCTGTGCTTAAGTCCTACTGGCTGACCATTCACGTTTCTATTATTACAGCCAGTTACGGTTTTCTGGCGTTGGGTATGTTGCTGGGCTTTATCAATCTGATATTAATGATCTTCAAAAACAAAAAGAACTTTGAAGGGCTTGAAAATAAAATCGCCGAGCTAACGTCTATCAACGAGCGAACCCTGATGATCGGCCTGTACATGTTGACGGTCGGGACTTTCCTTGGCGGCGTGTGGGCCAATGAAAGCTGGGGCCGTTACTGGGGATGGGACCCGAAAGAAACCTGGGCGCTGGTGAGCGTATTGGTTTACACTTTCATCCTTCACATGCATTATATCCCCGGAATGAAAAATAATTTCTCGTTCAATTTTGCCTCGCTCATCGGCTTCAGCTCTATTTTGATGACCTATTTCGGAGTGAATTATTATCTGTCGGGGTTGCATTCCTATGCATCGGGTGATCCGGTACCTGTTCCGACATTTGTTTATTATACACTGGTTGTGATAGCCATCATTTCCGTTTGGGCTTTTGCAAATGAACGGAGATTTGTAAAGAAAACGTGAGGCGGAATAGGAGAAGGGCGTTCATGAAGACAAATTTGAAATATGTTTTGTTTTTGTCCACGATGTTAATGTATACGTCTTCATCAGGCCAGCAGGTGAAAGTTTACCGCGATTTTGATGAATTTGCTCCTTTGCTGCAAATGGAAAATGACACCACTTATGTGGTCAACTTCTGGGCAACATGGTGCAAGCCCTGTGTGGAGGAAATGCCCGGTTTTCAGGAATTGGACAAAGAATTTGGCGGCAAAAAATTCAAAATGATCCTTGTGAGCCTTGATTTTGAGTCCAGTCTCAAATCAAAGGTTTTGTCTTTTATTCAGGAACATAACATCAATGCGGAGGTAGTGTTGTTGGATGCTCCCGGACAAAACAGATGGATTGACAGGGTAAACAAAAATTGGTCGGGGGCTATTCCCATTACCATCATTTACAACACGGATTTTTACTTTTTCCGTGAAGGCACAATAACTTATAACGAATTAAACAAAATTATCACAAAAAATCTAAAACATTGAAATATCTATGA
>CAZMOS010000105.1:9485-13564 GCA_964567945.1 uncultured Lentimicrobiaceae bacterium
CCCGAAGGAAGCAAAAATCGTGACAAAACCAAAAGAAAGGAAATCAATAGATTATAAAAGTATATAACCATGAAAAAAACAGTTTTCATTCTGGCCATTGCACTATTGGCCACTGTTTCAACCTTCGCCCAGGGTTATAAAGTGGGTGACAAAGCCACCGATTTCAGTCTGAAAAATGTGGATGGCAAAATGGTTTCCATGAGCGATTATCCCGATGCGAAAGGGATTATCGTCATATTTACCTGTAACCATTGCCCTTATTCGAAATTGTATGAAGACCGGATCATTGCCATCAACAACAAATATGCGGGCAAAGGATATCCGGTCATTGCCATCAATCCGAACGACTCCATTCGTCAGCCGGAGGATTCTTATTCGAAGATGATTGTCCGGGCAAAAGAAAAGGGATTTACCTTCCCTTATCTTTTGGATGCCGGGCAGCACATCACCCGGGCTTACGGCGCTTCGCGTACCCCGCATGTTTTCCTGCTGCAAAAAGAGGGCAATGATTATATTGTCCGGTATATCGGCGCCATTGACGACAACTCCAAAGACCCGGATGCTGTTCAGGAAAAATACCTTGAAAATGCACTGGATAACCTGCTTGCTAGAAAGAAACCCGACCCCGATTTCACAAAAGCCATCGGCTGCACGATAAAGTGGGCGGAGAAATAAAAGAGCCGATACAATCGTAAACCAAAAGGCCTTATTGTACCCGATAGGGTATAATTAAAAGAAGAAGTACTAAAATATACCCGTAAGGGTACAAATATTAAAAATATTCTTATATTTGTACCCGATAAGGTATAATTCCGTGATGGACTATCAAAAATTAAGTCTTTTTGTCAAAGAAAAAAGAAAACTGCTGGGTCTGACCCAGGAAGAACTGGCTTTCAAAGCCGGCGTTGGTCTCCGGTTTATCAGGGAACTGGAAAGGAACAAACCCACATTACGAATGGATAAGGTCAATCAGGTATTGAAACTATTCGGATATGAACTGGGACCTGTACAATTGGACAGAAATGAATTGATCAATGAGGAAAGCTAAAATATATATGTACGACAAATGGGCCGGAACCTTATTTGAAGATGAAGAAGGATATCATTTTCAGTATGAGGCGGATTACCTTGAAATGGAAGACGCTGAGCCGGTTAGTTTGACATTTCCGTTAAAGCAGGAGGCCTTTCACAGTAAGGTACTGTTCCCTTTTTTTGATGGTCTGATACCGGAAGGCTGGTTATTGGAAATCGCAGAAAAAAGCTGGAAAATTAATCCGCGTGACAGGATGGGTATGTTGCTTGTAACGTGCAAAGACTGCATCGGTGCGGTTTCGGTAATACCAATGGAAGAAGAATGATGAAACAATGTTTATATTGTTACCGGGAAATTAGCGGGGAGGAGAGAAATACTCCTGCCGGAAAAGCAGGGTTTCATACTTTGTGCAGTAAAAAAATATTCGGAAATGCTGTTCCAGCCGAGCTGCCTTATTCGGAAGATGATATGATTAAACTGGCAGAGAAGATCGTCAAAAGCCAGAAAACCGTTACGGGAGTTCAACCGAAATTATCACTTGGAATTAACAAAATAAAAGGTAGTCAGAAACCGGATAGATTTACTATCGTCGGATTGTGGGGTGAATACATTTTAAAACTGCCGACAATCACTTTTCCAAATCTTCCCGAACTTGAGGATCTGACGATGCACCTTGCCGGGATTGCAGGGATAAAAACGGTCAATCATTCATTAATTTATTTAAGATCAGGTCATCTGGCTTATATCACAAAAAGGATTGACAGAATAAAGGGCCGGAAATTACACATGGAAGATATGTGCCAGCTCACAGAGAGGCTTACCGAACATAAATATCTGGGGTCTTATGAACAGATCGCCAAAACAATTTTAAAATACTCAGCTTATCCCGGACTGGATGTGATCAATTTTTATGAGCAGGTCGTTTTCAGTTTCCTCACCGGAAATAACGATATGCACCTGAAAAACTTTTCATTGTTGAAAGACAAAAGTAAGCTATATCACTTATCTCAGGCTTATGATCTGGTAGCATCTGCGTTGGTCTTGGAGGAAGATGACGAAGAGCTTGCTTTAACCCTGAATGGTAAAAAGAAGAAGGTAAAAAGGGTTGACTTTGAAGCAGCAATGAGAAAAGCATATATGGAAGATAAAGTGATCAATAATGTTTTAGAAAAGTTTATAAAAGTCCTTCCGGGGTGGCACGATTTTATCGAGATCAGTTTTATTCCTGACGGGTTGAAAGCGTCTTATCATGAAATGATCGAAAAAAGGAAAAGGCAATTGGGTCTCAATTAAATGAAAAAAGAATGAAACGGGTATTGATCACCGGAGCCACCGACGGTATTGGCAAACAAACGGCTTTCCACCTGGCGGAAATGGGTTACGAAATGATCCTGCACGGCAGAAATGAAAAAAGAGGACGGCAGACACTGGAAGAGATCACTTTGCGAACGGGGAATAAAAACCTGCATTATTTCAATGCCGATCTTACGGATTTCGGAGAGATCGAAAAAATGGCCGGTAAGATCAGGAGTTCATTTGATGATCTGGATGTGTTACTGAATAATGCAGGAGTCTATGAAGAACGCCCGATCATACTACCCAATGGTTTTGAAAAGGCATTTATGGTGAATTATCTTGCGCCTTTCTCTCTCACCCTTAAGCTGCTTGATCTGGTTGGCATGGCAGAGGAAGGAAGGATCGTCAATGTGGCTTCTGTGGCGCAGGCGGGAAGCATTGATTTTGACAACCTGAACGGTGAGAAATATTATGACGGATACAATGCCTATGCCGTATCGAAACTTGAAAATGTACTGTTTACTTATAAACTTGCGCGTGAGTTGGGAGAAACAACTGTCACTTCCAATTGTCTGCATCCCGGAGTGATCAGCACCAAGTTGCTGCATGCCGGATGGGGTATGGGCGGAGCCCCGGTGGAGGAGGGAGCACAGAACGAGGTTTATGTGGCCTCTTCGCCGGATTTAAAAGGTGTTACTGGGAAATACTTTATAAACAGCCGTGAAAGTCGCTCGGCGGCCATTTCGTATGACAAAAAGATTCAGGAGCGCCTGTGGCAGATCAGTCTTGAGCTTTGCGGATTGAATGATCCGTTTAAGGGTTAAATCTTTCCCCGATTCTCTTTTTACTCCCAGAATAATTTTTTCAATCTCGCCTCGGATAAGATAAGACACGGAAAGTGGATGCATTTTGCGGGATGACGTATCAGGCAGGTAAAACTTGTTGGCAGGGAAAACAACAGGAAATGAAGTGAAATTCTGTTGCATGTTAATTTAAGGCAAAAAAAAAACTGCTGCCCAATGTATGACACGAGCAGCAGCAACCTAAAACAAACTATGGAAACGTACCTGATTTATTTTGTCGGATCAATGTATGGATCCGGTGCTTCCTTTCTGGATAACATGATAAAAATATACATACTGAATACGACCGCTACAATTGCCTGGATATAGAGCGGGATCGAACTCATCTCGCTGTTGCCTATAAACGACATCTGAACAGCCATATAACTTAACAGATAATAAACGCTTTTACTCAATACAATACTCAAAATCATTGCATAGAAGTAGTTGCGCATTAACCTGGCAAACATGTAAAACAACCAAACGTTTAATCCCAGTTCGAGAGTCATGATGAGCATTTTAGGAAAGATAGGATGTGAAGAGATCAGAAAAGAAAATACAGGTAAAGAGAGTGCTATTAAGAAGGTGTTGCGCTTCGAACTGTAAATCATGGCAATAAGAACCATTAAACGCATGGGTTCAATATAATAAAGCGGAATGCTTAACGTATGCGATATAGCCGGTACAAAATAAATGAAAAGTAACCCGATGAAATCGAGCACAAACATTTTACTGAAAGGCACCTCCTTGGAGATGGCTTCTAAAGTTGCAGTACCTAATTTTCTTTCTTTTAAAGAAAGTTCGGTGGTACGTTTTGAATCCGCTATTACTGAGAATGACATGTTTGTACAGGTTTTTATGTTTTCAAGGATGTTATACTATAGTGGAAAAAAAAAGTTGCACTATTC
>CAZMOS010000106.1:0-13476 GCA_964567945.1 uncultured Lentimicrobiaceae bacterium
GAATATTTGGTTCGGGAAATAATTGCTGAAGCCGCAGGATAAATCCTGCGGCTTAGGTTTCATGCTTTGCCTAAGGCGAGATCGTCAAAATGAGAGAAACCGGAATTTGAATTCCCGTACTTCTCACAGATGTTGAAAAATGAAGAAACGGACTCGGCTTACCCCCGGCAATTGACACAAACACCTTTCACTACCATGTTTACACTGTCCACGGTAAAATTGTGGGGTAAATTGATCTCCGGGATGGGGATCTCATGCAGGCAATACGTCTTTCTGCAAACATTGCAATAGAAATGCACATGCAGGTCTTCGGGGTTGCAGGAACATTTGTCGTAACACAAGGCATATTTCATGATCCCGGTGCCGTCGTCAATACTGTGAATGAGCTTATTGGCCTCAAATGTCTTTAAAGTGCGGTACAGTGTGGCCTTGTCTGCTTTCTCAAATTTTTGTTCCAGCTCGGGAAGACTGATAGCGGTTTTGTGCTCGGTAAGCACCTCCAGCACCAACTCCCGCATAGCAGTCGGTTTTATGTTTCTTAATTTGAGTTTATGATCAACATTCTTTTTCATGAGGGGTACAAAGTTACATCATTCCTGTTAATTTTGAGAATTGAAATAAATTCCTCAAAATCTTAAACCAATGAAAAAAATTCTTGTTTTACTTACCTTGTTTATTGTTTCGGCTTCTTACGGCCAGAAGTTCAAAGGACAAAGTATCTGAACTTTGATTACCGCCTGATCACCGGTATCATTTTCATTCAGGGTGCTCATGGATTATTGATTTGCTGTCGTTTACCGAGAATTCCGGCTGGATGGTCACGTGGTTGATGTTGTATTTTTTAAGAATCGAACCGATCTCTTCCAGCAGTTGCTCAAACTGGGTAATGGAAATATTATCACTTACATCCACATGGGCTTCGAACATGATGTCATGTTCACTGATCTGCCAGACATGCACGTGGTGCAGGTTTTTGATTTTCCTGTTTTTTTCGATCTCACCGACGATTTCCGGAATGTTGATGTCTTTGGGGGTAAACTGCATCAAAACCCGGAGTGATGCAGAAAATATCTTCCAGCTTATGACGATCAGGTAAATGGATATCAGGATGGAAAAGATGGAATCAATGCTGTACCAGTGGAAAAATTTCATGGTCAGGCCTCCGATAAGTACTGCAACAGAAGTCAGCATGTCGGAAAACAAATGAAGATAGGCCGACTTGATATTTATGTTCCCGCGACTGTCTTTCCGTATCAGCATAACACTCAGCCCATTGATGATAATGCTTAAAATAGAAAGCCAGATCACCCAGTCAGCACGGATAAACTGTGGAGTGATGATGCGTTCGACCGCTTCGGTAAAAATGAAAACGGCAAGGATGATCAGGGTCGCCGAATTGATAAATGCCGCCATGATCTCTGACCGCCGGTATCCGTAAGTGCGCCGGTCGGTGGCTTTTTTCCGGGATAATTTATTGGCGAGGTAGCTGATGATGAGCGACAGCACATCGCTGAAGTTGTGGGTGGCGTCGCTGAGCAGGGCCATACTGCCGGATATAATGCCGCCGATGACTTCCGCCACGGTGATGGCCACATTCAGGATGACAGACCACAACAGCCCTTTGCCCGATACTTCTTGATTATGATTGTGATCTCCCAATTTCCGGTTTTTCTGAAGATTTAACAGATCATTTTCTTGCCCAAAAATAAACCTTTCGGGGGAAACACAGGTTATGGTTTCGGGTTTTTACATTCTCCTGCTGACAGCGTCAACGCTGTCAGTATTTTACATCGCTATCTGCTGCAAGCCTGCCCGTTCCGTTCAGGAGAACGTCCTCGCTGGCAGTTTCGTACATTTTACCGTTATGCATCTGCCGCTCTTTCAGAGCTTGTTGCTTTTTGTTTTTAGAACAGGCCTTCACTGCGTTGCGGCCTGTTTTTTTACGGGGCGGAGCGTTGCTCCTTTTTTTATTTCCACCGGTTTTTCCACCCGGCGGGAACAAGGCTACCCGCCGGGAGAAACGGCGCCCTGACCTGCCGGGTGGGCTTGCACCCGGCAGGTCGAAAAAACACGACTTCCCCCCCTGCTTCAAGCGTCCCGCTTGAAGTTATTTTGTAAAATTTAGTTTTCCCAATTTCCCCCTTGTTGGTGTCCTCACCAACAAGATTTTGTTCACCATAGCGCCGGTTGGTGGGGACACCAACCGGGGGGGGGAATGACCTGGCGGTTGGGCTTGCTCCCGCCAGGTCGAAAAACAGAGACGGCTTTTATCATTTCGACCCGCCGGGAATCAGCTCGTTTTATCACCTGCCCGTCAGAATCCATTCAGTCCGCAGGGAGCTGAACTGCCCGGGGGGCCGGGAATCGGCGGCTGAAGCCGCCGGTACAGGTGGCCCGGACAAATCAAATCGAAAAAAATTCCGTCAAAAACTTGATTTCCAAATCATAATGTCCTAAATTTGTGTCCGCTGTCAAATTGATTGTCCAATGAAAACTTTAATCCTCGCGGCAACCGCAATTTTTGCGGTCTCATTCCTGATGCCTCCGAAACTGAAAGCCCAGGATTCAAAAGAAGTCCTTCCTGTCAAAGAAAGCCCAATGCCAGAAACAAAAAGAGCCCAAAAGAAAGTCGCCCTAAAATCATTGAGAAAGACAATAAACCCTAAAACGCTTGAGCCAAACAGGAAAGCTCAAGAGGTAACAGTTGATTCAATCTCAAGAATTGAAGGAGGAAGGGAAGGATTGATGTACATACTTGGAAAGAACGGAAACTCTACGGGGGGATATTTTTACAACAAGCCAACAACAGATATGATAATGGCTTCAATGGATTCATTTTACGGAGATCAGTATTTGAACCCGTATATACAGCCGAACCTTTTAAATGGGGGAGAAGAAACATTGCATTATTGGGGTTCCGGAGATGTCACACAGGATGGCAAGATTGATTGGGATGATTACAATGCAATTTTAAACTCAACGGTTTGGGAAGCGGATGTCGATGGGAATGGAATAGGGGGAGAACAAGCGGATAAAAATTTATTGCACGGCTATTTAATAGATTCAATTCCTTATCTTCCAGCGCATTGGAACTTTTTGCAAACCCAATCTGAAAGAATAAATTGGTTTGAAAATTATTACTTAAATGTTGATACAACAGACCTACATCCTCCTGGACCAAATTGGGATTGTTATGCTTACACTAACCAATTCCAAATTAATCCTTCGGGAATAGAAAATATTTCTGAAGCTCCAATAATATTAAACAATCCTGGATTATATGATACCACTAAGAATGCTCAAGGGAACATGCCTGTTTATCAGGTGTATACTGTTTATGATAATGGAGACGCCCATTCCATAAACGCGATATTTGTGGGGGGTCCTAATGTGGATTCTACAACAAATTTTGATGGATGGTATTTTTATGAACCTCAAAATGATACACGTGTTTACCCCGGGGACCCAAGTATGGACCCGAATGAATTAGCAAATATAAGTAAATATGTTTATTATTGGAACGAACTTTTTAATGAATACCAATATGGAATGGCCCCCACTATTAATTTTGATTTGGAGAACGGGGAAGGGACTCCTAGTTATTATCCTTCTAATCTTACAACATCTCCACCAACATGGCAATCATACATCCACATAGGGGGGGAAGGTCCTTCGGATACGACATTGCTTTATCAATCCGCATATGAAAATTCTCTTCCAGATACCTCTGTCTCAGGGAATGTCGTTGGAAATGCCAATTGGTCAACAGTATATTTTTCAGATTCAACAAACAGATCAAACATACCGGGAGATTCGGCCAATATAAACTTTGACTTTTGGAGAGATTTTTGGGCAAAATCGGACTCAAGTGTTTTAATAGATACTATGTATATGACAAATGACAGCAGATATTCTTGTGATAGTGCTCAACATGTTAAAGTTAGGGATTGGGAAAATCCAGAAATAACAAGAAATCAAACAGAATATTCAATACCTTTCTCGGAGTGGTTGGAGAATGGAATTGCACTTTCCGATATTTCTGACAATTCAGGATACTGGGACTCAACGCATGTCCAAACAACTACTTTTGGTTCAAACCCGGATAGTTGTAATTATTATAATGGTACCGTAACAGATTCAACTTATGCATGGGATCCTGTTGGAAACGATACGAGCGATGTTTTTGATGTAAGTGTTTATTTGGATGATTCGTATTGGTCATACTTTCCTTCGGATGATTCAATTCCTTTCTACTATCCTATGATACCGGACAGCACGGGGGGATACGCCGAAGCAACAAACCCTGTCCTTGGGGACATTCCTGTGGATTATGAAATGATTAACTCAACACAGGACCCGGACACGACAAAGGCGGGGCATTACCAATATGACTTTGACTGGAACTGGAGCGCATCGGACACAATATGCTGGAATGAAATTGATGAAACCCAGCACATTGATGTATTCAAACCCGAATCAACCGTCTGGACTTACGTGCCGGACTCGGTCGTAACGACAAGCGAAGAAGGACACGACCCTTCTGTCACGGGAGGGCTCGCAGTGGCAACTGACACTTTATTGCCAGGGTGGAATATAAATGTGACTTACAGCGATAGCCTGGAGTGGGCGCAGGATTTAGACAGTCTGTTCTACAGGTATTTTTTCGCCGGCCCGGACATAGTCGGAAATTCTTATGACTCTGTGGCTGTTCAGCCGATTTATCAGGTTTACACCATTGGCGTCAGGGAGCACGGGCTTTCGGGTTTCCGGCTGTATCCCAACCCGGTTCACCGGACACTGACCCTGGAAACCGGGGAAGAAATCCGGCGCGACGGCCGCATAACCATCCGGGATGCTGAAGGCAATGTAGTGTACTCCAAAGTTTTAAAAGCCCCGTCAGCCGGGCCGGCACGTATCACCCTTCCGGTCGCTTCCCTGCCGGGCGGGATTTATTTTGTCAAACTCACCTCCGGCAACACGGTGATGGTGAAAAGGTTTGTGAAGCGATAGGTCGGCGGCTGAAGCTACCGGTACGGGTGGCCCACCAATGAATTGGCGGGCTTGGGTTTCGGCCCTCCCTTCGGGAGGCGGGGGCGTCCCGAAGGGACGCTTGAATCCAAGCCAAAGAATTCATTCTTTGGCTTGCTTTCCGATTCCATTTTACCTTTGAATGGAGTCCGGTCTTGATATCTGTCGCTCTTTCAGAGCTTGTTGCTTTCTGTTTTTTAACAGGCCTTCACTGCGTTGCGGCCTGTTTTTTTACGGGGCGGAGCGTTGCTCCTTTTTGTTTCTTTGAATCTCATCCTCGTTAAAACAAGGATGCTTTGTGTCAGGCATTTGTAATGCATAAATCCTCCGGTCAATGTTCGCATCCACCGGGGAGTTAGAATGACCCGCCGCGAGAAGCACCGCACTGACCTGGCGGGCGGGCTTGCTCCCGCCAGGTCGAAAGATTACGGGTGTTTTTCATCTCGACCCGCCGGGAATCAGCCCGTTTTATCATCCGCCCATCAGAACTAATTCAATCCGGTTGGGGCTGAACTACCAGGCGGATCAGAGCTGCCCAATGGCGAATTAGGTTTTTCGCATGCGAAAAATAGAAAAGCATTCCCATCGTAGCACCGGTTGGTAAAGACACCAACCGGGGGGGTCAGTTCATCCGCATCTGTGTATCAATGAACTGCAATATCTTATCCACCGAGGTGTCTGCCGGGAAGTCTTTTTTGTATTCCAGCGCCATACTTTTAGCCTTCACGAACATTTTGTGATTGAGATAGAACCGGATCAGGGCGATGGCGTATTGTGGATTTTGCGGGTCCATTTCACGGGCTTTGAGCAGCGCCTGTTCTGCCCGCGTTTTTTCTCCTTTGAAATCGAGAAGCTGTCCCAGGTTATACTCTATTCGCGGATTGTATGGTATCTCTTTCGCCGCTGCTTCAAGCCAGGTCAGCGCTTCATCATATTTTTTCATTTCCGACAGTAACAGTCCCAGCGAGAATTTTACACCGGATTGTTCCGGGTGGGATGCTATCACTTCTTTCAACAGTTTTTCGGCTTTCCCGTTTTCACCCAGGCGGTTGTAATCCAGTGCCAGGTTCACTTTGGCAGGATAAAACTGATCGTCAATGCGGATCGCGTCCCGGTAATTTTCGATGGCTGAATCGGTCTGACCCAGGTTATCGTAAAAAATCCCCAGGTTATGCCGGCTCGGAGCAAAATCAGCCGAATATTCCATTTCCTTTTTGTATTCATTCAATGCACGGTTGAAGGCGGAAAGGCTTTTTCCGGGTATCTGATCACGCGGAACAGTGGATAGTTTGAAAGCGGCCTGGCTGCGCACTGCTTTAACGGGGTCGGTAAGCATACCGGCCAGGATTTGAATGTCTTCAGCATTATCAATGGGGTATGCTGCCAGAGCCGTATAACGGATGAGCGATTCGTGGCTGGACAGGTTTTCTTTCAGCAGAGGCTTTACCATCCATGGATACCGGTCGTCGAGATCCTGCAGTATCCTGGCGCGCAGGATGGGCGGAAACAATTCACTTTCGCTCATATCTGCCAGTCTGTTGTATCTGGCTGTGTCGGAAAGCTTATGGGAAGCTTCCACTTCGGCGATCTTTGTCCCGAAACTCGCCCTGTTGTTCATCCCGTACCATTTTTTGTAATATGCCGCTGCCCACTTGTTTGACTTGTCGCCGTGGCACTGTGTACAGGCGTTGGGCGTATGCAGTTCATCGGACAGGTCGGGCCTGGGAATACGGAAACTGTGATCGCGGCGGTAATCCACACCCATATAATATCTGCCGTCCATGTGGCAGTTGATGCACCGGGCTCCCGAACCCACATCCATCGTGTCGCCAAACACGGTAACCACGGGCTGTCCGGGTTCGCCTTCCTGCTTGTGAAAATGATGGGCATAAGTGTCGTACTGGTCGGGACGGTGGCACTGGAGGCACAGTTTGTTGCCCCGGAACAACAACCTGCCGGTGTGCACATTGTGGCAGTCGTTGCATTTTATGTTGTTCATATACATCATACTTTGCGTGAACGAACCGTAAACGTAATCTTCTTCTTTGATCTGCCCATCCGCAAAATACAAGGGTTCACGGGGTAACTGGGGGATGATCTGATTGAGCAGGTCCCCTGTGCCCGGAACAAAATCCTGCAAAGAGGTCTTGCGTGCGTGACACTTGGCGCAAAGGTTCACATAAGGTTCATTCTCCTTAATATTGGTGTTCACGGTCAGTCCGTAATTGGTATTTGACGGCCTGGAACCTTCGGGTAGTTCCGCCCATTTGAGATGTTCGGAGCCGGGCCCGTGGCAGGCCTCACATCCCACGCTGATCTCCGAATATGTTGTGTGAAAAGTTTTGGTCACCGGGTCGAAACCTTTTTTCAGATCGGTGGAATGGCACTCGGCGCACATGCCGTTCCAGTTCTGGGCCTGGTTGGTCCAGTACAGCCAGTTATGCGGCGTCAGAACTTCATCGGGATAAACGGCATCAGCCATGTGAAACCACCTCTTTTTTATTGTGTCCCAGGCAATGGGAAGTGTTTGCAGCCTGCCGCCGGGAAAAGGGATTAGATATTGCTGTAACGGCCAAATGCCAAAGGTGTATTTAATCTCAAAGTCCTGCATCTTGCCTCCGGTGCCCTCGGTATGCACATAGAACTTACCGTCTTTTTTATAAAATTTATGCGTGATCCCTTTGCGTACATAATCAACATCGTTGAAGTCGCCAAGGACGGATTTGTCCGATGCAGTGTCCATCGCGAAATAATGGTCGGATTTCAGCCATTGATCGTATTCGATCTTGTGGCAGTCAATACAGGATTTGCTGCCGGTGTAATGCGCTTTCGTTGCAATCACTTTCTCACTGCCGAAGCCATCCACATAAACTGCTTTAAGCACATACAGCGGGAAGGACATAACAATGACCACGGTGGCAACAATTCCTGTTATTTTCCAGTTTTTATTCAAATCCTTTCATTATTAATTTAAGCGTAAACGAGATCACCCGGTGAAAATTTCTTTCTTCTGATCTTGCGGCTTGTATCCACTTTAACCTGTCCCTGATCAATGAAAATGCGGTAAGCGTCCAGCGCACGCGGGGCAGGAGGATTCAGTACATTGCCTTCCAGATCAAATGCGGAAGAATGACACGGGCAAATAAACTGCTTTTCTTCAGAATTGTACCTCACCGAACATCCCAGGTGGGTACACATCAGCGAAAGCGCCATAAACCCTCCGTCCTTCATTCGGACCAGATAAAACTGCCCGTCTTTGACAGGTGTTACCGTTCCCGGCAGGATGTCATCCACATTTCCCACCGTTTCAATAAAAGCTGCAGGATTTTCTTTATACTTTCTTTTGCCGGTCGAGAACATATTCAGTGCCATCGCCGTAAATTCCAGCCCTGCAATGACACCCAGCCATGCCCAGGCTTTTTTGAGAAATGAGCGACGGGTGACGTTGTCAGTATGTTGTTTTTCCTTTTTCATTTCAAGGCCATATTAATTTCATTCCCGGTCCCCGGAACCAGATCCCTATAATGGTTAACACTGCATAACTTGCTATCATAAAGCTGAAAACGAATAGTATCAGTTCACTTTTGTCTGTCTTATATTTCTTTTTGACGATCAAAGTGATGATGGCAATAAAACCCGAAACCAAAACAAAAGGGATCAGGCCATTGCTGATCACCGGCGGAATGGTTTTAAGCCAGCTTTCAAAATCCGGAAAATATTCGTCGAGTAAAATGCCTGCGATCACAAACAATGTGGCCGATATCAGCGCAACCCACGCCAGTTTTCTCCCTTTTGCGTTAAAAAACCAGATACCCTGATATTGCTTCTGATAATGTAAAAAGGGCAGCCAGATCAAAGCCGTCAGAAACAACAGGGGGATGAGAATGGCGCCGAAAAAGGGATGAAAATGAAGCAACAGTTCCTGGATACCCATAAAATACCAGGGCGCTTTGGCCGGGTTGGGGCTTAAAGCCGGGTCGGCACGTTCCTGCAACGGCGCACTGAAAAGGATGCTCAGAATAAGTACGAAAGCGATCAGCGACAACGCCACGACCAGTTCTTTGGATACCAGGTCTGGATTGGAAGGAACTATCTCCCTGCCTGCATCTTCAGGGACGACTACGCCATTGTTTTTTCTTACTTTCCAGAAATGAAATACTATAAGTATGACTATGGTCAGTGGCAGGATAGCCGTATGAAAATTGTAAAATATCAGCAGCGTGGAACCACTCACGTTTTGTCCGCCGCGTATGAAACTTGTCAACTGGTCACCGATGACAGGGAAATAATTGAGCATACTTGTGCTGACGGTAATGGCCCAGTAGGCAAGCTGATCCCACGGGAGCAGGTATCCGGTGAAATTGGTGAAGATCACCGCGACGATCAGGGAAATACCGATCACCCAGTTCCATTTTCGGTCGGGATAGAAAGCGCCCGTAAAAAAAGTCCGCAGCAGATGCAGAAAGGCAACTACCACGAACAGTATCCCGCTCCAGTGATGAATGTTCCTGACCAGTTGGCCGAAGAGAATATAGTGCTGTATTGCGAGTATTGAATCATAAGCATCAGCGGGGGTGGGGGAGTAGGTGAAACGCAGCAACACGCCGGTAAAAACCTGGATCAGGAACAATACGGCAGCCATACCTCCCAGCCCGAAAGTGAGCGTGAATCTGATGGATTGTTTTCTGACTTTCACAGGATGCAAATGGAGAATAAAACCCCGTACAAATCCTGTTTTACTTTTTTTAATGCTTTCCTTTTCTTCCAATCTGTATGGGTAAATACCTTTTGTAAAAAACTTTCATAACCAATTCAATTTATTCATTTTTAAAGTGTTATTAATTTATTTAATCGGCAATTTCGCAGTTATATGAACTATGGGTATGGCGGGGGAAGATCAATCTTTGTTCTTCAGTCTTTTTTCTTCTTTTTTTGCTTTCTTTTTTGCGGCTCGTTCTGCGGCTTTTTTCTGTGCAACTTCTCCGGCACCAATCGGGATATTTACCTTCAAAAAGATTGAACTGTTTTTTGTCCCTGCCCGTTCTTTGTAAACATTTACAAATCCATAATAATATTTAGCACCAAAAGTCCAGCCCGTACCTTTAAAAAGTGTATAACCCGCGCCAATCATAATACCGGCATCCAGCTTATTTATCATATCTTTGTTGTATTCCTTGATAACAGCGTCTTTGCCATCTATATCCGCTTCAAACTCGACCCACGATTTATACATAAGGCCAAACTGGGGGCCGGCTTCCACATACATATTGTTTTTAAACTTATACTTTACAAGTGCAGGCACTAAAAAATAGTTCATTTTCTGGCGATAAACGCCATCCAGGCGATTGCCAATGGTATCCGTATAAATTGTTGCCTGAAGGAAGCCCAGGTCATTGTCCGTAAGTTTATCAACTCCCATGTTTGCTTTGACCAAAACGCCCGTATAAAAAAACCACTGGTTTTTCAAGCGGATATCGAAATAAAATCCCAGATTCCATTTGCGTGCAAAATTGGTTGTCTCCATACCGGAAATATTTGTCCAGTTTATTCCGCCTTCAAGACCAAACTCAAGGCCTTCCGAATTTAATTTGTCGCCCAATAACAATGTGATAAGTACCTGGGATTGCGATGTGTAGCCGCTGACAAGCAACAAAAGAACAAGTAAAATTTTTTTCATTGATTTGTTTTTAACTTCCCGGCAAATATATCAACAAATATTAATTCCGTCTTTTCGGTTTTATTCATGTCTTTCATTTTGTCGAAACAGATCAATTGAAGGCACAGGCCACCTCCATTTTGTTCATGCTAGATTTTAAGTCCCCGATGGGTATCGTGTTATCGTGTTGTCTTGTAAAATAGCACCACCAGAATATCGGTAGGAGATAACAGTAAAGTTGCCTCCTGAAGGCACGGCCGAAAACAAACGGGGCTTAAGGCCTTGGGTTTCAAATTCAATGGCAAAGAATAGACTGTTGAATAAAATCAGAATATTTTTGTTTTTTTCCCGCATTCGATACTTTTTTCAGATACATGAAATAAGCAATTCTTTTGATTTCCGGTTGTTTTGTTTACTTTTAACAAAAAAAGAAAATCGTACCTGTTGATATTTTTCACAATGCATTATTAAATAAATAAAACAGGGAATAAGTTAGAGAACCTGGAAAATTAGTCTTGCAGGAGGTTGTTGGTAAGATGATTGTCAGACGAAAAGGTTCTGTGTGAGTTATTGAAAATAGAATCAAATGAATAATATGGAAAATTTAATATCGGAAGCCGGTATTCTTGAAGAGAAAGGAGATTTTCAGGGTGCTCTGAAGAAATATGTCAATATTGAAAATGTTTCCCGTGAGTCAGGTGACAAAAAAAGGCTGGAAACAAGCCTTCGCTGTCAGGGTTGGATTTTATTGCATAAGTTGGACGATATTGACGCTGCATTGAAAAAATATATGGAATCTGAAAAATTATGCAGGGAATTGAAAAACAAATCGAACCTCAAATTATGCCTCCACGATCAGGCATATATTCTGGCCAGGAAAGGAGAACGAAATCAAGCTCTTCGGAAGTACAGAGAATTTAAGGAAGAAAATAAAACGGATGCAATGTTTGAAAGGTTTATGTCAGAAATGAATAAAGAAGAGAAAAAGAAGGAAGAACAAAAAATGCATAAAGCAGGCAGGACTATTTTTGATTTCAAAGAACTGGAAATGTTAGACAAGATAATTGAGGAAACCGAGACTCAAAGTAGTATCCTTTTTGCAAATGGACTATCGCAATATGGAGAAGGAAATTATAATGAAGCGATCAATCTGTTTGAGAACTATGTTAAACTTAACTATGAAATTGGTGATAAGAAGAAAGTAATGGGAGGTCTTCATAACATAGGCGTATTCATTTTAAAATTAGATCTGTTTGAAGATGCTCAAAAGATGTTCCAAATGGAAGAGGGTTATTGCAGGGAATTAGGTGATAAAGAAGGTCTTCACAAATGTTTACAAAATCAATCTTCCATTTTGAGGAATAAATTAAATAAATATGAGGATGCTTTAAAAAAATATACAGAAGATGAAGTGTTATGCCGCGAAATGGGAGATACGAAAAGCCTGGCCGTAAGCCTTCAAAACCAGGCATGGATACTGATGGAAAAGACAGGCGACTATGAAACCGCCTTTAACAAATTCCGGGAACTGGAAAACCTGTTAAGGGAATCAGGTGATGAGGAAAATCTTAAAATAAGTCTTCAATCCCAGATATCAATTCTCAAGGCCTGGGGTGATAAAAAAGCGGCTAAAGCGAAAAAGAAAGAGTTAAAATCACTCTTGTCCGGTTAATTCATAAATTTTTCACAAACGGTTATGAAGGGTCTGGAACGGTCAGGCTGTACCCCATATATCCTAAAATGAAGGATGCAGGAACAGCAAAATAGATAAACCAGCCGGAATGATACAGGAAAATGCCCGGTATGGCCAACAGAGCAAAAAGCAAAATCGAAAACACGATCTTTTTCGTTGCATTCCGTTGTGCGTTTTTCCATTTATGATCCGGATTCATTCCTTCATCAAGGTTGTCCCTGAATTTGTTGAGTGCCTTTTTGCGCCGGCTCCATTTTTTGAAGTTTCTTCCTGAAAACATCAACACAGAAAAGTATAGTACCACAATAACCCAAAAAATTATTTGCTGAGCTGTGCTTTTCAGGTGTGCTCCTGAAAGGTTATTCATTCTCGTTGTTTTCCAGGAAGCAGTCTTATCGAAACTTTCGAAAACAGGTTCAATTTTACTAAAATCATCTGACTTCGAATAAGCGATCAGGGCATAGGCATAATGTTCATCTGTGGTAAAAAAGGTATAGGCATAATAACCATTTGAATTTGGGCCATATTTTTTTCTAATATCAAGAATCTCGTCTGCTCCGTCAACAAAAAAAGCAAGATATTTACCGATATAAGGGACCACGGCGTTTATTTTTGTTGCTTTTACTTTTCCCAGGCGGGAAAACCTGTTCGTATCATTTTCAGCAAATTTTTCAAGATCGTAATGCCCTGATTCAGTAAAAAAACCATACGCAACCAGGAAGTATTTTTCATCCGGGGAAATCAGTGCCGTTCTTAGATTCTCTCCACTTTTACCTGTCTGCTTCCATGTGTCAGGATAATCAAAGGTAAAAAAATAAGTTGTGTCGTTGAAATGATTAAGCTGTGCGTAAGCACTGAATATCATTAAGATACAACCAGTAATGAGCATAAGTTTTTTCATTTTTCAGATTCATTAATTATTTTGTTAATGTAAATAAAAATCCGAGCGCATATTAATATTAAACTTTGATTCATATAAAACAACAATTATGTATATTTTTGGACGCTTTTATTAAGAACAGTTTTTAATTCTACCGAACGATGGATAACAAGACAGGATTCTTTTAAAATATCAAAGGATAACTTTTTGGCGGCATAA
>CAZMOS010000107.1:0-13386 GCA_964567945.1 uncultured Lentimicrobiaceae bacterium
TTGTTTTGTTTATGTTTTTTTTTGTTAACTGTCTTAATTTTGGAAAAGTAATTAAAAAAGTTGTTTTCCGGGGAAATGTCCGCCCTGTTGTTGGCTCGGCCATTCCTCTTCTGCAAGCCGTTCCCGGGCTTCATTTTCGGGATTTTCATTTTTGAATTTTTGGGAATTTTTTCAACGATTTTCATGTTTTTGGTCAAAGTTAATTTACTGATCTCGGCTTTTTTTAGGTTGGCACAACCGTTAAAAAAAAATTCCCGAAAAAGATTTCAGTTTGGTCAGGAAATTATCATAAATCAGAGGATTGGAAGCAATGATCTGTCTTCCGAAAACGAAATCGTTTCCCCCTTTAAAATCGGCCACTTTTCCACCTGCTTCTTTCACGATGAGCGTTCCGGCAGCCACATCCCAGGGGTGAAGGCCGTATTCATAAAAAACTTCAAACCGTCCGCAGGCAATATAAGCCAGGTCAACAGCGGCTGAACCCAATCGGCGTACTCCCTGCGTGCTTTTCATCAGGTCTTCGAACAAGCTGATGTAAGGGGAGATGAGCGAATAATCATAATAAGGAAACCCGGTAGCCACCAGGGAATTATCCAGCTTATCAATCGAAGAAACAAGTATTTCCTTTCCGTTAAGGTAACTGCCACCGTTCTTCCAGGCAGTGAAACATTCATCCCGGTTGGCTTCGTAAATAACTCCGGCAATGATCTCATTGTTTTCAGCAAGGGCAATGGAAATGGAATAAACCGGAATACCATGAACAAAATTAGTCGTGCCGTCCAGCGGGTCAACAATCCAGTTAAACCGTTCCGCCTGTTTTAATTGCTGCTCTTCCTCGGCGATAAAACCCGCTTCGGGGAGTATTTTGGACAACTCTTCAATAATCCGCTTTTCCGATTCTTTGTCAACATAAGTGACAAGGTCGTGAAGCCCTTTTTCTTCAACATCATTTTCAGATACCCTGTCCACTTCATTTTTGATGAAATGACCGATGGCCTTTGACAAATGGGCTACCTGTGTGGTTAAGGTTTTCAGGTTCATCAGTTTGTTTTCTTTTTATAGGTTATGCCAAGAATAATAAACAGGCTCAGTCCTGTTATGAAAATCAACGTTGAAATGACTTCCGCCTGCGTAACCGACATCCCCAAAAAGTCATACCTCGCATTTACTCTGATTTTTTCAATAAGAATACGTTCGATACCGTTGAACATCAAATAAATGGAAAACAAAACGCCCGGAATTTTTATTTTTTTCCTGATGGACCAGAGAATGATGAAAATGACGACAGCCATCAGTGTTTCATAAACGGAAGTGGGGAATACCGGTTGTGCCAGTTGATGACAGTGCGGGCCGGAACATCCCGGTATAAGTATGCCTTCGTTGATGATGTTGTGTGGGTAGTTGTATGACCAGAGCCAGTCGGGCAGGAAATTCAACCAACCCGGCTTCGGAGCCGTATTCACAATTCCCCAGTCGCCGTCACCGGCAACATGACAGCCGATCCTGCCGATACCGTAAGCCAGGATTAATGCCGGTGCGGCAGCGTCGGATAAATTTTTCCAGTTTATATTCTGACGGTGGGCATAATATAAGGCAGCAAGGTAAGCAGCGATCAGACCACCGTAAAAATTCATCCCGGAGAAAGAAGCCAGCCAACCGAGGGGGTCTTTTACAAAATCATCCCAGTTTTCAAACCAGTTGAAAATTTTGGAGCCCACGATCCCGCCAATCACAGCGATAAATAAAATGGGAAGGGCATGTTCCCGGGCATGTACCGTTATCTCCTCCCACACAGGTTTATCGAGTTTTTGCGTGTTTTTTTTGTAATAAATGTAATAGGTGTAAGCCGCGGCAAATAAAATACCCAGCCACCATGAACCTTTGGCGGATAAGATAAAATCCTGCGGGTCGTTGGCAAACAAGGTATAATCGAGGATCATCCCCCCGACCTTATAACCGATTAACAAACTGATCACAAATGTTATGATAAGATCACTGACAGACGCAGGTTTCCCCTTCAGTATTTTCCTGACAGTGGGCTTTAGCAACCCTTGCTTTTCCTTCCGGTCGAGTTCTTTATAAAGCAGCCAGGTTCCGGTAACAAAAGCCAGTGCCAGAAAAAATCCATAACTCTGAACGGGTAAAATGATGTGTGTTCCAAACAGGTCGTTGATCAGGTCACTTAATCGTGGATACATATTTCGAAAATTAAGGGACTAAATTAGGGTATTTCTGCAATAAATAATCAGCTCCCCGGTTTTTTCATCTGCCGGTTTGCAATAATCTGCTGGAAAACAATTCCTGCCACGATGAATATTAATCCTGCAACAGTAGTCATGTGAATTTTTTCACCGACAGCAAGATGAATGATAAAAAGGGCAATGAAGGGAGAGAGGTAGATCAAATTGCTTACACGGGCAGTATTCTCTGACATTTGAAGTGCTTTCAGCCAGATGACAAAAGTGATGCTCATTTCAAACATACCAATGTAAACGGTGCCTGCCAGCGCTTTTCCTGCCGGAAAATGAATGCCTCCGGTCAATAGCAGATAAAGGGAAATATAAACTGTACCGAACGCCAGGTTAAGCAGTATCTTACCGGTTTCTTCGCGCGGGTCTTTCATGTTCATGATCCAGTACACAGCCCAAAAAAATGCACTGGCCACGGCGAGGACGACACCCAGCGGGTTCATGATCTTCAGTTCCTGGTAGTTGCCCTGAAGGCTGATGATGGCCACTCCTGCGAAACTGATCAGAATGGCCGCCACACTCATTGTGCTTATCTTTTGTTTCAAAAAAGGGATTGACAACAATACCAGTACCACAGGCCAGGCATAATTCAGGGTTCCTGCAATTTGAGCTTCCAACAGGTCGTAAGCTTTGAACAAAACAAGGTAATATAGAAAAGGATTGAACAAGCCCATGATTGCTGATGATATCCAGTTGGCCGGGGTGAGATCATGTATTTTTACTCTTTTGGAACCTGCCTGGTTGATAACCAGTAAAGTGACCACTCCGAAAAGTGAAGCCCAGAAAAGCATCTGGTCGAAAGCCACGTATCGCAGTGTGATTTTAAAAGCCGAGCTCATGGTTGACCAGAACAGGACAGCGAAGAGGGCAAACAGGTAGGCCCTTTTCTGATTTTTTATGGTTTTCATTTCCCGGATAGTGCAGATTTTGAAAACAAAGATAAGAATCTCATCCAAGCACCCTGGCTCATAATACAAACACTGTCTTTTTGGACTTAACGCAGCACTTTTTTGAGAATCTGTACCGGCGACTTTAGTCACCGGAGATCTGTCATTATTTAACAATCGTTTGAATCGGCGACTGAAGTCGCCGGAACAGGTTAGAGAAGATCACTTCATCAGTGCCCAATGAGGGATGATGGCAGGGTCAAAATCAAACACGCTGGTTCCCCAGTAGTAAGTCAGCAGTGTGATGATGATCGCACCGAAAATGTTAATGATCAATCCTGTTTTGGCCATTGTGCTGATGGATATTCTTTTGGAACCGAAAATTATGGCATTGGGAGGCGTGGCTACCGGAAGCATAAAAGCCATGGAAGCACTGATGGTGGCCGGCAGCATGAGCAACAACGGGTTCACATGCAGCGAAACCGATAACCCGGCAAGTATGGGCAATATCAACTGGGTTGTGGCTGTATTGGATGTTACTTCCGTCAGAAATGTCATTCCCAGCGCCACGACAATGATCATCAGCAGGTGGGGTTGTCCTGCAAAAGCATTCATCTGCTCGCCAAACCATTCGGATAATCCCGATTCTTTAAACCCGCTTGCAAGTGCAAAACCGCCACCAAACAATAACAAAATACCCCAGGGAAGCTTTGGAATTATTTTCCCGTCAAGTATCATCTGTTTTCCTTTTTTCTTTTTCGAGGGGATCAGAAACAGGATCAGTGACATGGCTATGGCCACCGTACCATCGTTGATGTACGAAGGATTGCTGAACAAACTTCCCCAGCCGGGAATCACTGTATTGCCAAGATTAATCCCGCTGCGCGTCAGCCACAAAACAGCGAGGACAGTAAAATCAGCGAATACTACTTTTTCCTCAAAACTTGCCTTTCCCAGTTCTTCATATTGTTTTTTAAAACTTACTTCTTTCAGCGTTTTCCACGACGAGGCAGGCCTGAAGCTGAAATAAAGGAAAATCCAGACAAACA
The DNA here is from genome assembly GCA_964567945.1 of uncultured Lentimicrobiaceae bacterium. Classification (GTDB taxonomy): domain Bacteria; phylum Bacteroidota; class Bacteroidia; order Bacteroidales; family F082; genus JAADID01. The sequence goes on from CAZMOS010000107.1 coordinate 4,186, forward strand.
AAAACATGATCACACTTATGGGGAAGGCGTACAAAAACCAGTCGGAGAAACTGATATCCGGCGCCTCGGGAAACATGATATCCAGTACCTGGATAAAGATCGGATTAGGCGGTGTCCCGACCAGTGTGGAAATACCGCCTATGGAAGCGCTGTAAGCCACGCCCAGGAGAATACCCACAGAAAACCGGGAGATGTCTTTTTTATCCACATGCTCTTCAAGATTACTGATAATGGCCAGCGCAATGGGCAGCATCATCATCACAGTAGCCGTGTTGGATATCCACATGGAGAGAAAGGCCGTGGCAAACATAAAACCGAAAAGCAGCCGGAGAGGCCCTGTTCCGGAAATCAACAAGATCCGCAGGGCAATGCGCTTGTGAAGGTTCCATTTCTCCATGGCCAGTGCAACTAAAAACCCTCCGATAAAAAGAAAAATAACCCAGTTGAAATATGTTGCTGAAACAGCCTTTCCGTCCATGATACCGAAAAGAGGAAACAAAACCACCGGAAGCAAGGCGGTAACAGACAAGGGGATCACATCGGTAAGCCACCATACGGCCATTAAGAGGGTAACGGCAAGTGTGTAAGTAACCTGGGGTTTCCCGGGTTCAAGGTCAACAAAAAAAACAATAAAAACAAATAACAGCGGAGCGATAATAAAGCCGGTGATATTTTTAGCAGTGAATCGAAATAATATTTTCCGTCCCGGCATGATGGGCTGATTTTTTTGACGCCTGCAAGTTAACAAAATCATAAATAATACTAATGGGTATTCAGTATTTTCGCAAAGTATCCCTCATTGAAAAAATTGTCTTATTTTTGGCTTCTTTTAAAAATCCGAAACTTTAACAAACCTGAATATGAGCAAATTAGCAGTTGTAGCATTTGGCGGGAACGCCCTTTTAAGGGCCGGGCAGGAAGGTACTATTGAGGAGCAGGAGCAGAATGCTTATGATGCAAGCAAAAACCTGATCAACCTGATTGACAGGGATTATAACCTGGTATTGACTCATGGAAACGGTCCGCAGGTAGGCAATATTCTGTTAGCCAATTCGGCGGGACATGAAAAATATGGCATCCCTGATATGCCCCTGGATGTCAGTGTGGCCTATTCCCAGGGCTTTATTGGTTATATCCTTGAACAGCAACTGCGGAATGTACTGATGGCAGAGGACCTGGACCGTGACATTATAACCATCATCACACAGGTTTTAGTAAACAAAGATGATGATGCATTTAAAAACCCAACAAAACCCATAGGCCCTTACTTCACAAAAGAGGAAGCAGAAAGAATGTCCGGAGTGAGAAATGTTGTATTCAAGAAAGATGCTGCCGGCAGAGGATGGCGCAAAGTGGTGGCTTCTCCCACACCATTGGTCATATTTAATCGCCGCTCCATTGAAAAGATTGCCCGCGAAGGACATATCGTTATTGCGGTGGGTGGGGGAGGGATCCCCTGCTATTATGTTGCAGAAAACAAACTTCAGGGAATTGATGCCGTTATTGACAAAGACCTGGCTTCCGCACTGCTGGCATCGCAGATACGTGCCGACAAACTGTTTATCCTTACCGATGTGCCGAAAGTCTGCCTGAATTTTAATACTCCACAGGAAAAAACCATTGACAGAATGAGTATTTCCGAAGCCAAAAAATATCTTGCAGCAGGGCAGTTTGCCGAAGGCAGTATGGCCCCGAAGATCAGAGCGGCCATTCATTTTATCGAACGCAGCGGAAAAGATACAATCATCACCGATACGAAACTGCTTGGTGTGGATAATGGTGGGACGAGGATAACGATAGTTTAGAGTTACTGAAAGGAAGAACGGGTTACGATGTACAGGATGAATTCTATTTACCCTCCTCCCCACCTTCCATTTCGGACATTTTCACATAAAAAGCCACTTTTTCGAGCGTAGTCACCATATCGTATTCTTCAAGGTAAACATTGTCGGGGACTTCAATGGCTTTTGGTGTATAATTGACAATACCTTTTATTCCGGCATCAATAAGTCGTTTTGAAGATTCAATGGCATTTGCTGCCGGTACGGTCAAAATCCCGATCTTGATATTCATTCTGTGTACAATCCCGGCCATATCTTCGGTGCCGTAACAGGGAATTCCGTTGATGGTTTTTCCGATCTTTTGCGGGTTAATGTCAAAACCGGCAACAATATGCAGTTTATGCCTTTTGCCGTTAAAATATTTAATCAGGGCGCGTCCCAGGTTTCCCACACCAACAATGGCTACGTTGATCACCTCCTCCGAATCAATGATTTCACCGATCAGGTCAATCAGCTCCCGGATATTATAACCTTTTCGCAATGTCCCCGAGTAGCCGATGAGCATCAGGTCGCGCCGGACCTGTACGGGGGTTATGTGCTGAATCTTTGCAATTTCATGCGAAAAGATATGAGTCCTGCCGTCTTCGAGGCACAATAGCAATGCCCGTCTGTACTGGCTCAACCGTTCAATGGTTTTATGCGGCAGGTTCAGTAACTCCTGATGATCTTTCATAATTCTGTTAAGTAAATAACATCGCAAAAATAGTCGTGATCGCTTGTTTATCCAAATATATATCAGAAAAATAACATCTCTTTATGATTACAGCCTGAAAATCAGGTTATAATAGCAGTTTTCTCATATTGATTGTCCGGGAAATCGCTCATTCATTGCCGGTAAGTTATCATTTTTTTTATTCAGGAAGTTGTTTTTACTGAAGATTATTTTAAAAATAAATATTTTGTTTCATGATATTAACACCTGTGTTTTTGATATTCACTCTATGATATCTGACCTATTCCACAAACAGGTAACCGGTTATTGAACCAACTTTTTTTGCAAATAATCGTTTAATAAAACCGTTAGTAAAGATATTGAAAGGTAAAAAATGAATGCAGAAACATTCTAGCTTTGCCGGTTCAAAAAAAAAACATTTGGTAACCGATGAAACTTTTCATCATTTTTTTGGTGTTTGTTTTTCTCGCACAGTTTTCGATAGCCCAGATACCTGCAGGTTATTATAGTGACGCTGAAGGGCTAACGGGAGATACCTTAAAAACCGTATTATATAATATTATTTCGGGCCATACCGAATTATCCTACACTGCTGTCAAAGAAGCATTGAAGGAAACTGACCAAGATACGGCAGATACAGCAAATGTTATCTGTTTATATACCGGATGGTCTTATGCGAAAACAGAATTCGGCAATGGTTCCGAACAATGGAACCGCGAGCATGTATGGTCAAAGTCCCATGGCGATTTTGGAGATCTTCCGCCTGCCGGAACAGACCTTCACCATCTCCGTCCCGCCGATGCTTCGGTGAATTCTGCAAAAAGCAACAGGGATTTTGATTACGGAATAACACAATATATTGATGGTTCCGGCACCACAAACTGTTATTACAGTACCGACATCTGGGAACCCAGGGATGAAGTGAAAGGGGATGTAGCGCGGATGATCTTTTATATGGCAACAAGATACGAAGGTGACGGGACGGAACCCGACCTTGAGATCGTTGATTACGTGTATACGGCACCCTCCTACGAACCGCTATACGGAAAACTGTCAACCCTGCTTTCCTGGAATACCCTTGATCCGGTGGACGACTGGGAAAGAAACCGGAATGATATTATTTATTACAACTATCAAAACAACAGAAATCCTTTTATTGACCATCCCGAATATGTGAATGCCATCTGGGGTGGTGTGGAAGACGAGCCCTCAAACCATGTGACCGCGTTTCAGGTATCCGACTCCACCGCAACGACGATAACATTGACATGGAATGACAATGACGGAAGTGTCCCGGCAGAAAATTACCTGTTGAAAGTAAATACAACCGGCACTTTTACCGCTCCGGTGGACAGTGTCCCCGAACTCACCGATACGGATCTGACAGATGGTGAGGGACAGGTTAATGTTCCCCACGGCGACGAAACCTACACCTGGACTAATTTAACACCGGATAGTACGTATTATTTCATTATCTATCCTTATACAAACCTGGGGCAGAATACCGATTACAAAACAACTGCTCCTGTTCCAACGGCAAATGGCAGGACAACCTTACCGGGTGACAGTTTGTTCATTTCCGAAATAGCCGACCCGTCGGATGTCCCGTACGCAAAATATATTGAACTTTACAATCACGGCAGTGCAGCCATTGTTTTTGATAATGAAATATGGTATATCTCCCGTCAGGCAAACGGCAGCAGTTGGGCTGATGTCAAGCTGACCGGTACGATTGGAGCGGGAGAGACGTACGTTGTCAGTTACAGGGTCAGTGATTTTGCAAGTGCCTATGGCTTCAACGCGGAACTGAACAGCAGTGTGATCAGCGGTAACGGCGACGATAGTTATTATTTATTCAAGGGGGGTGACCATACCACGGGAACCCTGGTGGATGCTTACGGTGAAAGGGATGTTGACGGTTCGGGGCAACCCTGGGAATATACCGACTCGAAAGCCGTGAGGGCTGCTTCTGTTATCACCTCGAATCCAGTGTGGACAGCAAATGAATGGTTTATCAGTACAACCGCAACTGCCGCTGATATGACCCCCGACTGGTATCATAAGACCCTCACATGGACGGGTACATCATCATCAGGCTGGTCCGATCCTGCCAACTGGAATGACGGAGCAGCCACCTCATCATTTGCCCCCGATGCAGGATGCCAGGTTGTCATTGAGAACACATCTGTTCAGCCGGAAATCACCACCGAGTCATCCTGCAACAGCATTCAGGTTAAAAGCAATGCAGTAATTACAGTTCGGAACAACAGCAAACTTTTTGTAACAGGCGGGGCTCAGTAATATTTATTTTTCTTTTTACTCTGATTAGTTACGGCAAATATAATTTCCGGATTTCAAGTAAAATAAAATCCCTCCCTGTCGTGGAGGGATTTAGTGTGGGGTAGTAATCCAGTTGGGATTGTTTTCACGATCCCATGTAATTCCATCTTGAAAGAATGAAAGCCTTTTTCGCTGACGCGAAATCCAGTCTTTTTTAATGCTCCGGCCTGCGAAAGTAAATTTTCGGGCCTTCGCATTAAAAAAGCCCTCCACATCCGTGAAAGGCTTTCATTTTTATCTGTGATCCAGCTGGGATTCGAACCCAGGACCCACGGCTTAAAAGGCCGTTGCTCTACCGGCTGAGCTACTGAATCTTTTGAAATCGGGCTGCAAAAGTAAATGTTTTTTTATTTGGTCAAAATTTATTGAGAAAAATTTCTTTTAATATCTTTTTCGTTGGTATTTCAGGCATATACCGGTCGTTAAAACTCTATGATTCCTTTTCCCTGACGGATGATCATGGGCTCTCCCTCAGTGCAATCAATGATTGTTGAAGGTTCATTATCCCCATACCCGCCGTCAATGACAAGGTCAACAAGATCGCCGTATTTTTCATGGATAAGTTCCGGGTCGGTGATGTATTCAGCCACGGCATCATCGTCGCGGATAGAGGTAGTGATGACCGGGTGTCCCAGCTCCTCGATGATGGTGTTGATGATGTTGTTGTCAGGCATCCTGATCCCGATTGTTTTTTTCTTGCTGTGAAAGATCTTGGGCACATTGTGGTTGGCGTCCAGTATAAATGTGTAGGGGCCGGGCAGCACTTTTTTCATCATTCTGAAAATATGGTTGTCAATGGGTTTGGTGAAGTCGGATAACATGCTCATATTGTTCACTATCACCGAGAACCTGGTGACTTTACTCCTTTTGATCTGTGCGATCCGGTTAGCTGTTTTAATATGCTGGATACTGCAGCCCATTCCATATATCGTATCTGTCGGGAAAATGACAATTCCGCCTTTGTTCAGTATTTCAATCACCATCTTGATATGACGCGGGGCAGGATTTTCGGGAAATATTTTCAAAAGCATAATGAGTTTATTTTTCTGTCACGAAATTAGTAAATCATGGTGTATGTTTTTCAGAGGTTGTGAAAAGAATTGATGTGTTTAAGATTTTTTAATTCGACCATCGGTTTCTGCTGTGCATGCGCTTGCAGCGTTTTAGTGGTCTGATTGAAAGGATCCCGCCTGGGGCGGGATTAATTCGACCATCGGTTTTCACTGCACTGCGCTTGTGAAAACCGGGTCTCATTAAAAATGGGTAAGCTACTTATATCGCACCGCTACAACCGCCTACCCTTGCTCCCTTCCGGGCCTGGGGGAATTCAGCAGGAGCTGGTCGTATAAGACTTACCCGCTGCAAAAATAAATATAGTTCCGATATGTTACGACGGTTTAACATTATTTTTAATTTTACCTTTTAATTTAAAAACCAATTGTCATGGAAGAAAACAAAACTTCTCCTGTAATGCCCGCATTACAATCTGGTGTTATTTTAGGTATCGTATTGATAATCTTTGGTATGATCATGTATTTTCTGGAGGTGGACCGCGAATCAAAGATCATGTGGTTGTCCTATCTCATCCTGTTTGCCGGACTTTATTGGGCAATCGTCAGCTACCGGAAAAAACTTCCTGGTGAAAATATGACATACGGCCAGGCATTTGTATCGGGGTTCCTGACCGGGTTGTTCACTTCGGTACTTGTTGCCATTTTTACTTACATTTATGTGGAATATATTGATACCACATTGATAGATAAGATTCTGGCACAGGCTGAAGAGAAGATTCTTGAAAGACAACCCGGCATCAGCGATGAAGACCTGGACAGGGCTTTATCCATAACGGAAATTTTCACAAGCCCGGGTATGATGACCCTGTTCTCTTTTTTGGGCAATGTGGTATTGTCTTCAATCTTCTCACTCATAATTGCTATCTTTGCAAAGCGTGAAAACACAAGCGTGGCTTAGTTAAAATTTATGGAATGGATGTATCGGTAGTTATCCCTCTTTATAACGAAGAAGAATCACTGAATGAGTTGAATGATTGGATTGTGCGTGTGATGCAGTCCAATCATTTTTCGTATGAGATCATCTATGTGGATGACGGCTCTTCCGACAGTTCGTGGGAGGTCATTGAAAATCTTTCCAAAATCTACCCGGGGATCAAGGGGATCAGGCTCAGAAGAAATTACGGTAAGTCGGCAGCCCTGAATGAGGGCTTCAAAGTGGCAGATGGCGATGTGGTAGTTACTATGGATGCCGACCTTCAGGACAGCCCCGAAGAAATCCCGGAACTTTACCGGATGATCACCGAAGACGGCTACGACCTGGTGTCGGGCTGGAAAAAGAAACGGCACGATCCGTTTATCAAAAGAAACACTTCAAAATTTTACAATTGGACCACCAGAAAATTTTCGGGCATTAAATTGCATGATTTCAACTGCGGTTTGAAAGCTTACCGCAACGAAGTGGTGAAAAGCATTGAGGTTTACGGTGAAATGCACCGGTACATTCCCGTCATTGCCAAATGGGCAGGTTTTAAAAACATAGGGGAGAAGGTGGTCCAGCACCAGAAAAGGAAGTACGGGGTGACCAAATTCGGAATGGACCGCTTCATCAAGGGTTATCTCGACCTGCTGTCCATCACCTTTGTTTCCAAATTCGGACAACGGCCCATGCATTTTTTTGGTACGCTGGGATCACTCATTTTTTTCGTCGGTTTTGTTATTGCCGTTTACCTGACTTACACCAAATTTTTCGTGTATAACTATACCAGAATGACTGACCGGCCTTTGTTTTATTTCGGATTGCTGGCCATGATCCTCGGAACCCAGCTCTTTTTGACCGGGTTTATCGCCGATATGATTTCCCGCAATTCCACAACCAACAAAACGTATCAGATAAAAACAAAGTTAAATATCAGAACAGAAAACGAATGAATTATTATCAGCAGGGCAACCGGGTAGAAAAAACTTTGCGTCTTTGCGTGAAAATTAAAAACACATGAAAATACATTTAGTATCAGGCGGATGCGGTTTTGTCGGCCGCAATGTTGTCAGAAGACTGCTCCAAACCACCAACGACCATATTTTTGTTGTGGACGACCTTTCCATCGGTCGCCACCCTTCACAGTGGTTGGATAATTTCACCGGCAAGATGAATAAAGACATGGAAGTGATCGGCGAAGACGAACGATTCTTTTTCTGGAAAGGCGATTTCAGGAACTTCTTGTTTTACATGCGTCAAAACCCCAATTACCTGCAGGAAACCTACGGGCTGGACTTTGAGAAGTTCAGCGATGTCTTCCACTTTGCCGCCATCGTGGGAGGCAGGATGAAAATAGACGGCGACCCGATGATGGTGGGGCTCGATTTGAGCATTGACTCTGAGTTCTTCTACTGGATCACCCGCCACAAACCCGAAAGGGTGCTGTATCCCAGCTCCAGCGCTGCTTATCCCACCAGCCTGCAAACCGTGGAAGGCGCCGTGCAACTGAAGGAAAGTGATATTGACTTCAACAAAAACCTGGGCACACCCGACATGACTTACGGCTGGACCAAGCTCACCGGCGAATTCCTGGCGCAGATTGCGGCGAAACATTACGGTGTTTCCATCGTGTGTATCCGTCCGTTTTCCGGCTACGGCGAAGACCAGGAGCTGGACTACCCCGTGCCGGCCATTGCCATGCGGGCAGCCAAAAAGGAAGACCCCTTCGAAGTGTGGGGCAGTGGCAAACAGGGCCGCGACTTTGTGCACATTGACGATATCATTGACCTGATTCAGATCCTGATGGACAACGTCAGCGACGGGTCGGCCTACAACATCGGCTCGGGCAAGCTGACTTCCTTTCTCGAACTGATTGACCTGTTCACCTCCTTTGCCGGATACAAACCCGCCATCAAACCGTTGCTGGACAAGCCCGTGGGGGTGCATTCGCGCTATTGCGACATGTCGCTGGTGCGCGAAAAATTCGGCTGGATGCCCCGGATATCTCTCGAAGAAGGTATGCGCCGGGTGTATGAGGCAGCGAAGAAGAGGATTGTGTAAATTTCTAATGGCTAATTGTTGTTTGTAAGGTTTAAGCGGGACGCTTAAACCGGGGTAGTAAATATAAAAGTATAATTAAATAGCCATCTGCTTTAAGCGTCCCGCTTAAAGCTTTCATTCATTTCATCTTATACGCTCGCTTGTCGGGATTTACAATCCCGCTATTGTATTACACAACTATTAATTTGGATTTCAGGTGATTAAGACATTTCCCCGGACAATATAGTTATTTGATTAGGCTTCCGGATTTCTCCAAATGAGTGCCTGTGGCTCAAATCCGCACGAACTGCAATACAA
>CAZMOS010000108.1:0-5203 GCA_964567945.1 uncultured Lentimicrobiaceae bacterium
GAGCTACCTCGCCATATAATTTTGCAATTAAACTATTATTTTTAAAAACCTGAACCCGCTTCCGTCAGCAGAAGGTTTATGAATCCGACACTCTCCGATGCTTGAGTATAACTTCTCTGATAAAAGCACGTCCCCTGGAACTTTTCAACTCCCTTTCTCTCCTCATAGCTGATTTTTTATCAGCAAATTCTTCTGTATAAACAATCTCCCACGGCTGATATCTTTTTGTCCAACCTTTATTATTGGGGTGGTTATGCGATTCCAGCCGTTCCTCTACATCGGAAGAATAACCAATATAGATCTTGTCATGCTTTTCTGAATATAATACGTAAACCGTGTACATTTCTTTAAAATAGCAAAGGCTGCCTTGTTCCTAAAGGCAGCCTTTTCTGTAGCGAGACCGAGAATTGAACTCGGGACCTCCGGGTTATGAATCCGACGCTCTAACCGACTGAGCTACCTCGCCATATTATTTTGTTATTGAACTTTTACTTTTAAGAACCTGAACTCGGGTCCGTCAACCGACGGATATGAATCCGACGCTCTAACCGACTGAGCTACCTCGCCTTTTTGAGGGTGCAAAAATATAAAATTCATAACTTACAACAATATATCTGAAAAATATTTCAAAATAATTCTCAGACGACCATTGACAATACTTCTTACTTTTGATGCTGAAAACCGTTTAATCCCAAAAGAAGAACCAATGACTGAAATGCAGGACGACATCACAATGGGCAAAAATGCGCTTGAAATGTTGCTGGTAGCCAATGAGTTTTGCTTTTTTATGGACGACCTTGAAAAAAAATCAAAAGCCGGTATTTTGGAGTTTGTACACCGTGTCCTTCCCCTGATGTACACAAAAGGCTCGCTGCTCCCTGATGTTACGGTAGAAAACCCCGAAGCTAATATGCGCTTTGTGACAGAGGAACAGTGGGAGAACATTTTTAAAACGCTTCGCGAAAAGTTTGCAGATGATGATGAATACTGGCTCATAGATCCGCTATACATCAATGAGACGGAACCCCTGAAAGCCAGCCTGTCAGAGAATCTGTCTGACATTTACCAGGACATGAAAGACTTTGTACTGCTATATCAGAAAAACACCATCGCTGCCCGCCAAAACGCAGTGGCAGACTGTAAAACTCTTTTTGCCGACCACTGGGGATATAAGGTCGGGAATATCATGCTTCAACTCCATCACCTCATTTACAGCGGGCAAAACCAGCCGGAAGAAGAGGAAGAAATCAGGCTGTTTTAAAAACGTTAGAGATCAGGTGAAAATGAGTAATGATTTAATTGCATTTTGGCTTCCAACACGGACGGGATTCGTCTGTTCATTTGTCCCATTGCTTAATTGTTTTATGGTTAAGTCCATCTACGTATCCACGCATCCTATCATCTCTGCCCGTCCGGTCAGGCAGGCAACAATCCATTCATCCAATATCAAGTATCAAACACACAATACGAAATGACTTTTCCTTGTGCTGCAGACTCTGGAAGGTCATCCGGCAACCGGTATCCAATATACCTACAATTAGGTATTTTTCATATTCACGAAAATCAGTTCCTTTGCAAAAGAAAAAAGTTACTAAAATCCATTATAAATAACATAACCGGATGACGCTTGCCGATCTTAAAACCGGTGAAAAAGCCATAATAACGAAAGTGAAAGGCCGTGGTGCATTCCGGAAGCGCATCATCGAAATGGGGTTTATTGTCGGCAAACAAATCATTGTCGTAAAAAACGCTCCTCTAAAAGATCCTATCGAATACAACGTCCTCGGATACGAAGTCTCGCTGCGAAGAAGTGAAGCTGCCCTGATAGAAGTAACAAAAAAAGTGAACGGCAAATTACCCGGTAATAAATACCGGGGTGTGTTGGAAATTGAGCAATCGTTGAACATCACTCCTGTTATTAAAAGTAAAACGATCAACGTCGCATTGGTTGGAAATCCGAACAGCGGCAAAACAACCATCTTCAACTATGCCTCCCACTCCAAAGAAAGGGTCGGTAACTACGGCGGTGTAACAATTGATGCCAAAGAAGGCAAATTCAAACACAAGGGTTACGTCTTTATTCTGGTTGACCTTCCCGGTACCTATTCGATCACCAGCTACACGCCCGAAGAAATCTATGTCCGTGACCACCTGATCAATGAACTGCCCGACGTCATCCTGAATGTGGTGGATTCGTCAAACCTTGAACGGAACCTTTACCTTACAACACAACTCATTGACATGGACCGTAAAGTGGTTATCGCCCTGAACATGTGGGATGAGTTCCTCCGGAAAGGCGATCAGTTTAACTATGAAAAACTGGGCAAAATGATCGGAATACCTATGGTACCGGTGATCGGGACGAAAGGAAAAGGAATTTCAGAACTTTTCGATAAGATCATTGATGTTTACGAAGACCGTGATCCTACGGTAAGACATGTGCATATCAACTACAGAAACCGTATTGAAAGGGCAATTAAGACCCTGCAGGAGCTGATCAACAAGGAAGGGAATGAGTTTCTGACCAGCAAGGTGGCACCCAGATACCTCGCCATAAAATTGCTGGAAAAAGATGAAGAAGAGATCAAACGCATCCGGAAATGCCCCAATGCCGGAGAAATCCTGGAAACCGCTGAAAAGGAGTCCGCCACACTGGAAAAATTAAGAGGCGAAAATGTGGAGACCATTTTTACGGACGCCAAATACGGTTTCATCGAAGGCGCACTGAAAGAAACATTGAAACCGGCTCCGGCAAAAGACCGGTTGACAACCAGCCGGCTGATTGATTCCATTGTGACCAGTAAATTGTTCAGCTACCCTATTTTCCTGCTGGCAATATGGGTCACATTCCAGGCGACTTTCTATCTGGGTGATTATCCAATGCAATGGATCGAAAGCGGGGTTGACTGGCTGGGAGTCCTGTTCTCACGCTTCCTGCCTGACGGCATCATCAAAGACCTGCTGATTGACGGCATCCTCGGCGGGGTGGGGGGTGTCATTGTTTTCCTTCCCAATATTCTCATTCTCTTTTTCTTTATTACACTCATGGAAGCTTCGGGTTACATGGCCCGTATTGCTTTCATTGTGGACAAACTAATGCACAAAGTGGGTTTGCACGGCCGGTCGTTCATACCGATGCTTATGGGCTTTGGCTGTAATGTGCCTGCCATCATGGCCACACGCACGATCGAAAGCAAAAACGACCGGCTGATCACTATGCTCATCATTCCGTTTATGTCATGCAGCGCCCGTTACCCTGTTTATATACTGATCATCAGTGCGTTTTTTGATGCTTACCGTGGAACGATCCTCTTCGGCATCTACCTGCTCGGTATCTTTCTGTCAGGCATTGTGGCATGGGTCATGAGAAAAACACTCTTCAGGCAACAAACCATTCCCTTTGTGATGGAACTCCCTCCCTACCGTATGCCCGTATTACGATCCGTCCTGAAACAAACATGGTTTAAAGGGGAACAATATCTCCGGAAAATGGGCACTATCATCCTGATGGCATCTATCATCGTTTGGTTGCTTGGTTATCTGCCTGTCGGGAAAAATATTGAAGAACAGATTAACCTGGAAAAAACAAAAATTGAGCAAAAGTATTCCGCATTGATACAATCCACATCCGGGAACCAGGAATCCCTTTCGGAAATAAAACAAAAAGAAGATGATGAATTGACTTCTCTTGAAGTTAAGCGTTTGCGGCTGAAACAGGAAAATTCATTCATCGGGCGGTTGGGTAAATTTGTAGAACCGGTGATCTATCCATTAGGATTCGACTGGAAAATGGGCGTCAGCCTGCTGGCCGGGTCGGCTGCCAAAGAGATCGTGATCAGTACGATGGGAGTACTTTATCAGGTCAAACCCGGCACAGGGACAGACAGTAACCAGAATTTGATCAGCAAATTACAGCAACAAAAATATAGTTCCGGGCCCAGGGAGGGGCAACCTGTTTTTACACCCCTGGTGGCCTTTTCTTTTATGCTCTTCATACTGATCTACTTCCCCTGTGTTGCCGTGCTGGCAGCCATCAAAAATGAATCGGGCAGGTGGAAGTGGTCTGCCTTCCTTGCGTTTTATACCACCGCTCTGGCCTGGATCGTCGCTTTTATCGTTTACCAGGGAGGAACATTACTGGGGTTATAGTTTGACCCCCGGCCAGCAACCAAAAAACAAAGTAACTCTTCCGGGTCTCACCTGCGGTTCAACTCCGGAAGGTTGCTAAAACTTCAAACATTAAACTCTGAACATCGAACATCAAACATTATATCCCCCCGTCAACAGTCCAGGTCTTCGTCGGGTTGTCATTCCGGAGCGCCAGGTTTGATTCCCGGATTTCGCCTGATTTCAGCTTGATCTTGTAAGGAACAAATTCACCGGGATAAAGGCCGGATTTGAACGATTCACCCAGCGAGATCAGCTTAAGCCCACCGAATTCATCTTCGATCATTTCCCGCTTTTTACTGTCGGTAACCTGAAGCACATCCCAGACCGGTTTCACAGCATCAAAATCTTCTTTTGACAAGGCCGTGAAAAACTTTTTGGCTGCCTGCTTGCTGGTGATCTTTGTAAAAGTTTTTATGTAACCCGGCTCTGTCATTTCCTGCCATTTTACTCCCGGAGGCAATGCTATGGAAAACGTTGAACCTTCAATGGGAATGTTATACGCAATGTTTTTGATCCCGATCACTTTTACGGATTTCCCGTCGTCATTGATAAACAGCTCAAACGATTTGAGCAGCGAGGTACTTTTCTCAAAAGTATAAATCCGCGTGTTATCAGATTCAAGAACGGAAGCATTTTTCAGGTAATTGTTGTGAAAATCACCCAGTGCGTTGGCATGTACCGTCAGGATGGTTTCATCCTCCGTTTTGTCAATAGAATATTTCGCATCGTGATCTTTTGCAAAAGCGATCTCGTTTTCCAGGATGGTTTTCGGGTCGAGAAATATTTTCATCCAGTCCACAAAAGCAATGTTTTCAGGAGCCGTATAAGCTATCCCGATATTCGGGATGTAGAGATATTGTTTTTCGCCGTCAAACACAACGATCCTCCCCGGTTTTTCAATACGCCAGGGTTTTTTACCGCTGAACTGTTTCCAGAATTTGTATTCGATAAAACCGTATTCCGTGCCGACCAGGTCAAACGGCTCTTTAGGCAATGACCTGACATCCATAGTGATAAACATGCTGCGCAATGA
>CAZMOS010000108.1:5303-13342 GCA_964567945.1 uncultured Lentimicrobiaceae bacterium
TCTGCCGGTAATCTTTCGCACAGGATTCACATTGGCTGATGTGTTCCTGTATTACTTGCAAGAGTTCAGGGTCAGGCGCTTTGTCGAACAATTCGGCCAGGTTGTTTTGAAATTCTTTACAGTTCATCATATACCTCCTTTTTTAATCCGGTTTTCTTCCGGAGTTTTTCGATACCGTAAGTAAATCGCGATTTCACAGTTGTCACGGGAAGTTCCAGTATCCGGGCGATTTCTACAAAGCTCAGATCGCTGATCGTCCGCATACGGATAATTTCTGCCTGCTCCCGGGGAATTTGGTCGAGCAGTTTGCCGATTCGCAGAAACTCATGATGGAGTTCCATTTTTCTTTTTGATCCATTCTGTCGCTCTTCAGGAAGTTCAGCCATCTGCTGAATATCAACCCATTTGCCTTTTCTTTTCCTGATAAAATCAATTCCGGCATTGTTGACCATCCTGTACAAATAGGATTTGGTCTTTGAGGCCTCAAGTGTTGCCGGACACTGACGGTAGAATTTTACAAAAGCCTCCTGCACGATATCCTGCGCTTCTTCAAACGAACCCGTGATAAAAAAAGCATGCTTCAGCAAAGGTTCCTGATACAGATCAATCAGCTTTTCGAGTTCAGATTCACTTATCCGGTTTCCGTTGGCTTTCCGCTTCAACTGCATTTGCGTCTTTTATCTTATTGACGGAGGAAGTTTAAAAAGGACGTAAAATTTACGAAAAAATTTCATTAATGCAGTTGCAATATTGGTGTTAAAAAATGTTGTTGGTAAGGATACCAACAACAGGGAAAAAGCCCCCTCTGTCCGTCAGATAACGGACATCTCCCAACCCCCTCTGTCCTTCGGGCATCTTCCGTCAGCTGACGGAGAGAATATTATTGTGTTATTTGTTAATATATTTGTGTCTAAAGTTTCTCTGTGTCTTTTGTCTTTTGTCTTTTGTCTTCTGTCTTCTGTCTTGATTCCTGTTTCTACTTCCCATACTGAATATCATCCAGCCGGTTCAGGCCGTCAATGGCGAGGGGATAGTTGGTTTTCAACTTCAGCGCCAGTTTATATTGTTCACGGGCCTCATCATAACGACCCATGGCCTCGTAAGTACGTCCCAGGTTATACACCGCCGGAACAAATGACGGGTCAATGGCAATGGCCTGTTCAAATGCCTCTACCGCATTGCCATACTCCTGTTTTTCCACAAGGTAGATGTACCCTTCGTTGTAATATGCCATTTTATTATCAGCATACAATATATTGACTTTCTCATATTCCTCGAGTGCCTGGTTAAACTTGCCCTGCTCCTGTAATTCCCGTGCTACAAAAAACAATGCCTGTTCATCATCGGGACGGGTTTTTAATGCTGCCCGGAAATAGGTAACAGATAACGTATCATGTGCCGCTGAAAGCAGGGATCCTGCCTGCATCAATGCCCTGTAATTGGATGAATCCAAATTGGCAGCTATACGTAACCGGGTAATAGCCTGCAATGTATCGCCCGTTTCCATGAGATAAATCCCTTTGAAATAAAAAGCCATCGAGCTATTGGGATTAACCGCGATTGCCCTGTCAATATAAGCTGAGGCCTTATTAAAATTCTGTAACATCAGGTAAGTCTCTGCCAGTTTCAGCAGGGGTTTATCACTTTCCGGTTCCAGTTTGGCGGCTTTCTGATAAGCAGAGATGCAATTGTCTATTTTGCCGAGAACAAAATAAATATCGCCGAGCATAATGAAATTGACCGGTGCTTCCGGGTTCAGGTCAATGGCCTGTCCCACATCGCGGAATGCCGGGTCAATACGCCCGTTTTTCAGGTAAAGGGCAGCTCTTTTGGAAAACAGTTCCCAGTTGGCAGAATCTTTTTCTATCTGACTGGTAAGCATCTGTATGGAGTCCTGCTCCTGTTTTACTTTCTCGTAAGCAGAACCTGGAGATTTATCCCTGTTCCCACAGCTCCACAAAACCGCAGACAGGAACATAGCTGCCGGAAGCATTTTCAATATACCGCGAAAAAACTGCTTTTGAAACCGGATCATCAGGTTGAAAGTTTCACTATCAAAACGGGATTCTGATCAGACCCTGGCTTCTTCAAGCTTTTCATAGATCTGCTTTTCCAGCTCTTCCACCAGGTCGGGATTGTCTTTCAGAAGATTTTTTACAGCATCCCTGCCCTGCCCCAGTTTGGTATCGCCATAACTGAACCATGAGCCGCTTTTGTTGATGATGCCGTATTCCACGCCCAGGTCTATAATCTCACCGATGCGCGAAATACCTTCGCCATAGATGATGTCAAACTCGGCTTTCCTGAAGGGCGGGGCTACTTTGTTTTTTACCACTTTCACGCGGGTGCGGGTTCCTTTTACCGTGTCGGCATCTTTCAACTGGCTGATTTTTCTAATGTCCAGCCGGACGGAAGCGTAAAATTTCAGGGCATTTCCACCGGTAGTGGTTTCGGGGTTGCCGAACATTATGCCGATCTTTTCGCGCAACTGGTTGATAAAGATGCAAACCGTGCCAGTCTTGCTGATGTTGGCTGTAAGCTTCCGCAGCGCCTGCGACATCAAACGGGCCTGCAGCCCCATCTTGGAATCGCCCATATCCCCTTCGATCTCGCTCCGTGGAGTAAGCGCCGCGACCGAGTCAATGACAACAACATCAATGGCTGCCGAACGGATCAGACTGTCGGTGATCTCCAGCGCCTGCTCCCCGTAGTCGGGTTGCGATATCAGCAGGTTTTCGATGTCAACTCCCAGTTTTCCGGCATAAAAACGGTCGAAGGCGTGTTCGGCATCAATGAACGCAGCTATACCGCCTTTTTTCTGGGCTTCGGCAACAATGTGGAGCGCCAGGGTAGTTTTTCCCGAAGACTCGGGACCGTAAATCTCAACCACACGGCCTTTGGGCACGCCGCCAACACCTAATGCATGGTTCAGCCCGATAGAGCCGGTGGAGATCACATCCACTTTTTCCACGGCATGGTCACCCAGCTTCATGATGCTGCCCTTGCCGAAGTTTTTTTCTATGCTGCCCAGGGTGGCTTCCAGGGCTTTCAGGCGTTGCTGCCTTAACTTTTCATTGTTTTCCTTGGCATCGTTTGTTGTCATTGTTTATGATTTTGTTTATGATTTGTTTATTTTCCCAGCCCTGAAGGGCTGGGTAACTGATAGCCTTCGTTTTTTATAACTCATCCATACTCCTGATCATTCCTACTTACTTCCTTGTAACTATGCTCGCAATTCTCTTTTCCATCGTTTCCAATATTTGTTTTGTATGCTCTTTTGTTTTCACTTTGGTGAATACCTGTTCGATGACGCCGTTTTCGTTAATCATAAAAGTCGTTCTCAATACGCCTTCATATTCCCGTCCATACAATTTTTTCGGTCCCCAGGCACCGTAAGCTTTCAGTATTTCTTTTTCCGGGTCGGATATCAACGGAAAAGGCAGATTGTATTTTTCAACAAACTTTTGATGCGACCGGACACTGTCGGGGCTTACGCCGACCACCTTATAACCTTTCGACAACCACATATCATAATTATCCCGCAGGTCGCATGCCTCGGCTGTGCAACCTGGTGTGTTGTCTTTCGGGTAAAAGTAAAGGATCAGCTTTTGTCCTTTGAACCCATTCAGTGAAATTGCATTTCCGTTTTGGTCAACCCCGTTAAAATCTGGCGCTTTCTGTCCTGGCTCCGGTCTCATAATTCTTTTTTTTGCATCACAAAGATAACTTTATTTGAGTTATTGAAAAGAGGGAATTTTTGAACAATTGTTAAAAACTTAACCTTTCAAGTCGAAAAAAGCCTGCGGGAAGGGACTTGAAAGGTTGGGTAAGGAATAAGAATATTGAATATCGAATTTTGAAATCTAATTTTGAAGTTGGGCTGGGTGTTGCAAACTGCCGATTGCTGACTGACGACTGCTGTCCCGACGTTCACTTCGTTCAATCGGGATGCTCCGCTGCGCTTCGCAACTGAAAACTCATCTCAACACAATATCCTCAATCACACTACCACCCAGCTCTTTATTGATCGCTTCCACGATTTTGGAGCGGGCCATGTGCAACTCGTTGCGCAGGACAGATGAATCCAGACTGACATATAATACCTTATCTTTCATGAACAGGCGGGTTGTATGCTTTGCAAAAATTTTACCCACAACCCGCTCCCACGATTCCCTCACCCTGACGGCATCCAGTTTATCCTCCCAACGGTAAGACTTCATCAGTTGCTCAATCACTTTTTTTAGCGTGTTATCATCCTTGTCAGACATGGCGTTTATTTTTTTAATCTAACGGTTCCGTTCACCACATCAAACACCAGGTGCGGGATGTCGTGATTCCTGAAAATGTTCTCTACCCGTGAACGTTGCGTGTCGGTGATAAAGACCTGCCCGAAGTTGTTTTCATTCACCAGCTTAATGATCTGTGACACCCGCTTTTCGTCCAGCTTATCGAAGATGTCGTCCAGCAGCAGGATGGGCTTGAATCCTTTGATGCGGCGTGTGTATTCAAACTGGGCCAGCTTGATGGCAATGACAAAGGTTTTCTGCTGCCCCTGCGAGCCGAACTTTTTGGCCGGATACCCGGCGATCATAAACGCCAGATCGTCTTTGTGTATGCCCTGTGTCGTATAGCGCAGCAACCGGTCTTTCGACAAAGATTCCTTCAGCAACTCATCCAGCGGCGCCACAGCCAGTTGCGAATCGTAGATGATCTCCACGTGTTCATTGCCTTCCGACAGAAAGCGGTAATATTCCTCGAACAACGGATTAAAATCAATAAGGAACTGCTTCCTTTTTTCAAACAGCTTTGTTCCGAAAGCCGCCAGTTGATCATCCCAAACCTGAATGGAAGCCGCATCAAAACGATGCTCAACTGCAAAATGTTTCAGCAGGGCATTGCGCTGCAACAATACCTTGTTGTAGCTGATCAGCTCGTTCAGGTAAAACTTGTCGAACTGCGAGATAACGCTATCAATGTATTTGCGCCGCACCTCGCTGCCGTCATTGATCAGGTCTCGGTCGTAAGGCGAGATCATCACCAGCGGTATTTTGCCGATGTGGTCTGCCAGCCGGTCATATACTTTTTTATTGAATTTTACGATCTTCTTTATGCCCCGTTTCTGGATGACACTTACTTTGTTCTCTGTTTTGCCTGCGTGATGGTATATGCCGTGGATGGCAAAAAAGTCGGCATCGTGCAGTATGTTCTGGTTATCCACCGGGTTGAAATAGCTTTTGCAAAAGGAAAGGTAATACAGCGAATCCAGTATATTGGTCTTCCCCGAGCCGTTATCTCCCACAAAGCAGTTGATCTTCTCGCTGAACTGCAGCCCCGCGGTTTTGTAATTTTTAAAATTCGTCAGTGACAGTTGTTTCAGGAACATGGACGGCTTTTTTTAAGGAGTGTAAAAATAGAAAGATTGTAAATGTACTTTCACTGTAAAGAGAAAAAAACAGAAATATTAAATTTTTGCAACTTCTCATTTCCCACTTGTTGGTGTCATCCAACAAGTTTTTACCACCATAGCGCCGGTTACTAATGACACATTTTGAGCAATATGACCGCTCTTCGAGTCTTGTTACGCATAGAGCAAAATAGGAAACCACAAATAATGAAAACGAATGAGTTTTTTCGCCAGCGAAAAACCATAAATTCGTTCAATTCGTCAAATTCGATGACCAACTCCACTCCAAGCATTCCTTTGAAAAAAAACTAGCTGCAATTTTTTTCATCGAATGACACTAATTACACGAATATTTTTCGCAAGCGAAAAGCTAATTTCTCAGATTAATTACGTGTCATCTCGCAAAATAGGCCGTCTTTCGGGTCTCATGACTGGTGGGGACACCAAACGGTGGTAAGCAATTTTCCAGAGTATGAGAATTAACCATCCCCTACTTTTCCTTCCTTTAAAATTTTGGTTTACCTTTGAAATCAGGTAAACTCCAAAATGCTAAAAAAAGGATTCCTGAAACCGGAAATATCAGTTAACAATCTTGGGAAAAGGCAATTCTGGACAGGGATAATCCTGGGTGTTGCGGCTTCTTTTGTGTTCAGTTATCTTTTCAATTATTCCAGAGAAGCACTTAGATTAACAACTTTTCCGGGTGACCTTTTTATGCTTACTGAAAAAGAGTTCAGGATGTATGACTTGTTTTTTGCCGCTTTTGCCACAAGTCTCGGGTTTGGTTTCACTATCATTTACTGGCTGGACGGCAGGAACAAAAACATTAAAAGGCGTTATCTGAGGTACTATGCCATATCCAATGCCTGGTTTATCCTTTTGGTTGCCCTGATGGTGGTAACGCGGTTTGCGTCGATTCTGCCCTTTATTCTTTACCGCACACCCGGTTATGACAATAATCTGGATTTCCTGCACGAATTCTGGCTGCTGCTTGTTTTAATTCCCGTTTATGTATTTTTTGCGCAATGGAATGCCATCCGTTTGATCTTTAAAACCAAAAACTGGGTGCTAATCTCGGTTGTGTTTTACTGTTTGCTCACATTCTATTTATACAAAACAACTTCTGTTGACAGAGGTATTGTGAACCGGAAATATTATTTAGAGAATAAAGAACGTTTCGATTTCATTGACAAAGAGTTCAGGGAGGCCCGGAATCTGGGAATATTTTTTTCGGACACAACAAGGCAAATTTTACAAAAACGGTACGCGGAAAGAACAATCCGTCTGGTTTTGGAGCTGAAACGGGCATTTAACAAAAACAAAACGGTGCCGCTTGACACGCTGATCCTTGAAAAGATCGTTATTCACAATCTGAACAGGCAGCAAAAATATTATTAAGGACGGAACGCTGATCTGGATCAGAACTGGTCCTATGCGCTGCCGGAAGAGATTTATTACCAGATCAAAAAGCATGATGTCAACAGCGTTGAAACCAAAATATTATTTGATATTCTGAATGAAGAGGTTTCTTTATTTACTGCCACGGAGATTAAATGGAACAAGGGTGAACATTACACATTTTACGAAAAAGAGAAATGGCAGTACAGTTATTATTTTTTATCTCGTATGACTGAAACCATTCAAAGCAGGTTGATCCAGGTGGTGAATAAACTGAAATCGGAAAAGGAATATGATCAATATACGCGCTCATTGCCCGACCTGAAATTTGACAGCAGGCACAACTGGCAGAAATATGTGAAAATAGATTTAACAGGCAGTAACGATCATCAGTAGCACGCCCATCCCGACTCCCGGCGACGGCAGATCCAACGTGCCATTGACCATACAGAGAAAAAGATCAACAAGCTGGTATATGTGCTTTACGGGTTGAGAAAGGGAAAGACCAGAAGTAATAAAAAAGAGGACATTAATGGCTAAAGCCGATGATTGTTGATTTTTTTATCCCTGCGCTAAAGCACGGGGCAAAAAAAAACCACTTTACCACGTACTTTCCAGCGGGAATCAAAAAGAGGGGCAAAAAAGTATATTTCCCCCAGCTTTTTAAATAAGGTATTAACCTGAGTTCGACGTAAACAATAGTTTAAATTATAGACAATTGGCCATAGGTTTCCATTTTTTCATATTGTTTCTTATCCCGGTAATAAGTTGAATTCCATCAAAAAAGAGGTTCTCAAACAATTCCCTGGAGACATAACCTTTATCGGCGAAAAGTTTTCCGTATATCTTTTTGATGAAGTTTGCATCTTTCAGCGGTTCCCGATCATCCACGTTGCCAGGTGTGATTACAAATTCTATGATCTCACCCTTGTCATTTACAATTAAATATAATTTAAAACCATAGAAATATCCCATTGTTGACTTCCCTCTCGCTGCTATTCCATCAAATACTTTGTGGTTAAAAATACGCTTGTTCTTGCATACGCGTATAGGTGTGGAATCTATGAAAGAGATACCTGTTGTTTGTACAAGCCTTGACATTTTCAGGAACATAACCAAAGGCAGCAATACCTTCTGTTGTAACTCTACAAAGCGGTTGCAGGATGCTGTTTGCGGGAAATATTCGGTAAGGTGTTTTTGTATTAAATTGATTGTTAATTCTTTAAATATACAAAAA
>CAZMOS010000109.1:0-13298 GCA_964567945.1 uncultured Lentimicrobiaceae bacterium
TTGGTAAAATCGCTGCCGCTTTTATTAGCCTTATATTTTAACCCTTGATTCGCATAAGTAACACAAACATATCATTGTACAATTCATTTTCTGCTTTGGGAATGCATTGTGCTGCAGCAATGTATTGTACGGGTTCTTTATTTACCTGAAAAAACTTATTAAAAATAACAGTAGTGTCCTCTTTTTGGGGGAACAGGTAAGTTGATGTATCTCCCATAGGTGAAATTTTGAGTATGTAGTTGTTCCAAATCGTTAATGTGTCGGTGTATTTTATTTGAATATAATTTCCAATAAAATTGCCATTGCTATCCTCAATGAAATTATCCGCAATATTCATGCTCTCTCCCTCGCTTGCTAATACAATCTCAAATGTATATTGCGATTTTACGGTAAAAGATATGCTTAAACAAAAAAGGAAAAGAAGTATGAATCTTTTAATCATTATTGTTTTGGTTTTCATTATTCATAACTCAAAATATCCAGTATATTCACTTCATCGGCAAGTTTTGTGTGTCGGTCTTGCGCCCGGTTGACCTGGTCCGGGCTAACACATTAAATTTTATATACTTCTACAAAGATAAAAATATCTATCCGGTCAACAATATTTTTACTGCCTCGAAAGCCACTATCTGTAAAACCTAGCACCAGTCTCGCAAACGCACAGGCCGGGCAGGAAGACTCGCGCTAGTTTGGGAGGAAACTTTCAGCGGGTCGGAAAAAATGCTGATTAGCCTAATCAATTATTCTTTTGACCAATTCTCAATTTTTAACCCTTCAATCCTTTGAAACTCTTTTTCGTTATTCGTAACCAATGTTAAACCCAGACTTCTGGCATGAGCTCCAATTAAAGTGTCTAAAGGTCCGATAGGAATTCCTTTCTTTTCAAGATCAGACCTTACTATTCCATGATCAAGAGTTGCATTATAATCAAAATCAACAATTTCAAGCGGAATAATAAACTGATTTAAAGCGATCAGGTTTTTATCCGGGTTTGAGCTTTTTTGGATACCATATTGAAGTTCTGCAAGAGTAATGGTAGAAATCCCTATACTTCCAAGTGGGAATGTTTTGAATTTTTCAAGAACTTTTAACGGTTTCTTTTTGATAATATAAATACAGATATTGGTATCAAGCAGGTATTTCATTTAATCAAGAGATTCACGTGTTTGGTTTTCAGGTTGTTCCCGGTCTGACATAAAATCTGGTGTGAAATTTTCAAGGCTATCTATGAGGTTCTGCCAGGGATTATGATAAGGGATAACGTATAATATATTCCCGACTTTTTTAATATAGACCTTATTGTCCTTGATTTTAAGGTTATCAGGTATATTTATTGTTTGCCCGTTTCTCTCCTTATTATTTTTTATGTCAACCGTTTCGAATCCCATTATTTATAATATATAATTACGATATCAAAATTACAAAAATCTGATGAAATTTGTTTATTTTTGAAAAATAAACATATCCGGGCAATAAAACCGTATTCTTAAATTCTCTTCTTTTATATCATTTTGTAAATATCATTCGTTATATTGGGTGCGATTACTGAAATCATTGTATATGTTTTCAGGGATCGTTCAAAAATAAAAATAAAAAGCCATGATCTTCAACAATCATTTACCCATCACAAAGCAGGTTGACAGAAGGATCCTGCGCCGACTGTTCAGAATGATCGGAAGATACCTTAACCAGAATAATTCACCGGATACACCGGTCTTACACTATCAAAAACCGGGCGAACTGAAGAAAAAAATTGACCTGACCATCGGTGAATCGGGAATGGACAATGACTGGCTTGTGAAGATCTTGCGTAAGTATTTGAGATACAGTGTAAGGACAACCCACCGCAATTTCAGCAATCAGTTGTTTTCAGCTTTCAATTTTCCGTCATTCATCGGCGAGATCATCGCCACGCTCACCAATACAACCATGGCAACCTATGAGGCGGCTCCGTTGGGTACCTTGATCGAACAGGAGATCATTGACAAAATGAATCGTCTGATCGGATTTAAAACTGAAAACAACCCTGCCGACGGCATCATGGTGCCGGGCGGGAGTTATGCAAATCTGATGGGATTACTTTGTGCCCGTTACAAAGCAGCCCCCGAAACAAAAACCACAGGGATAAACGGCATACAATTCAGGGCATTCGTATCGGACCAGGCACACTATTCTTTTAAAAAGATGATGAACGTGCTGGGACTGGGCACACAATATTTAACGGAGATACCAACCGATGAAGACGGACGGATGAAAGCAGACCTTCTCGAAAAAGCCGTCGAAAAATCGTTGGAAAAGGGAGAAAAGCCGTTTTTTATCGGAGCCACAGCAGGGACAACTGTTCACGGCTCTTTTGATCCTTTCAGGGAACTGGCGGCCATTGCTGAAAAATACAATTTATGGCTACATATTGACGGCGCCTGGGGCGGTACGCTCTTGTTGTATAAAAACAAAAAATCAAAAGAACTGCTTGACGGTATCGAGCTGGCCGACTCGTTTACCTGGGATGCGCACAAAATGATGGGTGTTCCGCTGTATGCTTCCTTTTTCCTCATCCGGCATGATGGGCTGATGCTCGAATGCAATGCCGTTCAGGGAGCTGAATACCTGTTTCATTCCACCGAAAACCCTTCGTTCGACACCGGCCCGAAATCCCTGCAATGCGGACGCCGGGTTGATGCACTGAAAGTGTGGCTGGCCTGGAAATTTTACGGTGATCGTGGATACCACAATATGATCGCCGACTTGTACGCCAAAGTGAATTATCTGAAAAAAATGATCACAAAAAATCCCTGGTTCGAGCTGGTCAACGATCCGCAATATTTTAATCTTTGCTTTCGGGTAGTGCATCCTAAAATAGATATTGATCTGAATGAGATCAACCTCGAAATCCGTGAACGACTCTTCAAAAGCGGCAGTTATTTCACCAACTATTCGGTTTCCGGGGATGGTACCGTATTTTTCCGTCTTATTGTCAATCCCAACTCGACCAAAGACGACTACCGCAATTTCCTGAATAAAGTGATCAATACCACCGAAGTCATTTTAAAAGAAAAATACCTCCCTGACAGCAGCGCACGGATCATTGATGTGGTGGATTAAGTTTTATTATTTTCTTCCGTTTGCTCGCATATCCGGGTCTTACAGCTTTTGAAAGGTCCAGATATTCCAGGATATCTTCACCTTCATCAAATTTTTTGTCAAAATCTTTAGCTTTCATAAATGAAATGAATTTCCGTATTTTTACACTTTGTTAGTCTGGTGTTGTAACCTGAAGAACTGTCTTTACACGTATTTTATGCTCGTCCGGATTTGTAATCCAAAAACAATAAATAATCTTGAAACTCCTCGAAACCATACGCTTTGAAAACGGCCGGTTTGAAAACCTGCCTTATCATCAGCAGCGGATGAACCGGTCAAGAAAAATTTTGTTCGAAAGGGAGGATGAAATTGATCTGGAAAAATATCTTAATGATGAAAGCTTTCGGATCGCAAATCCGAAAGAGCTCATAAAATCGGGCTTGTCCGGATTTGCAATCCGGACGTTCAAATGCCGTCTCATCTACTCCACAACCATTGAAAAAACAGAGTTCCTGCCTTATCAACTTCCAGAGATCCGTTCGCTGAAACTGGTCGCTGATGATGAAATTGAATACCCACACAAATTCCTTGACCGGAAGCCCATTGAAAAGCTACTCGAAAAAAAAGGAGGTTGTGATGATATCCTCATCGTCAGAAACGGTCTCTTTACCGATACTTCTTTTGCAAACATTTTGTTTTTCAACGGCAAAGAATGGATAACCCCTGCTTTTCCGTTGTTGAAAGGAACCCGCCGCGCACAACTGATTGATGAAGAAAAAATCAAGACAGCCGATATCCGCATTGAAGACCTGAAATACTTTCAAAAAGCCCGGCTGATCAACGCCATGATACGTTTTGAGGATCAGGTGGATATTGCCATTAGAAATATCCTGTTTCCATAATAACCAACAGCCACAAAGGACAATTTCATTTTAAATAAATTGTCTTTTTCTATCTTTGGCAATTAAAATTCCTTCCATGAAGTTTGTAAAAAGATTATTAGCTGTTTTACTTGTTTTGCTTATCCTCATCCTGACCGGTGGTTATTTTTGGCTGCAAAACACCAAACCGATTTATGATGGCTCCCTGACCTTAAAAGGGCTTAAGGACAAAACCAGGATCATTTATGAGGAATTCGGTGTTCCGCATATTTATGCTTCCAATGCACATGATGCCTATTTCGCCCTGGGTTACGCACAGGCACAGGAGCGGTTGTTCCAGATGGTAATGATCAGGCGGGCTACCAGCGGCCGTTTGTCTGAAATCCTCGGAAAAGAATTCATCGGCATTGACAAAACAATGCGGACCCTGTCCATCAGAAAATCGGCTGAAAAAAATGCAGAACATTTTTTCAAAAATATTGACAAACCGTATAAACGCCAGGCCCAGGCCTACCTGGAAGGAATAAACAGCTTTATCGAAAACGGCAATCTTCCCGTTGAATTCACATTGATTGGGTTTAAACCAAAAAAATTTACACCCGCAGATATTTACACGGCAATCGGCTATATGTCCCTGGGATTTACCGCCGCCCTTTCGCAGGAGCCCATGGTTACCTACATCCGGGAAAAACTGGGCGATCCGTATCTTGTAGATCTGGGGATTGTGCCGCCAGACACAAACCAACTTTCAGGCAACCGGAACAGGGAGACAGAAATACTCAATATGGCTTTCTCGTCAGGAGGATTCCAGGATATTTTTCCCTTGCCCCTCTGGAACAGCTCCAACAACTGGGCATTAAGTAAAGAAAGGTCAAAATCGGGGAAAGTGCTGCTGGCCAACGACACACACATCAAATATTCACAACCGGCAGTCTGGTACGAAGCCCATCTGAACTATCCGGGATATGAAATGTTCGGCTACTACCTGCCCGTGGTGCCATACCCCCTGATGGGCCACAACGACCGTTACGGATGGGGGTTGACTATTTTTCCCTTCGACAATATGGACTTGTACCGTGAAAAACAAAATCCGGATAATAAAAACCAGTACCGGGTTCGCGACCATTGGGAAAACTACCGGGTTGAAAAAGACACCATCCAGGTAAAAGACGGAAAAGATGAGATTTACAATATCCGTTACACGAATCACGGCCCCATATTGAATGATGCTTTTGAAGATGTTGACCAGGTTGAAAAACAACCGGTTGCCTTGTGGTGGGCCGTCAATAAAATGGTGTCAACCGCTTTAGATGCACTGTATAAGATCAGCAACGCAAAAGATATTTCTGATTTTGAAAAAGGGGTAGAACGGATTGACCTGATCGGGCTTAATGTGGTTTACGGCGATGCGGAAGACAACATCGCATGGTGGGCTGCCGGCAGTATTCCCAGGCGCCCGCCTCATGTCAATCCCAAATTGATCCTGGACGGAGCATCCGGTAAAGACGACATCCCCGGGTTTTATCCTTTTAATTTTAACCCCAAAAGCATAAACCCGCCGGACGGTTTTCTTTGTACAACGAACAATCCGCCACCCCCGGTTGACGGTAAAATCATTCCGGGTTATTATTTCCCCGGCTACCGTGCTGAAAGAATAAAACGGCTGGTCAATTCAAAACAAAAATGGGCCGGGCCGGAAATGAAAACTATCCAGTTGGATAACACTTCCGAAAGGGACACCATGCTTGTTCGGTTGATCCTTGGCAACAGCCTTGTCCTTACAGGAACAGGGAATTCGGGAAAAGCAGCCGCACAGGCCATCGGGGAGCTGAAATGGTGGAACGGCGCTTCGGACGTGCCCAATGTAGGGGTGACGATCTATAATCAGCTCATTTATTATATCCTGCGCAATGCCATGCTGGATGAACTGGGGGAGAATGATTTTGACAAAATAGTTGGTTCGATACTTATCAGATCAAGTCTTGAAAAACTGTTTACCGACAAAAACTCTGTCTGGTGGGACAATGTAAACACACCGGATAAAATAGAAACGCGGGAAGAAATTTTTACTGTTTCACTTACCCGGACCATAGATGCCCTGACCAGGCAATTCGGCGATGACGTTTCCGAATGGCAATGGGGAAAAGTCCATACTCTGACTCATGTTCATCCTATCGGACAGAAGAAACCTTTTGATAAAATTTTTAATGTGGGGCCTTTTGCCAAATCGGGAAGCAACGAAGTGATAGACAAAGAAGCATTCAGCTATTCTGCCAGTGGTATCTATCCGGTAAAAGGAGGACCGGCCATGCGCCTGCTGCTTGATTTCGGAGATCCCGCTCATGCACTTTCGATCATCCCCACAGGACAATCGGGTAACATCATGAGTCCCCATTATGCCGATCAGGCGGAAATGTTCGTTCATGGGGAATACAGAATTCAATACACGGATACATCGGAAATAAAACGGAAACAGGTACTCATACTAATACCTGAAAAGTAATTATCCTTGCTTTAAAAGATTTTCAATAACCTTCGGATAATACTCATATTCCAGTTCATGTATTCGTGAAGCCAGGGTATCCGCGGTATCATTTTCAAGAACGGGGATTTCTTTCTGTAAAATGATCTGGCCATCGTCATATTTCTCATTCACATAATGAATTGTAATGCCGGATGTCTTTTCCCCGTTTTTCAAAACAGCATTATGAACATGACTGCCATACATTCCCTTTCCGCCATATTTTGGCAATAAGGCAGGATGGATATTGATGATCTTATTGCGGTAAGCATGGATCATGTATCCGGGAACAAGCCACATGAACCCTGCCAGGACAACCAGGTCTATCCTGCGATCCTGAAGGATATGTAATACTATTTCCGATTTATAAAAAGTATCTCTGTCAAACACAAAATGAGGGATTCCCATCCTTTCAGCCCTTTTCAGCACAAACGCTTTCGGGTTATTGGTAAGGATGAGGCGCACCCTGATATCAGGATTCTTTTCAAAATATTTTGATATCCTTTCGGCGTTGGTACCATTGCCCGAAGCAAAGATGGCAATATTCTTCATGGCTGTTGAATATGATTGAAGATGCCAAAAATAGAAAGAATCATTTGAAAATAAAGATTTTTATTATTCATAGATAGCACTACAAAGATTTGATTTTCAATTTGTGTTGGTATTTTTTTAAAAAATATTGTTTTTTATTTCATTAATGCCTTTCTTTGCAGAAGTTTAACCAATTAAATATTAAAAATATGTCAGACATCAGAGCTAAAGTAGTAAGCATTATTATTGATAAACTTGGCGTTGAAGAAAGTGAAGTTACCGACGAGGCAAGTTTCACCAATGATTTGGGTGCCGATTCCCTTGATACGGTTGAACTGATCATGGAATTTGAAAAAGAATTCAACCTTTCCATTCCTGACGAAGAAGCAGAAAAGATTGAAACTGTAGGCGATGCGATCACATATATTGAATCGCATACCTAAAAACAATTCTTAGCATGAAGCTGAAACGGGTAGTAGTTACGGGTATTGGCGCAATTACTCCTATCGGACACAGTGCAAGCGATTTCTGGAATTCATTATTAGAAGGTGTGAGCGGAGCTGCTCCAATCACACTTTTTGATTGTGAAAAATTTAAAACAAGATTCGCTTGTGAAGTCAAGGAGTTTAATCCCCTTGATTATTTCGACAGGAAAGAAGCGCGTAAATATGACCGCTATGTCCAGTTGGGAATGGTTGCTGCAAAAGAGTCAATCAAAGATGCGGGCCTTGATGCCGAAGGTATTGACGGAGATCGCATAGGCGTTATCTGGGCTTCAGGTATCGGCGGCTTGCGAACCTTTCACGATGAAGTGACGGCCTTTGTAAATGGCAACGGAACTCCGCGCTACAATCCATTTTTTATTCCCAAGATGATTGCCGACATTGCAGCAGGCCATATTTCAATTCAATATGGTTTTCGCGGTCCCAACTTTGCCACGGTATCAGCTTGTGCTTCGTCAGCCAATGCACTGGCAGACGCTTTTAATTATATCAGATTGGGGAAAGCCGACGCTTTTGTTACCGGAGGTTCCGAATCAGCCATCACCGAAGAAGGTGTGGGCGGCTTTAATGCCATGCATGCCATTTCAACCCGTAATGATGATCCCCTGACAGCTTCACGTCCTTTTGATAAAGACCGTGACGGTTTTGTTATAGGAGAAGGTGGAGGAAGCCTGGTTTTCGAAGAACTTGAACACGCCAAAGCCAGGGGGGCCAGGATTTACGCTGAAGTGGCCGGAGTCGGCCTTTCGGGTGACGGTTATCACATGACGGCTCCACACCCGGAAGGGTATGGCGCCTATTTGTGCATGAAAGCAGCCCTGGAAGATGCAGAACTCAATCCCGAAGATATTGACCACGTCAATACACATGGCACCTCAACCCCGGTTGGGGATGTTGTTGAACCCAAAGCCATTGTGAGAACTCTGGGTCAGCATGCTTACAATATCAGTGTTAACTCAACAAAATCAATGACGGGCCATCTTTTGGGTGGAGCAGGTGCAATTGAAGCCATCGCCACACTGCTGGCCGTTAAAAACGACGTTGTCCCACCCACGATCAACCATTTCACGGACGACCCGGAAATTGACAACAAACTTGACTTTACCTTCAACCAAGCCAAAGAACGTAAAATAAATGCCGCCTTAAGCAATACTTTTGGATTTGGCGGGCATAATGCATCAATAGTATTCAGGAAATTTTTGGACTAAGATTTGTTGATTTTGACAGGGCACTTTAAATTATACTTTACATCCGATAAAACACTTTATAAAGCGATAAAAAATATTTTCGGGTTTTATCCGCAACATATCTCTTTATACGAGCTTGCTTTGCGCCATAAATCAGCTTCCGAAAAACAGGTTAACGGTTATAAATTAAATAACGAACGACTTGAATATCTTGGCGATGCTATTTTAAGTGCCATTGTTGCCGACCTCCTATTTAAACGTTTTCCTTATAAAAGCGAAGGTTTTCTGACTCAGATGCGCTCAAAGATCGTCAGCCGTTCTTCGTTGAATCAATTGTCAAACAAACTGGGGCTGAACAAGCTTATCAATTCATCCGTCACCCAGTCGAATGCCAACCGGTCAGCTCCCGGTGATACATTTGAAGCCGTTGTGGGAGCCATGTACCTTGACAAAGGTTTTGAATTCACGAAAAGAATAATTATCAAACGGATCATTAATATCCATTTCGACCTGAATGAACTGGTAAATACTGAAGTCAATTTTAAAAGCCGGGTGCTTGAATGGGCACAAAAAGAAAAACGGAACCTGACATTCAAAGTGATTGATGAAATCGGTGAAAAGCAGGACAAGCAGTATCTTGTCGGTATTTTTATAGACAATAAAAAAATTGCCCAGGCTCAGGATTATACCATCAGAGGAGCTGAAAAACTCGCATCCGAAAAAGCCTGGAAAGAGTTATCTGAGAGTCAGTATAATTTGTAATACAGGATTTTCTCACTTTTAGATTCGACGAATTATATTTTGTTACTATCTTTGGGCAAACAAACCGGAAACATGGCTAAAAAACTAAAAGTTGAGTCCAATCTCTTTGAAGGTTACAGTTTACTGGCCCTGGTCACTCCCCTGAAAGATTATCGCTTAGCCTATTTCATCAACGATGCGCTGAATTTCCAATTAAAAAAATATGACGACCTCAGAATATCAGGAAAAGAAAGTGCCTTTTCATGGTATTATTACAGCCAGGGCAGCAATTATCTAAGATGTATGTTGATTTCCAATATGGATGAAAAAGGCAGGCTGATCCCCGGCCAGCGATTGGATTTTATCCTATTGATCAAAAACATTGTTGACGATGAACAACGGGCAGATATTTTGTCTAAACTCCGAAAGGTTTCCGGAATTAATGCCGCTTTTGAAATAAATATGTCTTCCATTCCGAATATGGATTTACTTCTCGAAGCCATCGAGATGCATGAACTAGACCAGGTTATCAAACCGATGATAAAAAAAACGAAGCCTCTTTCCTAATCACGATTTAAGATTCCGGTATACTAAAAAAACCTTTACAGTCCTTTCAACGGTCAAGGCAGCTTAAAACTTTCTGTATGTCGTCGGTGATGGCTTTTGCCGAAACGGTAGCCCCGGAAATGGTTTCAATATCCCTGCCAAATTCCAGTTTCTGCCCTCCCATGAGCCCTTTAAACTGGTTCAGCCAGCCGTGGCTCATCACTTCCTGCCCGTGTGTGGCCTGGTAATTATATACTTTCACCCGTAACACTTTACCCAGCGTATCGGTGAAAAGCAGATAATCGAAAAATTCAAATGCCAGTGAAACATCATTTTCATTGTCAATGGAACATCCCCCGGCCCGGCAACTGTTCACCCGGCCGTTGTATAACAAGCCCAGGTCTTTTTTATCCGAGACGATCCTGTACCAACGACCGTTTCCTCCGCAAAAGATATCGTTTTGAGTTATCATTTGAAAGTCGGTTGTTTTCCATAACCTGTTCACTGTTTTACTGATCTTTTTCACAGGTGGCCTGGGACCCGTATCTGCATCTGCTGTCGAACCGGTTTGAATTATCCAGATCGTTAAGAAGGCTAATATCACTAAAACGTTTTTCATCAATTGACCTTTAAAACATAAAAGCAACACCTGCGTTGAACATTTTTCCGAACCTGTTGTCAGCTTTCGATTTGATGAATTGAACATCCGCTTTGAGTGCTAACTGGGGTAAAAACCAAAAACCCAAGCCTGTTGTGATGACAGTTTTATTGTAGGCCGGATTTTTATTAACTCCTTCTACAACTGTACTTTGTGTGTCATAGTTCGAGTAACGAATAAAAGGTGTCAGCTCATTTTTAATTTTTCTAAAAGGATAAAACACGTTGTAGGCTAACTCCACGTAATACCCGTACATACTGCTTCCCAGGTCATTGCCTGATTTTCGTTCCCCCATTCCTAAAAAATTATACTGTGCGGTATTGGATAAGCTTGTGTAATAAAACTGCCCCCTTAACCCGAGGCCTTTGCGGTCGTAGCGCACATCCAGACCGACCATGGCTACCCCGACAACTGTTGAGTCGGCAGCAGCCAGCGCCTGTTCATCTTTCCTGTTCAAACCGTTGAACATGGTGGATTGTGTTTTGCCAAAATATCCTGACAATCCGATATTCAGTCCCAGCAAACCATAATAGGAAATCCGGGCGGTGACATTCGGCACCTGCATAAACGACTCGATTCCTTTTTGCCTGCCTTTGCGCAATCCGTACTCACCGTTCAGATAAACATCCCCTTCGTCATAACTTTTGAATCCATTCACGATATAAAACTGGTATTTCATCGAGATTTCAGGAATGTTTCCCGTGAGGCCCAATCCGATCTCACGCCATGTAGTCGGCACTATATATTTATCTATCAACGGCCTTTCAACGCCATTAAAAGTAGGCGGTTCGTGATATTCGTTGATGATGCCGACGGGGATCAGGATAAGCCCGGCCCTGAAATTGATATAGGTGTTAAAAGCATAGTTGATAAATGCCTGTTCAACATACACCTCTTTGATGTGTTCAAATTCGACTTCCGTCACAAAACTCAATTTGTCGGTAAAGCGGTAACCAAACAAAAGCACGATCCTGTGCACATCCAGTTTTCCGTTTTGCAATGTTCCGTTTCCAAAAGGTTGGTTATAATCCACCTGTCCATATCCGCCAATGTTCAGTTTTCTGTCGCTGACAAGCATTCTTGAAGCCCTGTTTAATTGCAATGGGCCATCTGCCTGAATAATACCCTGGGCAAAACTGTTTATCCCGGTAAAAAGAAAACCAAAGGTGATGAACAAAATCCATAAAAATATCTGTCTCATAATTTTTCTCTTTCGTAAAAAGCAAAACTATGAGAGCGGGACACGCGATGCAATACCTAATGATGGGTATATTTTATAAACATGAAGGGAAAAAGAGAAAGTAGTGTGAAAATAGTTTCAGCTTATCAGTTGGGATGCTTCCTCCAGAACTTTTGTAATCAGTTTCGGACTAAACCTCAGGTCAAGCATCAGGTCACGGTTATTTTCCAGATCCCTGCAAAGCACGACACCCTTTTCGAGAATGAGTCTTTTTTGCGATTTGTTTAATGAGTGAAGGGAAGTAACGGGGTGAAATCCTGATTGATCAATAAAATATTTTAAACTGCCATCCCTTGGATAATCCCATGAGATCACCCCAAGCCCGGCACATTCGGCATACTGGATGGCATCCAGCGTAAAACGCGAATTGGTTATGACAAACCCTTTAATATTCAAACCTTTATACTGGCTGTCGTCTGCCCATTTTTCTTTAATATCCCGGAATCTCGAATTGATGTAAAGCGGTACCTGTACATTTGTTTTCCCACGATAATCATGATGGAATTTACATTCAACAATTATTTTTTCACCGGGTTTTACAGCCACTACATCCACTTCATGCTGTACACATTTTCCACGGATAACCTGGCCTGTTTTTACTTCATAACCAAAATATTCAAAAAGCCGTCCGACGAATTTTTCAAACGGAAAACCCGAAGGCCCCAGCTCAAAAATGGCTTTTTTAAGACGATACCTTCCCGCTTCCCGGTATGATTTCTTTTTCTTTAAAAGTCGGTAGGCAATCTGGAAGATTTTACGCGTAGTGATTCCGTCATACAGCAGTTTTTCAACTTCACCGGCAATTCGTTTGCTCTCCTTCTCACTCACACCTGAGTTTTGCAGAGCACGGATCATTTTTCCCTCGTCATAAGGTTCCCTGTCGCCATTGGCTTTTGTAATGAATATTTGTCCTGTTGATTCCATGAATCATACAAAAATAACATTTTCCCGGAGTGACCGGTGTAAGGTTTTTCTATTTTAAACGGCCAAATGATTTGACGAATTAACGAAATAATAAATTTTTACTATCTTGGCTCCCTTATCAAGAAGGTAATCGTATTAAAAATCATTAATAACTTTAAAATTCAGAATCATGAAAAAAAACATGGGTTCAGCCGACAAAGTCATCCGTATTTTATTGGCTATCGTTTTTGCTGCATTGTATTTTACCGGAACAGTAACCGGGACATGGGGAATCGTTTTGGTAATTCTTGCCGCTGTTTTCCTGTTAACCAGTCTGGTGAGTTTTTGCCCTTTATATTTGCCATTTAAAATCAATACAAGTAAGAAAAAACAGGACTAAAATTCCCATTTAATAAGTTTGAAAAATGATCAAAAGCCACTTCACCAAACATAGAAGCGGCTTTTTTTTTCAGTTTTTACGATTACCTCATCCTTTTGAACAGCAA
>CAZMOS010000110.1:0-13112 GCA_964567945.1 uncultured Lentimicrobiaceae bacterium
CACAGTTTTCAGTTCACAGTTTTCAGTTCACAGTTTTCAGTTCACAGTTTTCAGTCTACAGTCTTCAGTTTAAAGTATCCAATTTCCCAATTTCCCAACCATCAATCACTAATCACCAATCCCCATAAATCAGCCATCAAATGACCAAAATCATACATTCTACCACATAATCAGATACAACCTATTGAGCAGCAGCCTGATACCTACCCCAAGGAAAACGGCCAGCAAAAGCATCACCCACGAAATTTTGATCTCCCGGTCGTCATCGTCAA
Source organism: uncultured Lentimicrobiaceae bacterium (assembly GCA_964567945.1). Classification (GTDB taxonomy): domain Bacteria; phylum Bacteroidota; class Bacteroidia; order Bacteroidales; family F082; genus JAADID01. Next base: position 273 of record CAZMOS010000110.1, read on the forward strand.
AAAGGATTTTTTCGTACTGGCTGGATCGTAAAAAAGCAAGGAACAACAACACGCCCAGACTGATCCATCCGTATCGTTCCTGGAATAAAAGTGTGGGGTAAAAATAAGCCGTGATCAACAGCGTCCCCAGAATAAACGGGACAATGATCTGCGCCGTGAAAAAGAACGGAAAGCTATCCTGGTCCAGTTTCTGAAAATACGAATTTGCCGAATGGGCTATGGGTTTTGCCATCATCAACCCTGTGCTGATCAGTCCGAAAAAGCCAACCAGGGCGACAATCAGTTTCTGGGTGTCAGTAAAATACATCCAGTTGAACACGTGCCCGACCCCTTTTTTAAAAATATTTCCGATCAGCAGCCCGCCGAAGAAGTAATTAAATGAGATCAGCACAAACCACATAAAAAATACTTTGACTCTGGCGGGTTCTTCATGCAGGGAATAATAGCCAATAAGTGCAATGCAACCGAATATAAAAACAATGACCGGCCCGGAGCTGTAAATCAGCTTCACGGCATCAGCGGTCCATTCATAAGGTTGTATATGATAATATATCAGGACGTAATCAAAACTCAGGTTATAGTTGAACATCCCTGCCGAGAAAATGGTTGTCAGGTGGTTCAGGTAAAAGATAAACAAGTACGCCAGCACAAACCCTGATGTTGAATTGATGACAATAATCCAGAAATTTTTGCGGGTCAGTGCATTTGAAAGTTTCATGAAATCAGATGATTAAAGAATAAGATTTCCTGCGATCCTGATTTATAAATTATGTTTAAGAAACGGTTTGCTCTTTAATGACTTTCGAATATTCGTTGTTTTCAAGTTTCCTTTTTATTTCACCGAATGCCTTTACCGTGTATTCCACATCCTCAAGCGTATGTACTGCTGTTGGTATCAATCTGAGCAGGATCACGTTTTTGGGAACCACAGGATAAACTACGATAGAGCAAAAAATGTTGTAGTTTTCCCTCAAATCATAGGTGATCTGTGTGGCTTCTCCGGGCGAACCGCTCAGGATAACAGGCGTAACAGGCGTCTCGGTCCGTCCCAGGTTCAGCCCTTTTTCTTTTAGTCCCTTTTGCAGTGCATTTACGATCGTCCAGAGTTTTTCACGGTGTTCCGGTTCGTTTTTGAGCATCTCCAGTCTTTTGATGGCACCAATGACCATGGGCATGGGTAACGATTTGGCAAAAACCTGCGAACGCATATTGTATTGCAGGTACTTTACGACTTTTTTGTTGCTGGCAATAAAACCGCCGATTCCGGCCATGGATTTTGCAAAAGTCCCGAAATACAGATCCACTTCATCCTGAACACCATAATGTTCATCGGTTCCGGCGCCGGTTTTTCCCATGGTTCCGAAACCATGTGCATCATCAACAAGAATCCTGAAATTGAATTTCTTTTTAAATTCCACGATCTTGTCCAGTTTGGCCAGATCACCCGACATACCGTAAACACCTTCAGTGATAAGAAGAATACCGCCACCTGTTTTTTGTACCCACTTGGTTGCCCTTTCAAGCTCCTTTTCCAGGTTTTCCATGTCGTTGTGGGGGTAAACAAAACGTTTCCCGAAATGCAGACGCATGCCGTCAATGATGCAGGCATGGGCCTCCGAATCGTAAACGATCACATCCTTGCGGTCAACCATTGCGTTGATGATGGAAACCATTCCCTGGTAACCGTAATTCAACAGGTAAGCTGCCTCGCGTCCCACAAAATCAGCCAGTTTGCGTTCCAGTTCCTCATGATATTTTGTATGCCCCGACATCATGCGTGCACCCATGGGATAAGCCAGGCCCCATTCGGCAGCAGCTTCCGCATCGACTTTCCGTACCTCGGGATGGTTGGCCAGCCCCAGATAATTGTTCAGACTCCAGACAAGCCGTTCTTTTCCCTGAAATATCATTTTGTTCGAAATAGGACCTTCCAGTTTCGGAAACATATAATATCCTTCTCCCTGATGGGCATATTGGCCTAACGGCCCCATATTGACTTCACATTTTTGAAAAACATCCATTAGTAATTGTTTTAAATTATGGCTGCAAAAGTAGATAATTTCATGGATTTAACAAGGTTTATTTCCGTGCAAATAAAATAAATAATTAACAATTTGATAAAGACCAATATAATGTAATTCAGGTATTTGTGAAATTAAAAAATGATTTTGAGAATAAAACATCTTTTACATATCCTTATTTTTTTAAAAAGGATAAAACAATTAAAATAAACACAAAATAATTTCGTTTTGTACTTCAACAATTTGTTTTACTTTTGCCGCATGTTTAGAAGGCTGAAATTTCCGGTGTTAGTTATTGGTTTATTGGTTGTTAGCTTTAGCTGCAAAAATTATCAGAAACTATTGAAGAGCGCTGACAACGACACCAAGTTTGAGACCGGCATGGATTTGTACGAAAAAGGTGATTTCAACAAGGCCCTGCAGTTTTTTGACCTGTTAAGGGCCATTTACCGTGGAACGGAAAAAGGGGCGCTACTGACCTACTATACTGCCAATTGTTATTATCAAACGAAAAACTACACGGTGGCAGGCTATTATTACAAACAATACACACAGATGTATCCCCGCAGCGAACATGCCCAGGAATGCTTGTTTCTGGCTGCTTATTGCAGTTATCTGAATTCGCCGCGCCCGGAACTTGACCAGAGCAGTACGTACCAGGCATTGAGCGAGCTGCAACAGTTCATTGATACCTATCCCAGGAGCAAGCAGGTGAAATATGCCAACTCGCTGATGGATAATTTACGTGATAAGCTGGAAACAAAAGCATACAAAATCGGCAAACTTTATTACAGGATGGGTGATTACCAGGCGGCAATCACTTCGTTTGAAAACCTGTTGGATAATTACCCCGATTCGGATTACAAAGAAGAAGTACTTTACTACATTACGGTTGCTTATTATCTGTATGCCGAGAAAAGTATTTTTAAAAAGAAAACGGAGCGTTACGAAAAAACCGTTGAATCATACAATAACCTGGTGTATTTCTACCCGGAAAGTAAATACCTCAAGGAGGTTAAAAACATTAACGAAGAAGCAAGAAAACATTTGAAAAAAAAATAACAACAAAGAATGGATTACAAAAAAGTTAAAGCTGAAACGACAGCCATCACACGGCGCATCTCTGATTTTTACGAGCAAACGGGAAACATTTACGAAACCGTTGTCGTGTTGTCGAAACGTGCCAACCAGATTGGCCTTGAACTCAAGGAAGAGCTGAATCAGAAGATCGAAGAGTTTACTCCCGCAACCGATAACCTGGAAGAGATCTTCGAGAACAGGGAGCAGATTGAAATCGCAAAATTTTATGAGCGTTTGCCCAAGCCTACGCTCATTGCGGTTGAGGAGTTCCTGAATCATAAAATTTACATGAGAAACCCGCATAAAGAAGCAGGCGCAAGATTTTAATCCCTCATGCTGAAAGGGAAAAAAATACTCATTGGGATCACCGGCAGCATTGCTGCTTACAAAATTCCTTTTCTGGTCCGTTTGTTGAAAAAAGCGGGAGCGGAGGTTCAGATCATTCTGACACCGGCAGCCCGTGATTTTGTTACACCCGTGACGCTCTCAACGCTTTCGGAACGGCCCGTCCTGATTGATTTTTTCGACAAACAGGATGGTAGCTGGCACAGCCATGTAAACCTCGGCTTGTGGGCAGACCTTTTCCTGGTGGCACCCCTTTCGGCCAACACCATGGCCAAGATGGCAACCGGAATTGCCGATAATTTATTACTGACAACCGTTTTGTCCGCCCGCTGTCCCGTTCTGTTTGCTCCTGCCATGGACCTTGACATGTACCGGCATCCGGCTACGGAAGAGAATATCAGTAAGTTAAAGTCGTTCGGTTATCAAATGATTGAGTCTGCCGAAGGCGAACTGGCCAGCGGACTCAAAGGGATGGGAAGACTGGAAGAACCCGAAAAGATTTTTGAGATCATCCGGGATGTGCTGGTTCCCCAAAGTGTTTTACGGAACAAAAAAGTGCTGGTCACAGCTGGCCCTACTTACGAGCCGGTGGACCCTGTGCGTTTCATCGGTAACTTTAGCTCCGGAAAAATGGGCGTTGAGATCGCACGGGCTTTTGCCGCATCGGGAGCGGAAGTTAACCTTGTGCTGGGCCCTTCGGAAATTGCCGTTGACGACCCGGCCATCCATGTCAGCAGGGTGACGACGGCAGAAGAAATGTATAACCGTTGCATGGAGTTTTTTCCCGGAAGTGACATCACCGTGATGGCTGCCGCCGTGGCAGATTACACACCTGCAAAACCTGCCGCCCAAAAGATGAAAAAGTCGAAGGGCAACATAACCATCGGGATGAAACCCACAAAAGACATTCTCGCCATGATGGGCTCGCAAAAAAAACCCGGTCAGATACTGGTCGGCTTTGCCCTGGAAACCGACAACGAAAAAAACAATGCGCTGAAAAAACTGAAAAATAAAAACCTCGATCTTATCGTTCTTAATTCCATGAAAGATGAGGGAGCCGGTTTTGGACATGCAACCAACAAAGTGTTGCTGATTCCGGCCAAAGGAACGGAAAAGGAATTTCCGCTTAAATCAAAACGGGAAGTAGCCCGGGATATTCTGGCGGAAATCGAATCCCTATTGAAATGACAGATACACAATGAAAAAATTAGTTTTTATTTTTCTCGCCTTAAGCTTGTTCAAATTTTTACCTGCCCAGGAATTACTGGTTGATGTCCAGATACAACATCCGAGGATTCAGGGAGTTGACCCCACTGTTTTTGACGAAATGAAAAAATCCATCACCGATTTCATGATCAACAGGCGGTGGACCGATATTAATTTTAAGATCGAAGAACGTATCCATGCAACCATGGTATTTACGATCAACAATGCCGAGCAGGGCGGGGATAAATTTTCAGGCACGTTAAATGTTGTCCTTCAGCGGCCGGTTTATGGCACCGACTACAATTCCGTTTTGCTTAACCTGGTGGATAAAGACATTGAGATCATTTACACACCTTTTCAACCCATGAATTTTACCGATAATACTTTTACCGATAACCTGACTTCCATACTGGCTTTTTATGCCTACCTGATGATCGGGGTTGAAATGGATTCCTATTCATTGTACGGCGGGACGCCTTTTTACGAGAAAGCGCTGGCCGTTACCCAGACTGCACAAAACGCCTCTTACCAGTACCGGGGCTGGCAGGCCATGGAAGGGCCGAAAAACCGCTACTTCCTGGTTGAAAACCTGCTGAATTCGTCTTATCAACCGCTCAGAGACTTCCTGTATTCTTACCACCGGTTGGGACTGGATGTAATGGCTGAAAATGTGGATAAAGGACGGCAGTCCATTACCAAATCGCTGGGAGATTTTAAAATAGTTTTTGACAAACGCCCCAGCCTTTACCTGTTACAGGTTTTTCTTGAAACCAAGCGTCAGGAGATCATCAATATTTACAAGGAAGCCACTCCTGCCGAGAAAGTAGCCATGCTGAACATCATGAAAGAAGTTGACCCGCCTTACGGCTCGCGGTATGAGCAGGTGATGAAGTGAGGGCTTTTTACCGCAAACATTTTTTTACAATCCATAACATGGTTTGGTTTTAGGTTCGTTTTATCTACTTCCTGTTCCTGATATTCAACACATAGTCTTTGATGTTCAGGATAGTTTCTTCCGGCAACTGAAATGCAACAAACGGATGTTGAGGTAACAGAAGTTCATATAAAATGTATGTCTGTAAATGTTTATTTTCAATTGCCTTTTTCAAAATAAATAATTGGCGATCCTTTTTGAGTTTTACTTTTGCATTCTTCAAACCGACAAGTAAAGAGACCAGGCATTCCCTGTCTTCCAGGGTTGAATATTCTCCCTCGGCCACACCCATAGATTCTCTGTACCCCGGCTCATAAGTCCACAATGCTTTAGCCAGGGCATATCCCATCCATTTCTCATCCGTCGCAATGACAATGCTGCCGTCGGGTTTTCGGGATAATTCAACCTGGGGATTAAAACACCAGTCGGTCGTATCCCGTTTGGATTTTTCAAAAATATTCTTCATTGATTGTTTGATCCGGGGATTGTTCCGGTTTAATATCCGGGCAATCACAATTTCGTCCACGGCACCTTTTACATTGTTTGTGACTAAATAATTATCCGCCAGAAACCAATGAGCCATGTAGTCAATGTAGTTTTTATCAATGGCCAGTTTATACCATTTTATTGCCTCATGGTAATTCTTCTTTTTTTCATACAATTGACCGATGTAGGTCATTACATCGTATAGAGTGGAATCAGCTTTTAATGATAATTGATAGTAAACCAGGGCACTGTCAAAATTATCCGACCCAAAGAAATCTTCGGCCCTTGCGAACAGGGGTTCCGCTGATTTGTTGGATACGATATCATACGTATAAAGGCCCGAATCGGTGACAACCCTGTAAAGACCATGATAATTTAACTTTTCAGAGAAGTCTTTGCATTCGATTTTTTTATCGAGCAGACTAATCTCATAGGTGACTTTCGAGTTGTTTAAAATCTTCAGTATCTCTGCCGGTGAATGGATTTCCTGGGAAAAAACAACGGTGATGAATGACAGGGAAATAAAAAATGTAATGAACTTTTTCATGGCGTGGAATAATCGTATTTTTCAGTTTACGAATATATTGAATTTCACTTTCACAATGCTGTTGTATTATGCTGAATTTACTTTTGTCACTAACCTGGTTCCAGCATTTAATTATCGTTTATGTAAATCGTATCACTTCCATACATTCTATTTCCGTTTAAATCAAATTCTTTTACATAGTAGTATTCGCCATAATAATAGTCATAAGGTCTTTCTACCTTATATTTAATATTGTTAAGAACATAAACATTCCCTTTTATCTCTTTGGTACCCAGGCCCGAAATATATATCAATATGTAAACTCCGAAAAATCTTTCATCTTTTCTTGACTTTCAAAAATGTTGTTTTATATTTGTCGCCAAGATGAAAGCAATGAAAAACACCTATTACTTCTATTTCTCCTATTATTATTTCCGGATAAAGCCCGGGGGGAAATAAAAGTATAGTGTGCGAAAAAAATACGCTAAGCTCCCGGGAAATATTTCCGGGAGCTTTTTTTATGTCAGAAAAATAACGGATGATGAGAATAAAGAAAGCAGACAGATTGGAAACTGTGAGAGAATATTATTTCTCACAAAAGCTGAAAGAGATTCAACGCATGAGGGAAGCAGGCCGGGAAGTGCTCAACCTGGGCATCGGCAGCCCCGACCTGCCTCCGGATGAAAAAACAATATTTAAGTTACTGGAAGAGAGTCTGAAAAAAAATAATCATGCCTACCAAAGCTATGCAGGAATATCCGAACTGAAAGAAAGCTTTGCTGAATGGTACCGTAAGTATTTTAATGTCACCCTTGAAATTGCTGAAATCCTTCCGCTAATGGGTTCAAAAGAGGGTATCATGCACATTTCGATGGCATTCCTGAATCCCGGTGACAAGGTGCTCATTCCCGATCCCGGCTATCCTACGTATGCCGCCGTTACCACCCTGACAGGGGCAACTGCTGTGGGCTATGACCTGGCAGAAGAAAACAACTGGTATCCGGACCTGGAGGAGATCGAAAAACAGGATTTGTCGGATGTAAAGCTTATGTGGGTCAATTATCCCAACATGCCGACCGGCGCTCCGGCAACAAGAGAATTGTTTCAGGACCTTGTGGATTTCGGTCTGAAACACAACATTCTGATCGTCAACGACAATCCTTACAGCTTTGTGCTGCACGATGAACAGTTGAGCATACTGGCTGCCCGCAATGCAAAGGAGATAGCCATCGAGCTGAATTCGCTGAGCAAGTCGCATAACATGGCCGGCTGGCGCATCGGGATGGTTGCCGGACACGAGGAATACATCCGTGCCGTTCTTCAGGTCAAAAGCAACATGGACTCGGGGATGTTCAGGCCGTTGCAACTGGCTGCTGCCGAAGCATTGAAAGCCCCTCAAAGCTGGTACGACAAATTGAACGACACCTACCGGCAACGCAGGCAGGTCGTTTATGAAATCCTGGACATGCTGGGGTTTAGTTGCGATAAAAGCCGGGGCGGTATGTTCGTGTGGGCTAAGATCAGTTCAGGATACCGGAATGCGGAGCAATTTTCCGATGCCCTGCTGGAGCGCGAAGGTGTTTTCGTCACACCGGGAAGCATATTCGGCTCGAACGGTAACCGGTATGTGAGGATTTCACTCTGTTCAACAACAGGTGTATTTGAAAAAGCCCGCGGGAAAATTTTGCATTTTATGGAAAACAATGGTGACGGGAAAAAGGAAGAATATGAGGTTGTTCAAATTAAGGCAAAGTAGAAAATGAACGTAACTATTATAGGACTCGGACTGATCGGAGGGTCCATGGCGCTGGACCTGAAAAAGAGGGGCTTTGCAGACCGGATCACCGGGGTGGATAAAAACATCAATCACCGGAACATTGCCCTGCTCAGTAAGCTGGTGGATGAAACGTATGACCTGGAAGCGGCTGTCAGACGCGCTGACCTGATCATTATTGCCACCCCAATTGATGCCGTAAAAAACCTGTTGCCCGTTATTCTCGATCAGATAAAAGGCACCTCCAAAGTCGTTACCGATGTGGGGTCTACCAAAGCGGGGATAGCCGGACTGGTAGAAAACCATCCCAACCGTAAACAATACGTGGCTTCGCATCCCATGGCCGGAACGGAATTCTCCGGACCGCTGGCTGCCGTAAGCCGGTTGTTCGATTACAAGAATGCCATCATCTGCGACAGCGAAAAAAGCTCGGAATCTGCCTTGAATATCGTCAGGCAGATGTATGAAATACTGAACATGAAGCTCATCTGCATGGATTCGCATCAACACGACATGAGCGCTGCGTATGTTTCGCACATGTCGCACATCTCGTCGTTTGTGCTGTCGCTTGCGGTGCTTGAAAAAGAGAAAAACGAAAAGAACATCCTGAATCTGGCCAGCGGCGGGTTTGCTTCCACGGTGCGGCTGGCAAAAAGTTCGGCGGAAATGTGGGTGCCCGTTTTTATGCAGAATTCGGAATATGTGCTGGAAGTAATGGATGCTTACATCGAAAAGCTGCAGGATTTCAGGAGGTCCATTGATGCAGGCAACGAAGAAAATTTACATGAATTGATCAATCAGGCCAATGCCATTCAGAAAATCCTTTAAAACACAGAGACATGACAGAGAAAACACTGGAAATTGTACCGTTAAAAGAATGGGGATTGCCCGCTACGGAGAAACCGCTGATCATTGCAGGGCCGTGCAGCGCCGAAACCGAAGAGCAGGTGCTTGAAACAGCCCGTCAACTGAAGGAAACGGGAAGAGTGACTGTGTACAGGGCAGGCATCTGGAAACCGAGGACAAGGCCGAATGCTTTTGAAGGTGTGGGGTCGAAAGGCCTGCCGTGGCTGCAAAAAGTGAAACGGGAAACCGGACTGCTGGTGGCCACCGAAGTCGCCAACATCAAGCATGTTTATGAAGCGTTGAAATTCGGGATTGACATTTTATGGATCGGTGCCCGCACATCGGCAAACCCGTTTGCCATGCAGGAGATCGCCGACGCCCTGAAAGGAGTGGACATTCCGGTATTGGTGAAAAACCCCATAATCCCCGACCTGGAATTGTGGATCGGCGCCATTGAGCGAATCTGCAATGCAGGTATCCACAGAATCGGCGCCATTCACAGGGGATTCGCCCATTACGAAAAAACAATGTACCGCAACCTTCCGCACTGGCAGATACCCATAGACCTGAAATACAGGATGCCCGCCATCCCGCTGATCAACGACCCGAGCCATATTTCAGGCAATGCTGAACTCATCGGCGATCTTTCGCAACAGGCTATGGACCTGAACTTCGACGGACTAATCATCGAGACACACATCCGGCCCGAAGAGGCATGGAGCGATGCACGGCAGCAGGTCACACCGGCTCATCTGGCAGAATTGTTGAACAGGCTGATCATCCGCCAGCCGCTCCCAAGCAACAAAAAAACTCTGGACGAACTGGGTGAATTGCGAAAGACCATCAACATCCTTGACGACCAGTTGCTGGTGACACTGGAGCAAAGGATGAAAGTGGCCCAAAAGATCGGCCATTACAAAAAGAAACACAACATCAACATTTTGCAGAACAAACGCTGGGAGGATATCATCCGAAAAATGCTGGAAAAGGGAAAACAAAAGGGATTACGGCCCGAAACCATCAACAGGATCTTCAAAGCCATCCACCAGGAATCCATCAATCATCAGGTGGAGATCATGAAGAATGGTAATCGTAAAGCACCGGATTCCGGCAACACTGTTTAATTGAGCTCAACCCGCTTGTACAATGCAATATTCCACGGGAATATCCTGCTGTAAAAAATTCTCCGGAAGCCGCTTTCACAGATGAGGCTATCCATCATTTTTTCTGAATGGATTTGGGTGCGAAAAGGATTCCCGGTGATTTTAAAATACAAGTGGGCCAATTTATTGACGGCTCTCGCCACCGTTCCGTCCAGGGGATAAACCAGGCCGTAATATTTTTGGGCTTTGGCAGTTGAATGACTGATTAGCTCCTCGACATAAGGATAGCAACAAACAACTTTTTCCAGTGTTACAATGTCGTGTTCTTCAACATCTTGGTGGCAATCCATAAAATCGGCATAGATATGACGGGTTTTTTTGTCAAGGTTTTCTTTCGCGGCTAACTGGCGGGCAGCGGAAATGAATGCCTGGGAAGCATCAACATCCGTGGCTTGCGACAGCCCTTTTTTTAACAGCTCGATTTGGATAACGCCGATCCCTCCGCCAATATCAAGTAGCGACAAACCCGTCAGATTCTCTTGTTCCAGCGCATTTAACAGTAATGTTGTTGTTTTGTTCGGACCTTTTTTATTGTAGCGTTTCAGATTTTTCTGCGCTTCTTTTTTATTAAAGATGTTTTCGGATCCAATACAATGTGCACAAGTCATAGTGAGTATTTTAAATGATTAAGGTGCTCAAAAGTAAAACATATCTCAAAGATATGCTGTCCAAAAGCACCTATTAAATTTTAATTAACATTTTTTTATGATTTTGGTTTAAATTTGCCGGATACATCGTTTCCCAAAAGGTATGTTAAAATCCTTTTCCATAAAAAATTATGCCCTGATCAAAGACCTGAACATCAGTTTCCCGGATGGTTTTAGTGTGATCACAGGCGAAACAGGTGCAGGAAAATCAATATTGATCGGTGCATTGTCGCTGCTGATGGGTAAGCGCGCCGATTACGGGGTTTTGATGGACAAAGGAAAAAAATGTGTGGTCGAAGGGGTGTTTCAGATTGATGAATTGGATATTGATCACTTTTTCAAAGAAAATGATCTGGATTATGAGCGCGAAGCCATACTCCGGCGCGAGATCATTCCTTCGGGCAGGTCGAGGGCTTTCATCAACGATACCCCGGTAAACCTCGAAACACTGAAATCCCTCGCTTCCCGCCTGGTTGACATTCATTCACAGCATGAGACCCTCGAATTATCAAAATCACGTTTTCAACTGGACGTACTGGATGCCTATATTGATAAACCGGAACTCGTTGTTTCTTACGGGAGCGTTTTTAATCAATTGAAAGAGGTGTCGCAACAACTCGGTCAACTGATCGCCGAAAATGAAAAGATCAGGCGTGATGAGGATTATTTCCGGTTTCAGTATGATGAACTGGCTGCGGCGAATCTTGATGAAGAAGAGCTGAATAAACTGGTTGAAAGGGAAAAGTTTCTTTCACACGCCGAAGAAGTCACCCGTGCCATTTCACAAGCAAGCGGTTTGATGAATGAAAACGAACAGACTGTTTCGGGACTGCTTACTGAAGTACTTGACACCCTGCTACCTGTCAGCGATTATTTTCCGCGTATCGGTGAACTTGTTGAAAGACTGAAAAGCGCACAGATCGAACTGGATGACATTGCTTCGGAAATATCGGGGCTGGGACAGGAAACAGATTTTAACCGGGACGAACTGGAGCAGGTGACCGAAAGGTTGAACGCGATTTATCATCTTCAGCAGAAACATCATGTGAACAGTGTTGAAGAACTGGTGGCTTTAAAAGAGGAATATGCCTCGAAGCTGGACGGCATTACGCTGAATGATGAGAAAATCAGAAAACTTACCAAAGAAAAAGAACGGCTTGAAAAGGAAGCATACCGCCGGGCCGGAGAACTTTCTGAAGTCAGATTTTCCGGAAGTAAAAGGTTGGCTGAAGCAGTTACAGGGCTTTTGCACCAGTTGGGGATGAAAGATGGTATTTTTCAAGTGGATATTGAAAAATACGACACGCTGACATCATCGGGACAAGACAAAATAACCTTTCTGTTTACTGCCAATAAAGGCAGTCAGATGAAACCTGTTTCCTCCATTGCTTCCGGCGGTGAACTTTCGCGGCTGATGCTTGCTGTTAAATCGCTGGTTACACGGAAACAACTTTTGCCCACTGTTATTTTTGACGAGATTGACGCAGGTGTTTCGGGGGATATTGCAGGGAAAGCCGGCAACATCATAAAGAAGATGTCGCTGCGCCACCAGGTGATCGCCATCACCCATCTTCCGCAGATTGCCGCCAAAGCCGACCAGCATTATAAGGTTTACAAAGAAACCACCGGAGAAACCACCCAGACAAAGATCGCCAGACTGGATGACGAGGGCAGGGTAGAGGAGATAGCAGCCATGCTAAGCGATGAAAAAGTCTCGAAAGCTGCAGTGGATACGGCGAAGGAGTTGCTGATGTATGAATAACTGAAGTTTCGCACATCTTGCTAATTGATTAATAATGACCTCAATAAATA